>NZ_BCQR01000055.1 GCF_001552175.1 Actinomadura kijaniata NBRC 14229
TGGTGGCGCTGCCCGCGCTGTGCGCGCTGCTGCCGCTGCCCACGGCGGTGGCCTGCGCCGGGTACTTCCTGGCCGCGTACGCGCGGGACGCGTGGCGGCGGATGCGGGCGCGGCTGTCGCGGGCCGGGCGGTTCGGCGCGCGGGTCGCGGCCGTGTCCGCCGTCCCGCTGGAGCTGCTGGTGCGGCTGGTGGTGCTGGCGGCGGCGGCCGGGGCCGGGTACTCGGTGCTGCTGGCGGCGCTGCTGGTCACCCCGGCGGCCGGGGACGCGGCGCTGCCGTTCGGGCTGCTGGCGGCCGGGGCGCTGGTCCTGCGCGGCCGCTACGGGACGAGCGGGCCGCCGCTGCGCCGGGTGGTCGTCCCGCTGCTGGCGGCGGCCCTGCTGGCGGCCGTGGTGGCCCTGCGCGTCCCGCCGGTGTGGTGGCCGGTCAGCGGCCCGTGAACGTGGCCTTGCCCGGCCCCTCCTCGATGAACGAGCGCATGCCGTTCTTCTGGTCCTCGGTGCCGAACAGCGCGGCGAACTGGACGCGCTCGATCTCCAGGCCCGTCGCCAGGTCCACCTCCAGGCCCGCGTCGATGGCCTGCTTGGCGGCGCGGATCGCGACGGCCGGTCCGCCCACGAACGTCCGCGCCCACCGCACGGCCTCGGCGTAGACGTCGGCGTCGGGCACGACCCGGTCGGCCAGGCCGATCGCCAGGGCCTCGTCGGCCGCCACGTGCCGCCCGGAGAAGACCAGGTCCTTGGCGCGGGCCGGGCCGACCAGCCGGGTGAGCCGCTGGGTGCCGCCCGCGCCGGGGATGATGCCGAGCTGGATCTCCGGCTGCCCGACCTTCGCGCCCTCGCCGACCACGCGGAAGTCGGCGGTCAGCGCGACCTCCAGGCCGCCGCCCAGCGCGTACCCGGTGATCGCGGCGATGACGGGCTTGGGGATCGCGGCCAGCGCCCGGGTGAACTCCTGCAACAGCTCGGAGGGGCCGCCGGACATCTCCGCGTAGGACATGGGGGCCATCTCCTTGATGTCCGCGCCCGCCGCGAACACCCTCTCCCCGCCGTACAGCACGACCGCGCCGACGGCGTCGTCCTCGGTGACCCGCCGGGCGGCGTCGATCAGCTCGCGCTGCACCTGCGCGTTCAGCGCGTTCATCTTCGGCCGGTCCAGCCGGATCGTCGCGACGCCGTCCTCGACCTCGACCCGCACGAACTCGCCCACAACACCCTCCAGATGTGATCTCCGCGGAACGACGCCACGAGCCTAAGGCGTGCCCGGACGGCGGCGACCGACGGCTATGGCGTTCCGTGGTTCGCGGTCGACCCGCGGACGCGGGCGGCGACCTCCAGCGTCAGGGGGCCCTCAAGGTCGGCGAGGTTCCAGGCTCCCTTGCGGCGGACCTGGTTGGTGGACCAGTAGACCATCGTGCCGTCGCGCAGGGACCGGGCGAACACGGCCATGGACCACCCGTTGCCGCCGTTGTGCCAGGCGATCCGCTCGGTTCCGTTGTCGACGATCGTCCAGCCGTACCCGTAGGCGGCCCCGTCACCGTCGGGGACGTGCGGCTTGAACAGCTTGCGCTTGGCGCTCTCGGACAGGACCCCGGTGCCGGTCAGCGCGCGGTGCCACCGGAACATGTCGCGCGGCGTGGACAGGAGACCGCCGTTGCCGCGCAGGTTCCAGTACGGGCCGTCCGCCGCCCACGGGTGGTCGTACGGGCGGCCCTTGCCGTTCCCCCTGTCGTCGTACTCCACGGCGACCTGGTGGGGCCGCCACCGGGGAAGCACGTAGCCGGTGCTCTTCATCCCCGCCGGGGCGAACAGGTGCTTCGCCAAGAACTGCTCGTAGCCGAGTCCGGAGGCCTTCTCGACGACGGCGGCGAGCACGCTGTAGCCCAGGTTGGAGTAGAAGTGCTCCGTGCCGGGGGCGGAGCGCAGCCTCGCCTTCATCGCGCCCTTGAGCATCGCGTCGCGGGACAGGACGGCGTAGTCGCCGCCCAGCACCTCGGGCAGCCCCGCCGTGTGCGTCAGCAGATGGTGCAGGGTGATGGCGCGCTTGTCCTCGGGCACCGGGCCGACGAACCTGCCGATCGGGTCGCCGACCCGCAGCCTGCCCATCATCTCCAGCTTCAGGATCGCCGCGGCAGTGAACTGCTTGGTGAGCGACATGACGTCGTACACGGTGTCGCAGCCCGCCGGGGTGCCGGCCGCGTGGTCGGCCAGGCCGAAGCCCTGGCAGTGCGCGAGCCGCGCGCCGCGCGCCGCGGCCACGGTGCCGCCCGTTCCGCGCGGCAGGGTGCGGCCGAGGTGGTCGGCGACCGAGCGGTCGACCGGGTCGGGCGCCGCGCTGAGCGCGGCCGGGGGGTCGTGGCGGGCCACGGCGCATCCGGCGAGCGCCAGCGGGACCGCCAGCGCCAGGACCGCGGAGCGGGACGGGTTCACGGGACCTCCGGGCAGGTGGTGGACGGGACAGGCCGAAGGCTCGCCGCCGCTTCGGGCCGCGATCAATGGGTCGGGGTGTGCGAACTCGTGCGAATCGCTGTACGGGCAGCTCAGCGTGGGGCACAGTGAAGCGATCAACGGCGGGAACGATCCTCGGGGTGAGACCGTGACCACACCATCGCCCGGCAAGGCCGACGACGGGGCCGCCTTCGTGGCGGAGCTGCGCCGGCTCAAGGCGTGGTCGGGACTGAGCTACCGGCGGCTGGAGCGCCGCGCGGCCGAGGCCGGTGAGTCGCTCCCCTACTCCACCGCCTCCACCATGCTCGGCCGCGAGAGCCTGCCCCGCGAGGAGCTGCTGGTCGCGTTCGTCAGGGCGTGCGGGCTCGACGGCGACGACGTGGACGCGTGGGTCGCCGCGCGCAGGCGGATCGCGGCCGGGGTGCCCGTTCCCGCCGCGACGCCGTCCCGGCGGGAACGCCGCGCCGGGCGGCGCGCGGCGCTGGTGGGCGCGGCGGCGGCGTTCGTCTTCGGGCTGACCGGCGGGGTCGCGTTCGCCATGGGCACCGGCGGCGAGGTCGACGTCGTCGAGGCCGGCCCGACCGCGCCGGGAAGATGAGCGCGCGCCCCGCCGGCCACTGCGCGGGCGTGGGCGGGGTCAGGCGGTGCAGTGCCGGTCCGTGTCGCGGCGTACGGTCGCGCCGGTGAACTCCTCGATGATGGCGATGTTCGCCGGAGCGTAGTTCTTCTCGGTGATCCGGTCGGCGTCGGGGCTGCCGAGCTTGCCGGTGTAGGGCGCGGACCTGTCCAGCCAGTAGGCCGTGCGCAGGAACTGGATCAGGACGAGCTCGCGCAGCCCGGACTCGTTCTTGATCTTGTTCCAGTAGGCGGGGTACCGGTCCTTGGCCACGCGCAGGTAGAGCAGCAGGTAACGGAGGTTGGTGGCCGCGATGTCCCGGGCGTTGCTCGCCCCGACGCCCTTGATGTACTCCTGCACCACGGTGACCGCGGGCAGCCCCGTCAGCCCGGCGTTCAGCTCCGCCAGCACGCCCTGCAACCGGTAACCGCCCTGCTGGCGGTCCCGCAGGTAGATGCGGTCCATGTCCTCGCTCAACCTGTCGTTGATCAGCGGGAGGATCTCGCGGCGGGGGAAGCCGCCGTGCAGCGGCACGTTCGTCGCCTGCCGCGAGGCGTTGATCCAGGCCGCGGTGCGCACGTCCCACGTGGTCCGGGACGGGTCCAGGTCCCACATGTGGGTCTCCTCGTGGATCGCCACCATCATCGACTCGGCGAAGGCCTCGAAGCTCCGGGTGTCCACGAACTGCTCCCAGTACCTGTCGCCCGCCTGGGCGATGGCCAGTTTCTCCCCGCTGGGCCAGCGCCGCCGGTACATCTCCTGCAGGGTCGGCATCCAGTTCGAGGGCCGGAAGCGTGCTTTGAGATCGCTGATGTCGGCCTTCGGATCGGAGGGTTCTCCGTAGCAGAAGGGTTCGGCGGCCGTGGTCGGGGCGATTTTGGCGGCCGGACCGCTCGACGCGGCCGAGGCGGCGGCCACGGGGCCGGGCACCAGCGTCAGGGCGACCGTGGCGGCCAGCAGGTTCAGACGGCGGGTACGTGTCACGGGGACCTCGCTTCGGCGGAGCCGTGTCGGCCGCGACATGATCCGATATGGCGCGACCCATGTCCGCTTCGGATGGTATTCGCGTCGCACTTCGCCGCTTTAAGTGATCACAATGAATAACGATCGAATAAACCCTGGAGGACCAGCTGGGCCCGCAATTCCAGGGAATCAAAAGCCTGAAAAATTGACCTCCCACCAGCCGGAGTGATCAGCGGGGCCGCGCACCCGCCGCAGACGGACCCGGATCCACTTCCGCCCGACCCCGTCGAGACTCACGCCGTCACGCACACACCGAGCACCCCCGCGCTCCCCGACGCGAACGACGGCCCGAGCAGGCCACGACTCCGCCTTCACCGGGGAGCGCCGTCCACGTTGGGCCAGGTCAGGGCGGCGTGAGCGCACCCCGCTCGGCACATGGCCCCCCGGATGGGCCGGAAAGTTCCCGTCTCCATGATCCAAGTTTTCATCATCTGAAAACCAAGATGATCTTGAAACTTCAATCTGCTGACCTGCGAGAACTCCCCGGAATCTAGGTCGAATGCGGGGTTTCGACCACCACAAAGCCCTCTCCGGGCCACCAATCCGAGCTTCCGGACGCGGCCGCCTGCTATCAATGATCAACACGCCATCTCGGGGACGTAACGCATCGGCCATCCACAGGTACGGACGGCGGATGCGGTCCCCCACGTTCTCAATCGGGGAGATCACCATGCGTGCGTTGATGACCACTCTCGCCCTCGGCACGGCGGTCACCGCCACCGTCGGCCTGGCCGCCCCCGCCCAGGCCGCGTCGGTCCGGAAGCTCTCCTGCACCAGCAGGGAGGGCGACGTGGGCACCCTGCGGCTGTACTACCAGGGGTCGCTCCGGACGATCACCAAGGTCACCTACCAGATGAAGCTGGCGCGCGGTGCCGCGACCAACAAGAACAACGCCAACTTCCGCGACAGCGGCATCGCGCCCGCCAAGACCTACGACAGCCCGGACACCCTGATCGCCGACAACCGCGAAAGGGGCCTGACCGGCGGCTACCGGCGCGGTTCCGGAGGTTTCGGGGTGAAGTTCATCTTCGACATCCGGGGCGACGACGACCACTACTGCACCCAGAGCGCCAGCTTCTGAGGCCGACGCCCTCACCGCTGAGCTGGGCCGAACGCTGGACCGGGGCTTCCCGGTCCAGCGTTTCGCATAGCGCGTGGACGTGGTCCGGTGGCGGGTCGCGCGATCCTCGGGCAGGGTGATCCGCATGGTCTCGGTGGTGCAGAACGTGGCGATCGACTGTTCGGATGCCTACGGGCTGGCTCGGTTCTGGAGCGAGGTGACCGGTTCTCCGCTGCACCCGCAGGACGGGCCGGGCGACCGGGAGGTTCGGGTGATGCTCCCGGAGGGACCGCTGCTGTACTTCAACCAGGTGCCGGAGCCGAAGACGGTCAAGAACCGGATCCACCTGTGCCTGCGTCCGGCGACCTCGCGCGAGGAGGAGGTCGAACGGCTGCTGGCCCTCGGAGCCACCCTGGTCGCTGATCGCCGGGAGCCCGACGGGACGGGCTGGGCCGTCCTCGCCGACCCCGAGGGCAACGAGTTCTGTGTCCTGCGCGGCGAGTCCGATCACGCCGCGACGTCCTCCTGAGGCCCGGCGCGCCCGGCGAACGGCGGGAAGCCCTCAGCCGCGGTGGTCGATCACGTGCAGGTCGGTGACGAAGGCGGTCGGGGAGCCGTCGGCCGCGCGCCCGATCCACGTCGGGTACTCGCCGTCGCCCCGGCCCGAGTGGTACGCGACGACGTTCGTTCGCGTCGCCGGGTCGCGGACGTCGATGACGTGGGCGTCGTCCAGGCGTTTAGTCAGAAGACCGTCGGGCTTGGCCAGGTTGCTCAGCGCCCGCCCCGCGGAGGCGTCGAGGAACGCGCCCGTCCCGGTGTCCACGCCGAAGCCGTAGTAGTGGTTCGGCTTGAGCTTGCCAGGGTCCCAGCCGGGCTGGAGGGCGAGTTCCCACCGGACCGCCGGGGCCGCGCGGATGGCGACCTTGACGGCCGCGACCATGGAGTGGGTCCTGCCCGCGGCGTCCCGGTGCCGGACCAGTGAGACCCACACGGGGTAGCGCCCCGGTGCCACGGTGACGGTGAAGGGTTTCTCGTAGCCGGGGTCGTCGCCCTGGACGAACGGGTCGCAGGCGACCAGCCTCCCGCTCGGCACGTCGAGCCTTCCGGCCTGACGGGTCTCGATGACGCCCGGCCTGCCCGCCGAGGTGACGGCCCTGCCGGATGTGAAGAGATCGTCGAAGCCCGCCGTCCGGAGCGGAGGCCGCTGGGGGCCGCTTCGCCCGTCCGAGGCCGGGGCGCGGTCCGGCCCGGCGAACGGGACGAGGACGACCGCCGCCAGGGCGAGCACGGCGGCGAAGGCCAGGAGTTCCCTGCGGCGTTCGGGACGGAGCCGGACGCCGATCCGTCGCCTGGCGTTGGACGCCCACTTCATCTGTGCTCCCGCGGCTTTCGTGGACGGCACCGGTCAACGATCAACCGTAGAGCGAGCGGGCTCCCGGGCTGTCGCCCTTGAAGCGCCGACCCGCCGCGATCTCGTCGCCGACCACCCACCAGACGGTCTCCTCGTCCCGGAAGGGGAGCGGGTCGACGCTGCTCGTCTCCCGGCGGATCCGCTCGACCTCGCGCTCCAGGCGTTCGAAGTCGGCTGCCTCGTCGCGCCCGTCGCCGCCGAAGGTGAACCCCTCCAGCAGGGATTGGAACCGGAAGGCGACCTGAACGAGGGAGGAGACGTCCGCGTGGAGTTCCCGCGCGCTCTCCTCGTCGGAGTCGAAGGCGTGCACCTTGCCGGAACGGGGGTCGAGCGCGAGGTGGGCGTTGAGCAGCCAGCCGATGACGGGCCATCCGCCCGCGCCCTCCGGGGCGTCCGCGAAGTCCTCCGCGTGGACGACGTCCTGGACGAGGGGCAGCCGACCGGAGTCCTCGTCGGGCTCACGCAACAGGAGCGTCCCGGTGGGGACGCCGACGGTCTCCAGGAGGCGGGCACCCTCGGTGTCCGCGGCGGAGGGCGGGAAGGCGGTGGCGGGGAGGACCGCGATCCGGTCCTCGCCGAAGATGTCGGCGAGCTCGCCACGGGTGACGTCGAAAAGCACTGTCGGAACTCCGAACTCTACGGCGGCGCGGCGCAGGGGTCGTGGGAACGATAACGACGCCACCCGCCCCACAAGCCGTCAGAGCTCAGCAGGCTCGTCCCGCTTGATCTTCCCGACGAGAGCCGCGAACCCCTCGCCGTCCAACTCCAGCCTGGGCCCATGGGGGTCCGTGCTGTCACGCACCCCAACCGCCGAGCCCAGGCCCGCCAGCTCAACGCAGTCGCCGACGGAACCGCCGCCCGCGCCCGAGTGGCTGCTCTTGCGCCAATGGACAGTCACGGTCATCCCCTTCCGTGTGCTCTGCGGCGACGCGGGGGCGTGGCGACGGTGACGACGCCACGCCCCCACAGGTCGTCAGGGCTCAGCAGGCTCGTTCCGCTTGATCTTCCCGATGAGGGCCGCGAACCCGTCGCCGTCCAACTCCAGCCTGGGCCCGTGGGGGTCTGTGCTGTCCCGCACACCAACCACCAACCCCAAGTCCGCCAGCTCAACGCAGTCGCCGCCCGTGCCGCCACCGGCTCCGGAGTGGCTGCTCTTGCGCCAATTGATCGTCATGTCAGACGCTCTTCTTGATCTTCTCAACGAGGGCCGCGAACCCCTCGCCCTTCAACTCCAGCCTGGGCCCGTGAGGGTCCCTGCTGTCCCTCACACCAACCGCCGAGCCCAAGCCCGCCAGCTCAACGCAGTCGCCGCTGGTGCCACCGCCGCCGCCAGAGTGGCTGCTCTTGCGCCAGTTGATCGTCACGTCAGACGCTCCAACTTCTGTGCAATGAGTTCCCGGGTCGCTTCTTCGGTCAGGGCCTTAGCTCCGATCCGGTCATACCGTAGCGATAGTTCCCTTACGTCTGGGGCGTCATGCACCAGTCTGCCCCCTAGTTGGGCCCATACATAGGCGACGTTCTCACCCTGCGCGGTAGTGATCAGCTCGAAAGAACCGTCTCCTCCCACGTGCACACTACTGACGTCAGGAATCACGCGAACGCTGATGCCGGGGCGGCTCGCCTGGACGAGCAGATCTTCAAGCTGTTCTCGCACCACCTGTTCCGGATAGCCAGGTGGAGTGAGGGCCCGTTCGTCGATCAGAGCCCACAGGGTCATCTGCGGCACCTGCTCCAGGAGTTGTTTGCGCCGCCCCATCCGACGCCGAACGGCATCGGGAATGTCGATGACCGTCCTTGACAGTTCGAGGATGACAGCCCCATAGCCTTCCGTCTGAAAGGGAACCGGCACCACCCCGTTCACATACACCTTGATGACGAGGGCCCCGTCCTCGAACTCCCAGAGCTGTTTCGCCCAGTCCGCGTCAAGCCCAAGTTTGACCGCAAATTTCCGAAGTGTCGCAAGCATGGTGCCCCACGCCTGATCGATGGCCTCTGCATGCAGACGCGTGATCTTCAGGCGTCCGGCCTCGTAGTTCGAAACCCTGGATTTATCCGCTTCGATGATCTTAGCGACGTCCGCCAGGGACAGCTTGCGCCGGTGGCGCTCTTTTCGCAGGTAGACCGCCATGAAGTGCCACAGTGAATCTTCCGGGTTCAGCATCTCCGCGACGCCCATTTGATCACCCTCCAGGGTTGTAAAGATGCGCGTACATCTCCCGCGAGCTGGCGTTGGCGGGGATTCTATGGCGCAGGACGCAAAACAGGGACCGATTCCCGAGGACTCGAACGATGTCGAAAGCAATCGCGGCACGCACCGAGCGCGACCGCCTGGAAGAACTCGCCGCTCATCTCCGGCCGTGGGCCGGTGATCTGGCCATGACGTTGTCGACCAGCAGTGACGGCGATGCCGAACTGGAACTGGTCAACAGGCGTTACCCGAAGATCAGTCGCACCGTGAAAGCCAGAATGTACGACGACGGCGAAGTCGTGATCTTCACGAAGTACTACGGCGTGGTCGTCGGGGACACGCTCCAGGAGAAGGCCGAGACGCTGGCGTGGGCGCTGGACGTCCGCAAGGGCCGCCGTGTCTGGGGACGGCCGTGAACGTCCCTCCGCGCCCCTCGCCCGCCGACTGGCTGGCTGCGTTGCGGCGGCAGTTCCCTCACCACGGGATCGTGTGCGACCCGCGAGGGTCGTGGCACGCGGTGTGGTGCGTGAACAAGTGGACCACCGTCGTTCACGCCCGCACGCCCCACGAGCTGCGGGACAAGCTGCTGAGCATGAGGGGCGGCCACCGCTGATGGACGTTCGGCCGGCCGACGAGGCCGTCCTTCGGTTGGCGATGGCGCTGGTGAAGGGGGCGTACGAGGAGGCCATGCGCACGCACGGCCTGCTGCCGGGCACGATCGCGCTGGTCAGCGCGCAGGCCGAACGCAACCTGGCGGTGCTCGACGACGCGGCCGACGGCTCATGAGCCTCTGTGGCAGTCTGTCGCGATATGCATGATCTTCTCCGGGAGGCCGCGTACGCGCGGGGCAACCCCGAACTGGCCGAGGCGGTGCTGTCGCTGGTGCGGCCCGCCGTCGCGCTGGAGGTCGGTGAGGGGACGTCGGTGTACGGCGGCCTGCCGCCGCTCCCCGCCGACGTCGAGTGGCCCGTGTACCGGGGCAGGGCGCTGACGCCGCTGGTCCGGCTGGACTGCGCGGCGCTCGCCCCGCTGTACGACGGGGACTGGCCGTTGCCGCGCGACGGGGTCCTGCTGTTCTTCTACGACGACGACTTCGGGTACCGCGAGGGCGAGACCGTGCCCGCCGACGACTATCCGGCCAGCGCCGGGTGCCGGGTGCTGCACGTGTCGGGCGACGACCCCGAACGCTCTGCGCCCGACGGCACGCTGGTGATCCCGCCGCTGCCCCTCCGCGCCCGGCCCGTGCCGTCGGTCCCCGGCTACGAGGAGCCCGCGCTCGGGCGGGCGTGGGGCGAACACCACCTCGACGTCATGTACATGTGCATGGCCCTGCGCGAGGTCCTGCCCGAGCCCCCGCACCTGCTGCTCGGCTGGTCCGGGAGCGGGGCGGCGCCCGGCCACGGCCGCCCGCTGCTCCAGGTCGCGGCCGAGGAGGGCACGGCGTGGGGCGAGGCCACCGCGATCGAGTTCCTGATCTCCGACGAGGATCTGGCGGCGGGCCGTCTCGACCGCGTCCGCTACGCCTTGGACGTGGCCTGAGACCCGCCCTCGCTGTCGGGGGGCGCTGGTAGGTTCGTTCCCCGGCCGCAGTCGGACGCTCGGGGGATCTCGCTCATGCTCGTCGCGCACGCCGCCTGGCACGGCGGCGCACTGTGCCTGTGGGCCGAACGGACCGGGAGCCGCGAGCCGGACCCGGACGTGCACCCGTTCGCGACGCGCGACTTCACCGGGACCTCCTACGAGCCGATGGTCAGGGGCGCGTTCCGGGTCGAGCTGGCGATGGCGCTGCCGACCGTGGGCGGGCTGCCGGTGCCGTCGCCGGAGCTGGACTCCACGCCGCACGACGAGCCGCCGCGCCTGCGGGAGTGGCGGGTTCCGGCGCTGGTGCTGGAGCCGTTCCCGGCGATGGCGCTGTTGCAGGCGGCCGAGCACAGCGGGGACGTGGTCTGCGGGACCGACCTGCGTTACCTGTGCCTGCTCGCCGAGGAGGCGGTGCACCTCGTCGAGCGCGGCCAGGTGCTCCCGGCGCTGCTGCGCGAGGACGGGGACCTGGTGGCGCGGTGGCGGCCGGTGTTCGACGACGGGGACCGGTTCGGGGACCTGGTGCGGGCGATGCCGTCGGCGTGCCGGGCCGCCGACGGGGGCCGCCCCGCCGCCGAGGTGCTGCGCGAGGCGCTGTCGGGTCTGGTGGACACGGCCGTGCGCGGGATCGTGCCGCATCCGCTGCTGCCGCCGCGCGCCGGGAGGGTCCCCGACCGGCTGCCGCTCGCCGAACGCTGGGTCGAGGCCCTGACCGGCCCGAACCCGGTCGTCGCCCGCGAGCCCCGCGACGACCCCGACGAGCTGATCGCCGAGCTGGACGCCTGGGCCGCCGCCGTCCGCCGCCCCTCCGGGCCGCTGCGGGTGTGCTTCCGGCTGGCCGAGCCGGGCGCGGACGAGCTGGACTACGGGCAGGGCGGGGAGAAGAGCGAGTCCTGGCGCGTGGAGTTCGCGTTGCAGGGCGTGGACGACCCGAGCCTGTACGTTCCCGCCGCGCTGGTGTGGGCGGGCGAGGCGACGTCGATCCCGAACGCGCGCGAGACCCTGCTGGAGGGCCTCGGCCGGGCGCTGCGGCTGTTCCCCGAGATGGCGCGGGCGCTCAACGGCGACACCCCGCACGAGCTGGTCCTCGACACCGCCGGGGCGTTCCGGTTCCTGCGGGAGTCGGCCCCGATGCTGGCGGCGGCGGGGTTCGGGGTGCTGCTGCCGACCTGGGCGGGCAGGGCGCGGCTCGGCATGAGGCTGACCACCCGCGACGACCCCGACGAGGGCGGCGGCGCGGCGGCCGGGTCGGGGTTCGACCTGTCGGGGCTGATGAGGTTCAAGTGGGACCTGGCGATCGGCGACGAGTCGATCGACGAGGACGAGCTGGCGGAGCTGGCCCGCCTCAAGACCCCGCTGGTGCGGCTGCGCGGCCAGTGGGTCGAGCTGGACGAGGAGCAGCTCGAAGCCGCGCTGGAGTTCCTGCGGCAGCCCCGCGCGGGCACGATGACCGCCGCCGAGGCGATCCGCGCGATCGTCAACGCGGGCGACGACACGCTGCCGCTGCTGGACGTGGACGCCGACGGCGCGTTCGGCGACCTGCTGTCCGGCCAGGCCGACCGCCGCCTCACCCCGATGACCACCCCCGAGGGCGTGGAGGCGACGCTCCGGCCCTACCAGGAACGCGGCCTGGCCTGGCTGCGCTTCATGAGCGACCTCGGGCTGGGCGGCCTGCTCGCCGACGACATGGGCCTGGGGAAAACCCTACAAACCCTGTCATTGCTGGCATATGAGCGCGAAGGCGGCAAGGCACCCAAGCCGACGCTGCTGATCGGGCCGATGTCGCTGGTCGGGAACTGGCAGCGGGAGGCCGCCAGGTTCACGCCCAAGCTGCGGGTCTACGTGCACCACGGGACCGGGCGGCACCGGGACGAGGACCTCGTCGCGGCCGTGGGGCGCGCCGACCTCGTGCTCACCACCTACGGGACCGCCGCGCGGGACGCCGCCGCGCTCGGCCGCGTCGAGTGGGAGCGGGTGGTGTGCGACGAGGCGCAGGCGCTCAAGAACGCCGGGACGCGCCAGGCCCGCGCCGTGCGGTCCATCCCGGCGCGCACCCGGATCGCGCTCACCGGCACGCCCGTCGAGAACCACCTCACCGAACTGTGGTCGATCATGGAGTTCGCCAATCCGGGGCTGCTGGGGCCGCGCGCGGCGTTCCGGGAGCGGTTCGCGGTGCCGATCGAGAAGGACGGGGACGAGCGGGCGGCGCTGGCCCTCAAGCGGGCGACGCAGCCGTTCATCCTGCGGCGGCTGAAGACCGACAGGTCGATCATCTCGGACCTGCCGGAGAAGCAGGAGATCAAGACCTACTGCAACCTGACGCCCGAGCAGGCGTCGCTGTACCGGGCGACCGTGGACGACATGCTCGCGCAGATCGCCGAGGCCGACGAGCGGCAGCGGCGCGGGCTGGTCCTGGCGACGATGGCCAAGCTCAAGCAGGTCTGCAACCATCCGGCGCAGCTGCTCAAGGACGGGTCGCGGCTGGCGGGGCGGTCGGGCAAGCTGGAGCGGCTGGAGGAGATCTGCGGGCAGGTCGTGGAGCAGGGCGAGAAGGCCCTGGTGTTCACGCAGTACGCGGAGTTCGGGTCGATGCTCCAGCCGTACCTGGCGTCCCGGCTGGAGCGGCCGGTGCTGTGGCTGCACGGCGGCACCTCCAAGCAGGCGCGCGACGACCTGGTGCAGCACTTCCAGAACGACCCCGAGCCGTCGGTGTTCCTGCTGTCGCTCAAGGCGGCCGGGACGGGCCTGACGCTGACCGCCGCCAACCACGTGGTGCATCTGGACCGCTGGTGGAACCCGGCCGTGGAGGACCAGGCGACCGACCGGGCGTTCCGGATCGGGCAGACCAGGAACGTGCAGGTCCGCAAGTTCATCTGCGTCGGCACCATGGAGGAGCGCATCGACGAGATGATCGAACGCAAGAAGGCCCTCGCCGACTCGATCGTGGGCACCGGCGAGGACTGGCTGACCGAGCTGTCGGTGGCCGAGCTGCGCGACGTGCTGTGGCTCGCGCCCGAGGCGGTGGCGGACTGATGAGCTGGTCGCGGCGGTTCCTGGCGGCGGTGGAGGCGTTCGCCGACCCGGTGCGGATGGCGCGGGGACGGGTGTTCGCCGAGGCCGAGCGGGTGGACCGGCTGAAGGTCGCGCCGCACGAGGTGACGGCGCGGGTGGCGGGGCTGGGCGGGGAGGCGTTCGACGTCGCGCTCGGCGTCGACGCGATCGACCCGGCGGACTGGCGGCGCGTCGAGGCTGCGCTGGCGGCGCATCCGGTGCTGCGGGCGCGGCTGCTGGCGGGGGAGCTGCCGCCGGAGGTCGCCGACGTGTTCGCCGAGGCCGGGACGTCGCTGTTCCCCGCCGCGCCGCACATGATGTGCGGCTGCGACGACTGGGGGACGCCGTGCGACCACGGCGCGGCGGTGCTGTACGCGCTGGCGCGGGCGTTCGACGAGGACCCGTTCCTGGTGCTGGCCTGGAACGGCCGCACCCGCGAGGACCTGCTGACGGCGCTGCGGCGCGCCCCGGCCGCCGCCGAGGAGGACACGCCGGACGAGCCGCTGACGGCCGAGGGGTTCTGGGCGCGGCCGTCCGGGCTGGCCCGGCTGCGCGAGCGGCGTCCCGCTCCCCCGGTCCCGCCCGGGTTCGTGCTCCAGGTCGCCGCGCCGCCGCCGGTCAGGGTGCGGCGGCGCGACCTGGCCGACGCCCTGCTGCCCGCCTACGAGGCGCTGGCCTCGGCCGCGCCCGAGCCGGAGTGAGCGCGCCGGTCACACGGTGACGACGATCTTGCCGATCTGGGTGCCGGACTCCAGGTGCCGGTGCGCCTCCACGATCTCGGTGAGGTCGAAGGTGCGGTCCACCGCGGCCCGGAACGCGCCCGACCGCAGCCCGGAGGCCACGAACGCCGCCGCGCGCCGCAGCCGGTCGGGCCGGGTCGTGGTCTCCAGCATGGTGTAGGTGCGCATGTTGAGCGCGGGCATGCCGAGGTCGAACGCCGGGTAGGGCGTCGGCTCGCCGCTCAGCAGGCCGTACTCCAGCAGCGTGCCCTCGTCGGCGACGACGCGGGCCAGCTCCCGCACGCCGGGCCCGGCGACGGCGTCGAAGACCAGCTCCGCGCCGCGACCGCCGGTGGCGGACAGGACGCGGTCGGCCACGTCCTCGGACTCGGTGACGATCACCTCGGCGGCGCCCGCCGCCAGCAGCGCGTCCCGCTTGGCGGCGGTGCGGGTGAGGGCGATGGGCGTGGCCCCGATGCGGTCGGCGACGCGGATGGCGGCCAGCCCGACACTGCTGGAGGCGGCGTTCAGCACGACGGTGTCGGCGGGCCGCAGGCCGCCGACCTCGACCAGCGCGCCGTAGGCGGTCACGTAGGGCGTCCACACGGCCGCGCCCTCGACCGCGCCGAGCCCCTCGGGGCGGGGCAGCACGGCCGAGGCGGGGACGATGGCGCGTTCGGCGTAGACGCCGTAGTCGTTCGGCGAGAACGTCTGCACGACGCTGACCGGCTGGTCCGGGCGCACGGCGGTCACGCCGTCGCCGACCGCCTCGACCACCCCGGCGGCCTCGATGCCCAGCCGCGCGGGGAACTTGCGCACCGGCTCGATGTAGACCCCGGCGCGGAACAGCGCCTCGGCGCGGTTCACGCCGATCGCCTCCACCCGGATCCGCACCTCGCCCGGCCCCGGCTCGCCGACCGGGACGTCCTCCAGCCGCATCACCTCGGGGCCGCCGAGCTCGTGGAACAGCACCGTCCTGGCCATCGCCTCGTCCTTTCTCGGGGAGTGGGGCCCCACTCAAGCACTTAAGTTCGATCACTGTCAAACTTCGATGGCTGTCGTACCATGGACGGCATGAGCACCGACGCCGAACGCGCACCGCACCACCCGGACCCGAGGACCGTCACGCTCCAGCAGGTGCTGGAGGCCCTGGTCGACCCGGTGCGGCGCGGCATCGTGACGCGGCTGTACGCCTCGTCCGCCGACATCAGGTGCGGCGGGTTCGACCTGTCGGTGAGCAAGTCGACGGCCACCCACCACTTCCGGGTCCTGCGCGAGGCGGGGCTGATCCGGCAGTACTACGCCGGGACGTCGCGGATGAACGCCCTGCGCCGCGAGGAGTTCGGGCAGGCGTTCCCGGGCCTGCTGGAGGCGATCGTGACCGCCGACCGCGCCGCCGACCGCGCCACCGTCTGAGACCCGCCGGGGCCGGGCGCGGGTGAACCATCGGCCGTTACCTTCCGCCGGGCCGCCGCGTCGTTGAGGTGTCCCCACCACAACGGCAAGGAGATCGCCATGGACGCCCGTTTCCCCTACTACGCCACCCCCGTCGCGACCAGGTACATGAAGCACCTCGCCTCGGCGGGCAAGGTCATCGCCGACTCCGCCCTGCCGACCGCGACGCAGAACCTGGTGGCGATCCGCGCCAGCCAGATCAACGGCTGCGGTTTCTGCACCGACGCGCACACCAAGGACGCCGCGCACGCCGGGGAGACCTCGGTGCGCGTCAACCTGGTCGCGGCCTGGCGGGAGGCCACCGTCTTCACCGACGCCGAGCGCGCCGCGCTGGAGCTGGCCGAGCAGGGCACCCGCATCGCCGACGCCGGCGGCGTCACCGACGAGGCCTGGGCCGACGCCGCCGAGCACCACGACGAGGACCAGCTCGCCGCCCTGGTGTCCCTGATCGCCCTCATCAACACCTGGAACCGCATGAACGTCATCATCCGGCAGCCCGCCGGCGACTACCGGCCCGGCCAGTGGGGGTGACGCGCATGCCGCCCGCCCGGACCGGGCGCGGAGTCCGGCAAAATGATCAATAGGATGCCGGTTCCGCCGCGGAGACCGTCCCCGTCCGCGGTCCCTCCGCCTCGCCCCCGGTAGCGGCGCCGACCGGCACCCCGACGGCGGGCCCGTCCGCGAACTGTAGGAGGAACGATGTTCCTGGTCACCGGTGCGACCGGCAACGTGGGCGCGGAGCTGGTCCGCGCGCTGCTCGCGACGGGCGCGCCGGTGCGCGCGCTGGTCCGCGGGCCGGACGCGCCGGTGCCCGGCGGCGCCCGGCCCGTGCTCGGCGACCTCGACGACCCCGGCACCCTGGCCGGGGCGTTCGAGGGCGTCGAGGGCGTGTTCCTCCTGCCGGGCCGCGCGGACATGGCCGGGCTGCTGGCCGGGGCCCGGGACGCGGGCGTGCGGCGGGTGGTGCTGGTGTCGGGAGGGTCGGCCGCGCTGGCGGACATGAGCAACCCGATCTCCCGCTCCATGACGCTGTCGGAGCGGGCCGTGCGCGACTCGGGGCTGGCCTGGACGTTCCTGCGCCCGCGCGCGTTCATGTCGAACGCGCTGCGCTGGGCGCCGCAGCTCCGCGCGGGCGACACGGTGCGCGTGCCGTTCCCGGACGCGCCGGCGGCCTGCGTCGACCCCCGGGACGTCGCGGCCGTCGCCGCGCGGGCGCTTCTCGACCGCGCCCACCGGGGCCACGTCTACGAACTGACCGGCCCGCAGCCGCTGCGGCCCTGCGACCAGGTCGCCGTCCTGGCCGAGGTGCTCGGCCGTGACCTGCGCTGCGTGGGGCTGACGGACGAGCGGTCGCGCGTCGAGATGGAGCGGACCATGCCCGCCGATTACGTCGAGGCCATCTTCCGCTTCCACCGCGACGGCACCCTCGACGAGTCCCGCGTCCGCCCGGACGTCCAGGAGGTCACCGGCCGCCCGCCCCGCGACTTCCGGCAGTGGGCCACGGCCCACGCCGACGCCTTCCGCTGATGCGCCGGGTACTGGTCGCCGGGATCTCCGGCGCGGGCAAGAGCACCCTCGCCGACCGCCTGGCCGAACACCTGGACCTGCCCCGCCACGAGCTGGACGCGATGCACCACGGGCCCGGCTGGACGCCGCGCCCGGAGTTCGTGGACGAGGTGCGGGCGTTCGCGGCGACGGACCGCTGGATCTGCGAGGACCAGTACCACGGCAAGCTCGGCGACCTGCTGTGGGAGCGCGCCGACACCGTGATCTGGCTGGACCTGCCACGGCGCACGGTGATGTTCCGGGTGCTGCGGCGGTCGTTCGGCCGGGCGCTGTTCCGCCGCGAGCTGTGGAACGGCAACCGCGAGCGCTGGCGCGACTGGGCCGACCCCGACCATCCGGTCCGCTGGGCCTGGTCGCAGTACGACCGCAAGCGCGCCAAGACGGCCGAGCGCATCGCCCGGCACCCCGGCGTCCGGGTCGTCCACCTCCGGACGGCCCGCCGGACACGCCGCCTGGACTGGCTGGAGGAGGGCGAATGGTCGAGTGCTTCCACGTCCTCGTCCTGACCGGGACGCCCGGCGTCGTACGGGGACGCTGCCGGGAGACGTTCCGGGCCGGGGAGGCGTTCACGGTCGCCCGCGACGCGGACGGCGATCACCCGGTGTCGCTCACCGTGCGGGAGATCCGCGTGTACGGCCGCCCGGTCGACGAGCTCACCCCGGTGGTCACCGCCGAACCGGTGCTGACCGGCCGGGGCGCGGAGCGCCTGGCGGTGGGGACGCTCCTGTGCCGGGCGGCCTGAGTCATCCGTAGTGCCGTCCGGTGCAGCCCACATCCCCAGCGATCAACGCCAGCACGCCGAGCAACCCGACGATGTCGGTGTAGTCGTCGGAGGTGAACGCCGTGGAACGCGGCCCCGTGGCCGTCACCCCGGGGATCACCGCGCAAGACCGGGCGATCGCCGTCGAACTCCACTCCACCTCCAGGGTGTAGGGCGGGTCCACGTCCAGACGCCGCCAGCCGGAGGGGTCCCGGAGGGACCGCAGCGCCTCCTCGTAGATCATCCGCTGGGCGCGGGGCGGCGGGACCAGCGCCGCCGCGTAGCGGTCGCGGCCCTCCTTCACCGCCACGGCGGGCACCGCGCCGAGCGCCTCGCGCGCCTCGGCGCACGCCGCCGCGTCGCCGGTGACCAGCCCGACCGGGACGCCCAGCGTCCCGGCGTAGGCCGCCATCAGGCGGATCTCCCCGGCCGCCGCGCCGTTCAGCCGCACGTCGTGGATCTCCCGGCCCATCCACGTGTGGTTGAGCACGCCGAGCGGCACGCCCGCGCGGGCGTGGTAGCCGACGTACAGGGCCACGTCGAAGGAGGCGTCCAGGCCCTCCCCCATGTGCATCGGCTGGTGGGTGCCGCGCACGAGCGTGCAGCGCTCGTCGATGAGGTCGGCGCGCAGGTTCCGGCCCCGGCCGTGGGAGTCGGCGACCACGACCTCTGCGGCCCCGGCGTCGAACGCCGCGCGCACGGCGGCGTTCGCGTCGGCGGTCATCAGCTCGCAGCCGCGCTCGTAGCCGCGTCCCGGCGCGCGCATCTCCTCGGGATCGGTGAGCCCCGAGACCCCTTCCATGTCCACCGACACAAAGACCCTCATGTCCCCCATGTTCCTCCATGGAGGGCGCGGCGCTTCCGGGTGCCCCGGCGGTAGTGGCCCGCGAGCGGAGAGGACCCGGGGGAGGCGAGGCCCGTTCCGGCCAGGGGGCTGGCCGGGGCGCGGGGGCGGGGTTAGGGTTTCGGCGATCTTGGAGGTCGTCTTGCGTCGAACGGTCGCCCTCGGCTCCGCCCTCGTGGTCCTCTCCGCGCCGGTCTCCCCCGCCCGGGCCGCCCCCGCCCGGAGCGCCGGGAGCGTGGTGTCGGTGACGCCCCTCCCGGCGGGGCTGTGGCTGCCGGGCACCGGGAGCGCGCACCGCGTCGTCTACCGCACCACCGGGCCCACCGGGAGACCCGCGCTCAGCAGCGGGGCCGTGTTCGTCCCCCGGGGGACGCCGCCCGAAGGCGGGTGGCCCGTGGTGTCGTGGACGCACGGGACGGTGGGGCTCGGCGACGCCTGCGCCCCCTCCACGGCCGGGCGGTCACAGCGGGACGTCACCTACCTGACCCGGTGGATGTCCGAGGGGTACGCGATCGTCTCGACCGACTACGCGGGGCTCGGCACGCCCGGCGTCCACCCGTACCTGGACGGCCGGAGCGCCGCCCACTCCGCCGTCGACATGGTGCGGGCCGCGCGCGGCGTGGACCGCTCGCTCGCCGCCCGGTGGGTCGCGGTCGGGCAGTCGCAGGGCGGGCACGCGGCGCTGTTCACCGCCGTGGTCGCCCCCCGGTACGCCCCCGACCTGGACTTCCGGGGCGCGGTCGCCACCGGGCCGCCGTCCAACCTCGAAGGGATCGTCTCCCTGGCCGGGCCCCACATCCCCGACCTGCCCCTGGCCGACCTGACCGCCTACACCGCCTACATCCTGGCGGGCCTGCGGGCGGCCCGGCCCGCGTTCGACGTCGGCCGGTACCTCACGCCGCTCGGCCGGCGGGTCGTCGCCGACGCCGAACGGCTCTGCTACGCCGACATGGTCACCCGCACCCGGGGCGTCTCGATCGGGAGCATGCTGCGGCGGCCGCTGTTCGACGCCGCCTTCTTCGGGCAGCTCAGGAGCGTGACCGAGGTGCCGCTGACCGGGTACCGGCGGCCGTTCTTCGTCGCGCAGGGCGTCAACGACACCACCGTGCCGATCCCGCTGACCCTCAAGCTGGCCGGCGACCTGAAGGCCCGCCGCCAGCCGGTGACGTTCCGGGCCTACCCGGGGGCCGACCACAGCGGGACGATGGCCGCGTCCCTGCCCGACACGACCGCGTTCGTGAAGCGGCTGTTCAGCTCAGCGGCAGCCGGGCGCTGACCCGGAACCCGCCGCCGGGCCCCGGACCGGCGGACAGCTCGCCGCCCAGCGCCTCGGCGCGTTCCCGCATGCCCCGGACGCCGTTGCCCGAGCCGGGCGACGCGCCGTCGCGGGGCGGGCCCGGGTCGTCGATCTCCACGCGGACCGCGTCGCCGGCGTACCGGACCCGGACCGTCGCCTCGGTCGCGGCCGAGTGGCGGGTCACGTTCGTCAGCGACTCCTGCACGATCCGGTAGGCCGCCAGGTCCACCTCGGCGGGCACCGGGCGCGCCGCGCCCTCGGTGACGGCGCGCACGGTCAGCCCGGCGGCCGACGCGCCGGAGGTCAGCTCGGCCAGCCGGGCCAGGCCCGCCGCCGGGGCGTCCTCGTCGACCTGGCGCAGCACTCCCAGGGTGGCGCGCAGCTCCCGCAGGGTGTCCTTGCTGGTCGCCTTGATGGCCGTCAGCGCGGACTCGGCCCTCGACGGGTCGCGGCGCAGGCCGTGCAGCGCGGCGGCGGCCTGCACGTTGATCAGCGAGATGTTGTGGCCGAGCACGTCGTGCAGGTCGCGGGCGATGCGCAGCCGCTCCTCGGTGGCGCGGCGGCGGGCCTCCTCCTCGCGGGTGCGCACCGCCTCGGCGAGTCGGCGCTCGTACTCGCGCAGGTAGGCGCGGCGGTTGTGGGCGACGCCGCCGACCGCGACCACCGCCACGAACCATCCCGCCATCAGGTACAGGCCCGAGTTCCGCAGGTGGTTGATGCCGCTGGTGACCTCGCCGTAGGCCATCACGCCCAGCGCCGCCGCGCCGAACAGGGCGGCGGCCGCCGTCCTGCCCTCGGCGGCGACGGTGTAGAGCGCGACGATGAACGCCAGCAGGATCGGCCCGTCCGGCTCGGTCATCGGGTAGTACGCCGCGCACGCCAGGCCCACGACCACCGCGACGGTGACCGGGCGGCGCCGCCGCCAGTACAGCGCGCCGCAGGCGATCACGGTCAGGGTCCATCCGGAGCCCGGGACGCGCTCGTACGCGCTCTGCCAGCTCCGTCCCTCCAGGAAGAGCAGGACATAGGTCGCCGACAGGGCGAACAGGCCCAGCGCCAGCGCGGCGTCGGCGCGGCCGCCGCGCATGGTTCGGGACAGGACGGACCAGAGGGGCACGCCCTCATCCTGCCAGCCGCACCGATCCTCCTACTTGTGCGATCAGATGTAGTAGACCTACTATCAATCACAACAGAGATGCGCCGGTTCGTAGAACCGGGACTACGAGGGGATGGGATGCCCACCGACAAGGAGCACGTCCACAACCGCATCGCGGTGCTGCGCGCCGAACGCGGCGTGTCCCGCCGCGACCTGGCCACCGCCCTCGGCGTCCACTACCAGACCATCGGCTACCTGGAGCGGGGCGAGTACAGCCCCAGCCTCCACCTGGCGCTGCGCATCGCCGCCTACTTCGAGGTGCCGGTCGAGGTGGTCTTCTCGCTCACGCCGTTCCCCCGCCTCGGCAGCACGACCTGAAAGGCCCGTTCATGAAAGGCACGACCATGGAGCCCACCTCCCGCAAGCAGAAGGCCGAAGCGCTGCGCGAGGAGTCCAGGCGCCGCGCCGCCGAGCGGCAGCAGCGCCGCGACGAGATCATCCGGGCCACGATCGACCAGGAGGTGGCCCCACGCTGGGCGAGCCGGGCGGGCCGCCGCCGGCTGGTCGGCCTGGCCGCCGGGCTGCTGGCCCTGCCGTGGGCGGCGGTCGTGGTCTGCTGGTACCTCGCGCCCAGCGACACCGCCATGTGGGCCACGTTCGCGCTGTGCCTCGCCGCCGCGCTGGGCTTCACGCTGATCGCCAACCCGCTGATGAAGGTCACCCGGGGCGTGGCCGGGGCGCCCGACCGCCTGCTGGACGAGCGTCAGATCACCGAGCGGCTGCGGGCCCAGGCCCTGGCCCACCGCGCCACGCTGGCGCTCCTGGTCGCCGCGTCGATCCTGGTGAGCACGGCGGTGCCCGACGAGGGGAACGTCGCGACCCTCCCCAGCGCCGTGTTCGCGGTGTTCGCCATCGCCCTGCTCGCCACGGTCGCGGCGCTGCCGATGCTGATCGCCGCCTGGCGGATGCCCGACCCGCTCCCCGACGACGAGGACTGACCCGTTCCGCCGTGGCCCGGCGGGCGGCCGGTGAGGCCGCCCGCCGGGCCACGGCGCGTGTCCGGTCGGTCAGCGCAGGTTGCCGTTGGTCATCCCGTGCGGTGCGGGCGGCAGCGTGACCAGCCCCATCTCGGCGGGACCGGCCAGCATCGCGTGGCGCGGCACGACGCGGACGCTGTAGCCGAACGCGCCGCTGCGCGCCAGCGGCACCTCGCCCACGTACCGCAGCCGCCCCTCCTCCACCGGCTCGCCGCCGGACAGCTCCAGGTAGGAGGGGTCGATCAGCGCGTCGGTGTCGTCGACCCGGCCGTAGGCCACCTCCACCGCCACGTCCGACGGGTCCAGGCCGCCGAGGTCCACCACCACGCGGACCGGCAGGCTCGTCCCCACGTGCGGGCTGGCCTCGCCGGTGGACTCCACGTGCTCGACGGCCACCGTCGGCCACGCCTTGACGATCCGCTGCTTCCACGCCGCCAGCGAGCGCGCCCCCGCGTGGTCGTCGGCGGCCATCGCCCGGCCCGACCGCGCCGCCGGGACGTAGTACCGCTGCACGTAGTCCCGCAGCATCCGGCTGGCCAGCACCTTCGGCCCGAGCGTGGCGATGGTGTGCTTGACCATCTCCAGCCAGCGGCGCGGCAAACCCGAGGCGTCGCGGTCGTAGAACATCACCGACACGTGGTCGGCGACCAGCTCGTACAGCGCGGCCGACTCCAGCGCGTCGCGGCGGTCGGGCCCGGCCAGGCCGTCGGCGGACGGGATCGCCCAGCCGTTCTGGCCGTCGTACCACTCGTCCCACCAGCCGTCGCGGATCGACAGGTTCAGGCCGCCGTTGAGGGCGGCCTTCATGCCGGAGGTGCCGCACGCCTCCAGCGGGCGCAGCGGGTTGTTCAGCCACACGTCGCAGCCCTGCACCAAGGCCTGGCCGAGCGCCATGTCGTAGTCGGGCAGGAACACGATGCGGTGCCGCACGTCCTCGGAGTCGGCGAACCGGACGATGTCCTGGATCAGCCGCTTGCCGCCCTCGTCGGCCGGGTGCGCCTTGCCCGCGATGACGATCTGCACGGGCCGCTCGGGGTCCAGCAGCAGCGCGCGCAGCCGCTCGGGGTCGTGCATCATCAGCGTCAGCCGCTTGTAGGACGGCACCCGCCGCGCGAACCCGATGGTCAGCACGTCGGGGTCGAGCGCGTCGTCGATCCAGGAGATCTCCGCCTCGCTCGCGCCCCGGTGCTTCCACGACTCGCGCAGCCGCCGCCGGGCCTCCTCGACCAGCCGGGCGCGCAGCAGGCGGCGGATCCGCCAGATCTCCTGCCCGGGGACGCGCCGGACGCCCTCCCAGCCCTCGCCGTGCAGCAACGACGGGACCTCGCGGGCCGCCAGGTCGAGGATCTCGCGGGCCACCCACGTCCCGGCGTGGACGCCGTTGGTGACCGACCCGACCGGCACCTCGGCGGTGTCGAACCCGCCCCACAGGCCGCCGAACATCTCCCGGCTGACCTGGCCGTGCAGCGTGGACACGCCGTTGACGCGCTGCGCCAGCCGCATCCCCATGACGGCCATGTTGAACACGGCCGGGTCGCCCTCGGGATAGGTCTCGGCCCCCAGCTCCAGGATGCGTTCGGCGGGGACCTCGGGCTCCTCGTTGGCGCCGCCGAAGTACTTGCGGACCAGCTCGCGCGGGAACCGGTCGATGCCCGCCGGGACGGGCGTGTGCGTGGTGAACACCGTCCCGGCGCGGGTGGCCTCCAGGGCCTCGTCGAAGCTGAGGCCGTGCTCGGAGACCAGCTCGCGGATGCGTTCCAGGCCGAGGTACCCGGCGTGGCCCTCGTTGGTGTGGAAGACCTCCGGCGCGGGGTGCCCGGTGATGCGGCAGTAGGCCCGGATCGCCCGCACGCCGCCGATGCCCAGCAGCATCTCCTGGAGCAGCCGGTGGTCGCCGCCGCCCCCGTAGAGCCGGTCGGTGATGTCGCGGCCGGCCTGGTCGTTCTCCTCGACGTCGGAGTCCAGCAGGAGCTGCGGGACGCGGCCCACCCGCGCCAGCCACACGTGGGCGTGCAGGTCGTGGCCCTGCGGCAGCCCGATCCGGACCCGCACCGGGGTGCCGTCGGTCTCGCGCAGCAGGGTCAGCGGCAGGCCGTTGGGATCGATCGGCGGGTAACGCTCCAGCTGCCAGCCGTCCGGCGACAGCGACTGGGAGAAGTACCCGTGCCGGTACAGCAGGCCCACCCCGATGATGGGCACGCCCAGGTCGCTGGCGGTCTTGAGATGGTCGCCCGCGAGGATGCCCAGGCCGCCGGAGTACTGCGGCAGCGCCGCGGTGATGCCGTACTCGGGCGAGAAGTAGGCGATGGCCTTCGGGGCGTCGTCGAGGGTCTGGTACCAGCGGTCGGCGGTCAGATACTCACGCAGGTCCTCGGCCGTGTCGTTCAGCTGGCGCAGGAAGCGCCGGTCGGCGGCGAGGCGTTGCAGCCGCGCCGGTCCGACCTCCCCCAGCAGCCGGACCGGGTCGTGCCGGACGGTCTCCCACAGCGCGGGGTCCACCGACCGGAACAGGTCGAGTGTCTCGTGGTGCCATGACCAGCGGAGATTCAGGATCAGCTCTTCCAGCGGAAGAAGAGGTTCCGGAAGGACGGTACGTACGGTGAATCGCCTGATTGCCTTCACGCAGCGCCACGCTAGGCGCTCGATCCGTTCATCGCACCGGGTACCACGCGAAAATCACCACCTCGATCCGCACTTCCCACCCGAGGTAGCAGACATGTAACGCAAAGTAACTTCTTCTTACCGCAGAGTAGGCACTCGATCGCCGCGAGGACGGTTTTCTCAATCACGAACGGGTAGGGAAGCCGCATGCGCGCCCAGCCCACCACGTCCCGCAAGTCTGATACGCCCCGCAAGCCCGAAATATCCAGAAGGTCGGGAATGACAAGACTTGGCCGTATCCCCATCCTCCAGGTGGCCCCGCTGGTCGAGTGCGGAAAGTGGCCCGCCAAGGCCGTCGTGGGCGAGACCTTCCAGGTCAACGCCACCGTCTTCCGTGAAGGGCACGAGCGGCTCGGCGCGGCCGTGGTGCTGCGCGACCCCCACGGCGAGGTCCAGTCGCCGGTCCGGATGACCGAGATCGCCCAAGGCCTCGACCGCTACGGCGCGGACGTCACCGTCACCGCGCCCGGCACCTGGCACTACCGGGTCGAGGCGTGGGGCGACTCCCTGGCCCACTGGCGGCACGACGCCGAGATCAAGGTGCCGCGCGGGCAGGACGTCGAGCTGATGCTCACCGAGGGCGCGCTGCTGTTCGAACGCGCCGCCGAGGCCCTGCCCTCCCACGACCGGCAGGTGTTCGTCCGGCTGGCGCACACGCTGCGGGACCGGACCCTGTCGCCCGCCGCGCGCATGGAGGCCGCCGCCACGCCCGACGTGCGCGACCTGGAGGACCGCTACCCGCTGCGCGACCTGCTGACCGCCACCGAGTGGTTCCCGCTGGTCGTCCACCGGGAACGCGCGCTGTTCGGCTCCTGGTACGAGTTCTTCCCCCGCTCCGAGGGCGCGCAGTTCGACCCGATGGGGCGGCGCGGACCGCTGTCGGGAACGTTCCGCACCGCGATGAAGCGGCTGCCCGCCATCGCCGACATGGGCTTCGACGTGGTGTACCTGCCGCCGATCCACCCGATCGGCCGCACCTTCCGCAAGGGGCCCAACAACACCCTGGAGGCCGGCCCCTACGACCCGGGCTCGCCGTGGGCGATCGGCTCGGCGGAGGGCGGGCACGACGCCGTCCACCCCGACCTCGGCACGATCGAGGACTTCGACGCGTTCGTCGCCTACGCCCGCGACCTCGGCATGGAGGTCGCGCTCGACTTCGCGCTCCAGTGCTCCCCCGACCACCCGTGGGTCGGCGAGCACCCCGAGTGGTTCACCACCCGCGCCGACGGCACCATCGCCTACGCCGAGAACCCGCCCAAGAAGTACCAGGACATCTACCCCCTCAACTTCGACAACGACCCCGAGGGCATCTACGCCGAGATCCTGCGGGTGCTGCGGCACTGGATGGACCACGGCGTGCGGATCTTCCGGGTGGACAACCCGCACACCAAACCGGTGCCGTTCTGGGAACGCCTGCTGGCCGAGGTCGCCGAGACCGATCCCGACGTGCTGTTCCTGGCCGAGGCGTTCACCCGGCCGGCGATGATGCACACCCTCGCCAGGATCGGCTTCCACCAGTCCTACACCTACTTCACCTGGAAGAACTCCCGGCACGAGCTGGAGGAGTACTTCACCGAGCTGTCCGGCGAGGCGGCCGCCTACATGCGGCCCAACGTCTTCGTCAACACCCCCGACATCCTCAACGAGTACCTGGTGCACGGCGGACGCCCCGCGTTCGAGATCCGCGCGGTGCTGGCCGCGCTGCTGTCCCCCACCTGGGGCGTGTACTCCGGCTACGAACTGATCGAGAACGTCCCCGTCCGTCCCGGCAGCGAGGAGTACCGCGACTCCGAGAAGTACCAGTACAAACCCCGCGACTGGGAGCAGGCCGAACGCGAGGGACGCTCCATCGCCCCGCTGATCGGCCGCCTCAACGAGCTGCGGCGGGGGCACCCGGCGCTGCACAGGCTGCGCAACCTGAGATTCCATCATGTGGACCAGTCCGAACTGATCTGTTTCAGCAAGGCGCTGGGCGACGACGTCGTGATCGCGGTGGTGAACCTCAACCCTCACCAGGCCCGCGAGGCGACCGTCCACCTGGACCTGACCGCACTGGGGCTGGACGCCGACGCCGCCGCCCACGGGTTCGAGGTCACCGACGAGCTGTCGGGGGCGACCTACACCTGGTGGCAGGCCAACTACGTGCGTCTGGACCCCCACGAACAGCCGGCCCACATCTTCACGCTTCGGGGAAGGACGAGTTGAGCACCTCCGACCAGCCCACGCCCGCCGACCCCACCGGCCCCACCGGCCCCACCGACCACGACAGCGACAGCGAGATCCCGACCCACGACCTGCCGCCCCACGAGGGCCGCAGCGCGGAGGAACGGCGCGCCGAGGACCGCCGGACCGAGGAGCGCCGGGCCGAGACCCGCAGCGGGGAGCCCCGTTCGGTGACCGAGTCCCGCGAGTCGCACGCGATGCGCCCGGCGGCGGGCGGCGCGCCCTCGGTGTCCGCCCCCTCCGCTTCCACGACCACCCCGCTGCCCCCACCGGGCGCGGTGCCCGAGGAGGAGCCGATCACCGAGTTGCCCCCCGACGCGGCCCCGCCGTCGTACGAGCCGGTCCCCGACGCGTTCGACCCCGAGACCCCCCGCGATCCGCACTGGTTCAAGACCGCCGTGTTCTACGAGGTGTCGGTGCGCGGGTTCGCCGACTCCAACAACGACGGGTACGGCGACCTGCGCGGCCTCATCGAGCGGCTGGACCACCTCCAGTGGCTCGGCGTGGACTGCCTGTGGCTGCTGCCGATCTACCACTCGCCGCTGAAGGACGGCGGCTACGACATCAGCGACTACACCAAGATCCTTCCGGAGTTCGGCGAGCTCGGCGACTTCGTGGAGCTGATCGACCAGGCGCACGCCCGCGGCATCCGCGTGGTCGCCGACCTGGTCATGAACCACACCAGCGACCAGCACCCGTGGTTCCAGGCGTCGCGGACCGACCCCGACGGCCCGTTCGGCGACTTCTACGTGTGGTCCGACACCGACGAGAAGTACGCCGACGCCCGCATCATCTTCGTGGACACCGAGACGTCGAACTGGACGTTCGACCCGGTGCGCGGGCAGTACTACTGGCACCGCTTCTTCTCCCACCAGCCCGACCTGAACTACGACAACCCTGCCGTGCAGGACGCGATGCTGGAGGTGCTGCGGTTCTGGCTGGACCTCGGCATCGACGGGTTCCGGCTGGACGCGGTGCCCTACCTGTACGAGCGCGAGGGCACCAACTGCGAGAACCTGCCCGAGACGCACGCCTACCTCAAGCGCGTCCGCGCCGAGGTGGACCGCCTCTACCCCGACCGGGTGCTGCTGGCCGAGGCCAACCAGTGGCCCGCCGACGTGGTGGAGTACTTCGGCGATCCGGGCGTGGGCGGCGACGAGTGCCACATGGCGTTCCACTTCCCCGTCATGCCGCGGATCTTCATGGCGGTGCGGCGCGAGCAGCGCTACCCCATCTCCGAGATCATGGCGCAGACGCCGAAGATCCCCGAGAACTGCCAGTGGGGCATCTTCCTGCGCAACCACGACGAGCTCACGTTGGAGATGGTCACCGACGAGGAGCGCGACTACATGTACGCCGAGTACGCCAAGGATCCCCGGATGAAGGCCAACATCGGGATCCGGCGGCGGCTCGCCCCCCTGCTGGACAACGACCGCAACCAGCTGGAGCTGTTCACCGCGCTGCTGCTGTCGCTGCCCGGCTCGCCCGTCCTGTACTACGGCGACGAGATCGGGATGGGCGACAACATCTGGCTCGGCGACCGCGACGCGGTCCGCACCCCCATGCAGTGGACGCCCGACCGCAACGCGGGGTTCTCGCGCTGCGACCCCGCCCGGCTCTACCTGCCGCTCATCATGGACCCGATCTACGGCTACCAGGCCGTCAACGTCGAGGCCCAGCGCGACAACCCCGGCTCGCTGCTCAACTGGACCCGCAAGATGATCGAGATCCGGCAGCGGCACCCGGTGTTCGGCGTCGGCGAGTACGTCGAGCTGTCGGCGTCCAACCCCAGCGTGCTGGCGTTCGTGCGGGAGATCCCCGACGGGGAGGCCAACCAGTGGGGCGGCATGGACACCGTCCTGTGCGTCAACAACCTGTCCCGGTTCCCGCAGCCGGTGGAGCTGGACCTGCGCCGGTTCCGCGGCTCCACCCCGATCGAGTGCATGGGCGGGGTGCAGTTCCCGGCGATCGGCGAGCTGCCCTACCTGCTGACCCTGCCCGGCCACGGCTTCTACTGGTTCCTGCTGCCGCCCGCCCCCGCCGACGCCGGTGACGAGGTGATCTGACCGTGCCCGCCGAGTCCACGATGGCCGCCCTGCTGCACGACTGGCTGCCCCGCCAGCGCTGGTTCGCCGGCAAGGACCGGCCGGTGACCGAGGTGTCGCTCGGCACCGCCACCGAACTGCTGCCGGGCGATCCGGGGCTCCGGCACCTGGTGCTGGACGTCCGGCAGGGCGACATCGTGGACCACTACCAGGTCCTGCTGGGCACCCGGCGGGTCCTGCCCGACCGCCTCGCGCACGCCGAGATCGGCCGGGTCGGAGAGGGGCACGACGCGACGCACGTCTACGACGCCGTCCACGATCCGGAGCTGAACCGGGCGCTGCTGGCCGGGGTCGCCGAGGAGGCGGCGGTGGGGCCGCTGCGGTTCCGCCGCGTCCCCGACACGGCGATCGACCTCTCGGCCCCGGGGACGCCGATGTCGGCCGAGCAGAGCAACACCTCCCTGGTGTACGGCGAGACCCACATCTGCAAGCTGTTCCGGCGACTGTCGCCCGGCCCCAGCCCCGACCTGGAGATCAACCTGGCGCTGTCGGAGCTGGGCTGCCCGCACGTCCCGGCCGTGCACGGATGGATCGAGCTGGCGACCGCCGACGGCGGGGAGCCGGTCACGCTGGCGCTGCTGTCGGAGTTCCTGCGCGGCGGCGGCGACGGGTGGCGGCTGGCGACCACCAGCGTGCGCGACTGGTTCGCGATGCCGATGACGCGCGGCGCGGAGCCCTACCCCGGGGCCCCCGCCAGGCGTCCCAACGGGAGCTACACGGCGGCCGACCCGGGCTGGGCGGGCGGCGACTTCGCGGCCGAGGCCGAGCGCCTCGGCGCGGCGACCGCGGCGGTCC
Organism: Actinomadura kijaniata NBRC 14229; assembly: GCF_001552175.1. Lineage (GTDB taxonomy): Bacteria > Actinomycetota > Actinomycetes > Streptosporangiales > Streptosporangiaceae > Spirillospora > Spirillospora kijaniata. Next base: position 29,936 of record NZ_BCQR01000055.1, read on the forward strand.
ACCGCGACCTGGCCCGCGCGTTCGGCGTCACCGAGGTCGGCGCCGAGCACGTCCGGGAGATGGCGCAGGCCATGCGCCGCCAGCTCGACGAGGTCGCGGCGGACGTCCCGGAGCTGGCCCCGCACGCCGGGGCGATCGGCGCGACCTTCGACGCGCTGGCCGAGCGCACCGAGCCGCTGACCCTGCAACGCGTCCACGGCGACCTGCACCTCGGGCAGGCCATGCGCACCGGCCACGGGTGGACGCTGCTGGACTTCGAGGGCGAGCCCGCGCGCACCCCCGAGGAGCGCCGGGCGCTGGGGCACCCGCTGCGGGACGTGGCGGGGATGCTGCGGTCGTTCGAGTACGCGGCGCGGTTCCTGCACGCCGACGAGGGGCACGCGCCCCCGGCGGTGGCGCTGGAGCAGGAGCGGCGGGCGCTGGCGTGGGCCGAGCGCAACCGGGAGGCGTTCTGCCGGGGCTACGCGGCGGCGGGCGGTCCGGACCCGGCCGCGCACCGGGTGCTGACGCGGGCGCTGGAGTTCGACAAGGCGGTGTACGAGATCCGTTATGAGGCCCGCAACCGGCCCTCCTGGCTGACCGTTCCCCTGCATTCGCTGGCTCATCTGACGGCGCGTTGATCTCTATAGCGACAAAAGCCATGAATCAGTCAAAAAATCGCCACCGCCCGGTTATGATCAAATGCAGGTGATCTTTTTTCGCGGCCGCCCGGAACCAGGGGGCGAAAACGCCGCACCACCCCGCTGACGTGGCCACATCCGGTCAATGGGCGCTGTCACGTTTATCCGCTTTCCCCCTCTATGACCGGCCGAGCGAACCGCGACCGCCCCCTTACCAGTCGGAGCCGTACCAGGTACGTAGGCGATCCTGCGCAACTTACGGGAGTGAACGTCCGATCGGCCCAAACATGATGGGCGGACCCGACATCTAAAGGGTCAAGACGTCAACCACTTACGGGGAACTCCCATGCGACCTGATGACTCCTCCGTGCACGTCACCGGAGCGGTGGGGGCGGCCTCCCTCCCGCTCCCCACCAACCTCCGGAACCTCTCGGGGCACGCGCGGCGCTGGCCGACCGTGACCGCCGTGATCCCCACCCTCAACGAGGTCGAGAACCTGCGATGGCTCCTGCCGCGGCTGACCGCGGTGGACGAGATCGTGATCGTCGACGGCGAGTCCAGCGACGGCACGGTGGAGTACGTGCTGACCGTCCGTCCGGACGCCAAGGTGATCGTCGAGCCGCCCACGGGGAAGGGCAGCGCCATGCGGACGGGGATGGCCGCGGCGACCGGCGAGATGATCATCATGCTGGACGCCGACGGCAGCATGGACCCGGCCGAGTTCGACTCGTTCCTCGCGCTGCTGTGCCGCGGCTACGACTTCGTCAAGGGCACCCGCTACGGCTGCGGCGGCGGCTCCGACGACCTGACCGGCCTGCGCCGCGTCGGCAACTCGGCGCTGACCTGGCTGGCCAACCGCCTGTACCGGCAGAACTGGTCGGACCTGTGCTACGGCTACGTGGCCATGCGCCGCGACGCGGTGGACCGGCTCCGGCTGGAGTCCACCGGCTTCGAGATCGAGACCGAGATGTGCGTCAACGCCGTCCGGGCCGGTCTGCGCATCGCCGAGGTCCCCAGCCACGAGACCGAGCGGCGGCACGGCGAGTCCAACCTCAACACCTGGCGGGACGGCTGGCGCGTGCTGCGCACCATGATCCGCCTGCGCTTCCGGGGCCCGCTGGAGCCGGTGACCGAGCCCGCCGCGGGCCCCGCCGTCCGCCCGCACCCCGCCGAGCCGGTCCACCTGGACTGGGAGGCGGCCGCGTTCAGCAGGACAGGGACCGAGTGAAGATCACCGTTGTGCGCCCGCTCGACCTCGGCGAGACCGAGGTCAAGCGGTGGCGCGACCTCCAGCTCACCGGGCCCGACCTGATGAACCCGTTCCTGGCGCCGGAGTTCACCCTCGGCGTCGGGCTGTTCCGCGACGACGTGCGCGTCGCCGTCGTCGAGGACGGGCCGGACGTGGCCGCGTTCTTCCCCTTCCAGCGCGGCCCGCTCGGCACCGGCCACCCCGTGGGGTTCGGCCTGACCGACCTGCAGGGGATCGTCGCCCCGCCCGACCTCGACCTGGACGCCCGCGCGCTGCTGCGGGCGTGCCGGATCGGCGTGTGGGACTTCGACCACCTGCTGGCGTCCCAGGTCGTGTTCAGGCCGTTCCACACGGTGCGCCGCGTCGAACCCGTCATGGAGCTCGGCGAGGGGTTCGAGGCGTTCGAGGCGCACCTGCGGAAGGCCGCGCCCAAGACCCACAAGACCATCCGCTACAAGGAGCGCAAGCTCGGCCGCGACGTCGGCGAGCTGCGCTACGAGTTCGAGTCGCGCGAGACCGCCGACCTGAAGCGGCTCATGGACTGGAAGTCCGAGCAGTACAACCGCACCGGGCGGACCGACCGGTTCGCCCGGCCGTGGATCGTACGGCTGGTGCGGCACCTCCACGAGACCGGGTTCGGGGTGCTCAGCGTGCTGTGGGCGGGCGACGAACCGGTCTCCGCCCACTTCGGGCTGCGCAACGGCCCGGTCATGGCGGGCTGGTTCCCCGCCTACGACACCCGGTTCGGCAAGTACTCCCCCGGCATGATCGGCCATCTGCTGCTCGCCCGGGGCTGCGCCGACAACGGCGTCACCGAGATCGCGATGGGCCGCGGCGGCAAGGAGTTCAAGGAGGGCTTCAAGGGCCGCGAGATCCCCATCGCCGAGGGCCGGATCGCCCGGCCCACGCCCGCCGCCGCGCTCCACTGGGCCCGCACCACCCCGGTCAACCGGGCGCGCGGCGCGGTGCTGGACAACCCGGCGCTCTACCGGAAGGCGGACCGCGTCCTGAAGACCTACGCACGGCTGAGGAGGCGGGCGTCGTGAGCACCACCCTGCCGATCTCCGTCGTGATCTGCGCCTACACCGAGAAGCGCTGGGACGACGTGCACGCCGCCGTCGCGTCGGTGCGCGCCCAGCGGCACGCCCCGTTCGAGATCATCGTCGTGGTCGACCACAACCCGGCCCTGCACGCCCGGCTGAAGGCCTCCCTGCCCGACGTCACCGTCGTGGAGAACCGCGAGGACCGGGGCCTGTCGGGCGGCAAGAACACCGGCGTCGCGGTCGCGCGCGGCGACGTGGTGGCCTTCCTCGACGACGACGCGGTCGCCGCGCCGGGCTGGCTGGAGGCGTTCGCCAAGCACTACGACGACCCGAGGGTCGCCGGGGTCGGCGGGCTGACGCTGCCGCTGTGGCCCGGCTCCACGCCCTCCGGCGCGCTGGTGGACGACCCGGTCCCGGCCACGACCGGCACCCGGCCGCGCTGGTTCCCCGAGGAGTTCGACTGGACGGTCGGCTGCACCTACCGGGGGCTGACGCCGGGGCCGGTCCGCAACGTGATGGGCGGCAACGCCTCGTTCCGCCGCGACATGTTCCCGATCGCCGGAGGCTTCAGCTCCGGCATCGGGCGAAGCTTCCACAAACGGCCCCTGGGCTGCGAGGAGACCGAGTTCTGCATCCGGCTGCGGCAGCGCAGCCCCGGATCGGAGCTGATCTACGACGACCAGGCGGTCATCTGGCACCGGGTGCCCTCCGAACGCGCCCGCTTCGCCTACTTCCGCGAACGCTGCTACGCCGAAGGACTGTCGAAGGCGCTGGTCACCCAGAGCGTCGGCAGCCAGGACGGCCTGGCCAGCGAGCGCGCCCACGCCCTCAGGACGCTGCCGCGCGGCGTCCTGGCCGGGGTGTCCGACGCGGTCAAGGGCGACCGCGCCGGGCTCGGCCGGGCCGGAGCGATCACCGTCGGGCTGGCGTGGACGGCCTGGGGCTACGCGATGGGACAGTACGCGGCGCGGCGGCGGACTCGCCGCTCCCGCCGCCTCGTCGCCCGCGCCGGCCCCGAGGACGTCCGCGGCCGCGAGGAGACGACCTGACGCGCACCGGGCCGGGTGCGGGCGCACCGGCGGGCCCTCCGGCCCGCCGGTGCGCCCGCGCGTCCAGCGGGCGGCCGGTGCCGGTCACGAGGGTAAAGCTTCCGAACCTTTGCCTCGCCGGCGGCGTTCCAACCCATAGACCAACGAGCCACTGGACGAACCCGTGAGCGTTCCCATCCTGATGTACCACTCGGTACGCGAGCGGCCGCCGAAGCAGACCGCGGCCCTCGCGGTGACGCCCGGCGCGTTCGCCGACCAGATGGCGCTGCTGGCCGAGGAGGGGTTCACGCCGATCCCGTTCGGGGCGCTGCGCGAGGCCCACCGGCACCCCCGGCCGATCGTGATCACCTTCGACGACGGGTACGCCGACTTCCACGGGCACGCGCTGCCGGTCCTGGAGCGGCACGGGTTCCCCGCCACGGTGTTCGTGACCACCGGCTGGCTCGCCGACGCCGGGCCGGACGCGGCGGGACGCCCGCTGGACACGATGATGGCGTGGTCGCAGGTCCGCGAGGCCGCCGCGCACGGCGTGGAGATCGGCGGGCACAGCCACAGCCACCCGCAGCTCGACCAGCTCGGCGACGCCGCGCTCCGCGACGAGCTGACCCGCAACCGGGGACTGCTGGAGGACCGCGCCGGCGTCCCGATCACCACGATGGCCTACCCCTTCGGGTATTCGAGCGCGCGCGTGAGGCGTGCGGTACGCGCCGCGGGGTATGAGACGGCGTGTGCGGTCGCCAACCGCCTCGCCGACCCCCGCCGCCTCGGCGACGGGAGCGCCGCGCGCGACGACGTGCTGGCGGTCCCCCGGCTGACCGTCCGCATGTCCACCTCGCTCGCCACGTTCGCCACGATCGTCGACGGGAGGAACATCTCCCTGATCTTCCTCAGGGACCGTGCGCTCACCAAGGGCTACGCCGTGCTGCGGCGGGCCCGCTACGGAGTCAGGAAAGCGACGGGCCGTGTCTGACCGGAGCCCCCTGGCCACGTCCCGCCCCGAGCCGCGGGCCGGGACGAGCGCCCGCCTGCGCGAGTGGCTGCGCGGCGAGCTGTCCAACCCGATGTTCCGCAGCGCCTACGCGCTCATGCTCAACGGCGGCGTGACGACGCTGCTGGGCGCGGCGTTCTGGGGCCTGGGCCCGCTGTTCTACCGCGACCCCGCCGACTTCGGCCGCATGTCCTCCGTCAACCAGGCGATCATGTTCGTCGGCGGCGTCACCATGCTCAACTTCCTGCTGATCCGGTTCCTTCCGGAGACGGCCCGCAACACCCGCCGGCTGGTACTGCTGTGCTACGCCGTCGGCGCGGTCGCCGCCGCCGGGGTCGGGACCGCGTTCCTGGTGACGGTCCAGGTCTGGGGGCGGCACTGGGACAACTTCGACCATCTGCACGGGCTCGGCGCGGGCCTGGCCTTCCTGGCGATGGCGGTCGCGTGGAACCTGTGGAACGCCATGGAGGCCGTCTTCACCGGGCTGCGCCACGCCGGATGGGTCCCGGCCGTCAACACGGTCTGGTCACTGGTCCGGCTCGGGCTGCTGATGGCGCTGGCGTCGGCGTTCCCGCACAACGGCGTCATCCTGGCCTGGTACCTGCCGGTGATGGTGCTGCTGGTCCCGGCCAACGCGGTCATCTTCGGCCGGCTGATCCCCGAGCACCGCCGCGTCAACGAGGGCCGGGGCCACCGCTCCACGCCCCGCCAGATGGCCGCCTACTTCGGCACCGGCTACCTGGGCGGCGCGCTCCAGTTCGCGACGCTCAGCCTCGTGCCGATCGTCGTCGCCGCGCACCTGTCCCCCACGACGACCGGCTACTTCCAGGTCGCCTGGGTCGCGGGCATGATGCTGGACCTGGCGGCGATCACCCTGTCGTACTCGCTCACCGTCCAGGGCTCCTTCGACCGGGAGTCGCTGGCCGCCTCCACCCGCGCGGCGCTGCGCCGCACCGCGTTCCTGCTGGTCCCGGCCATCCTCCTGGCGATCGTGGCCGCGCCGTACGCGCTGCGGATCTACGGCCACGACTACGTCAGCGGCGCGCCGCTGTTCCAGGTCCTGGCCCTCGCCGTCATCCCGAAGGCGGTCATCGAGCTCTATATCGGCGCGCTGCGGGTCCACAACCGCACCCGGCTGATCGCCCTGCTCCAGGGGGTCCGGCTGGTGGGCATGCTCGGCCTGGTCCTCCTGCTGATCGACGAGCGGCACCTGTACACCATCGGCGTGGCGGTCGTGGTCGTGAACGTCGCGGTCGCGCTGGCGATCCTGCCGGGCCTGCGCCGCGTCATCAGCCCTTCCACGACGAGCCGGGAGCGGGATATCTCTTGAACGTGACGGTTCGTGCGGCCGGGCACCCCGAGGGGCGCTCCGAGTCCACCCCTCCCGCCCCCCGCGTGGGGCGGCCGGTGCTGTTCGGCATCATCGGCCTGATGACGCTGGGCACCCTGCTGTTCTGGGTGCCGCTGCGGAACGTGGACATGGACGCGATGTCCGGGCACGGCCTGATCAGCGTCCTGCCGGTGGCGACGCTGATCGGCGCGGCGGCGCTGGTGCTGGCGTTCATGTGGACGCTGGCGCTGCCCCGGCCCCGCGTGCTGCTGCTCAGCCTCCAGATCCTGATCCTGCTGTGCTCGCTGCACGGCGTCACGCTCGCGCTGGAGCCGATCGCGCGGTTCCCGACGTCCTGGCAGACGGCCGGGCTGATCGAGTACGTGATGCGCAACGGCGACGTGTCCTGGACGCTGGACGCCCGGTTCTCCACGCCGGGGTTCTTCGCGTTCATGGCGTTCCTCGCCAAGGCCGTCGGCCAGAACGACCTGGAACCGCTGCTGCGCTGGGCCCCGCCGGTCATCAACCTGCTGTACCTGGTCCCCTACGTGCTGATCCTGCGGGTGCTGCGGGCGACCTGGCGGGCCAAGTGGCTGGCGGCGTTCCTGTTCCTGGCGGCCAACTGGGTGGGGCAGGACTACCTGTCGCCGCAGGCGTTCGCGTACCTGCTGTACCTGTTCTTCGTGGCGATCCTGGTCAACTGGTTCCGCCACCACGACGAGCGGCTGCAACGCCCCGGCCGGCGCCGTTCCGGGGAGACCCGCGAGCGCACCGGCGGCTTCTGGCGGGTCTACAACTGGCTGTTCTCGGTCAAGGACCCCGGCGAGCTGCCCGCGCCGCAGGTGGCGGTGCGCCAGCAGTCGATCCTGCTGTTCCTGCTGTTCGGCCTGATCCTGGTCGGCACGGCGGCGCACCAGCTCACGCCGTTCCTGATGACGGCCTCGTGCGCGGGCCTGGTGGTGGCGCGGCGGTGCAGCCTGCGCGGGCTGCCGTTCATCGCGGGCATCGTCTACGCGGGCTGGATCAGCTTCATGACGGTGGGCTACTGGGTCTCCCGCAAGAAGGAACTGATCGACAGCATCGGCGACCTGCTGGGCAACCTGACCCAGAGCACCAGCGGGCGGATCAGCAACAGCAGCCCGCAGATCGCCGACATCCAGCAGCTGCGCATCCTGATCACCCTGGTGATCGTGACGCTGGCGGTCGCGGGGCTGCTGCGCCGCCGCGCCCGGGGCATCGACGACCGGGTGGCGCTGGTGCTGATGCTGGTGCCGTTCAGCTCCCTCGGCCTCCAGAACTACGGCGGCGAGATCGCGCTGCGGATCTACTTCTTCATGCTGCCCGCCGCGTGCCTGCTGGTGGCGTACCTGTTCTTCCCGGCCCCGTTCGACGCGCCCGCCGTCCGCGACCCCAAGATCCGCATCCGCTTCGGCAGGCTCCGCACCGGCCCCTGGCGGCACGTGCCGGCCGTGGCGGCGGCGTCGCTGTTCGCCCTGGCCCTGACCGGCGGCTTCCTGACCGTCCGGTACGGGAACGAGAAGTTCGAGCAGGTCCGCGAGAGCGACATCAGGGCGTTCGAGACGATGCTGGACGTCCACCGGGGCCCGATCGGCGTCGTGTGGCTGACCGGCGAGGACGCCGCCGCGACCGGCGGCAACCCCAACACCATGCCGTGGGGCTTCCGGGACTGGGAACGCTTCCAGTACACGCCGGTGCTCGCCAACCGCGCCAATCCCGGCGACGTCACCCCGATCGTGACGGCGATGCAGCAGCAGGCGGCGGGCGGCGCGGGAGCGTTCTTCATCACCACCCGCAGCAACGAGGACGCCCAGGTCCTCAACACCAGCCTGGCCCGCGACTACGCCACGAGGATGCGCGCGGCCCTGGACGCCGCGGCGAGCCAGCCCGCCCCGAAGATCAAGAAGGTCTTCGGCGACCGCGACGCCGCCGTGTACGGCCTGGTCCAGCAGCCCGCCCCCGCCCCCGTCCCCGGCCCCACCGGCCTCGGCCTGCGCTCCTCCCCCTGGACCCCGGCGGGCATGGTCTACCTGCCGGTCCTGCTGGGGGTCCTGCTGGCCCGCGAACTGCGCCGCCTGCGCCTGCCCCCCAACGACCTGCGCCGCCTGCGCCCGCTCACCGTGCTGGCCACGCCCCTGCTGCTCAGCGTCGTGGCGGTCATCGTGGAGAGGTTCATCGTCATCAAATGAAACTCCTGCTGGCCCTGCTGCTGCTCGTCGTCCCCGGAACGGCGTTCTGGTCCCTGCTGCGCGGCCTGGACCCGGTGGGCCGCCTGGTGGTCTCGATCGCCGCCGCCATCGTCCTGATCGCCGGAACGGCCCAGACGATGCTGATCCTCGGCACCTGGTCCCTGCACGGCGGCCTCATCGCCCTGGGCGCGCTGAGCGCCCTGCTGGCCCTGTCGGGCCGCGTCCACCGCAGGAGGCAGCCCCCACCGGCGGCCCTCCCGCCCCGCCCGGTCCCCGCCGGAGCGAACGTGACCCGCCAGGACCTCCGCCTCCCCCACAAGGAGGAGGCGGAGGACGACGACTGGCTCTTCAAGGAGTGAGGAGCGCGTCAGCGCACGCCGTAGGCGTGAACGAGGGTCTGGTCGACGCTCGTGCCCTCGACGGTCCGGGCCGCGGAGCGGAACGACACGTGGCCCGAGGCGGGCGAGGGGATCCGCGCCAGCCAGCGGTCGCCGTCGCGGCGTAGCCCGACGTCCTTCCACGTCGCGCCGTCGTCGGTGGACACGCTCAACGTGAGCGCCTCGACCTTCGCCGGAGCGGTTCCCCGACCGTCCGGGGTCATCTGCTCGACGGCGAGCGCGACGGGCTGGACCGTGCCCGCGCGGGCGCGGTTGTGGTCGTCCAGGGTGGTGTCGTAGCGGACCACCGGCAGCGGGAAGGCCGTCATCGCCGTGCCCGGCGCGTCGAAGGACCAGGTCACCCGCTGCGACGAGGACAGCTCCGTCCAGGGCGCGCGGTGCCGTGCGTCCACGACGAGGCGGTGCCTGCCGGTGCGCGGCGTGGTGAGGACGTTGCCGTCGCCGGGGTGGTTGGTGGCCGCCACGACCTCGCCCCGCTCGTCGTACAGGGTCGTCCCGCCGGTCAGGTACGGCACGTAGCGCGCCAGGTAGGCGTGGGTGCCCCAGGACGCCAGCATCGGCACCTGGATGTCGGGTTCGCTGCCCGCGTCACCCTCGGGGTTCCAGCGGAAGAGGCCCGGAGCAGGGCCGAAGGGGGCGTTGTTCCACGTGGCGGTGTACGCCCCGGGGCGGGGGAAGGTCCGGGCCCGCTGGGTGACCTCCGGCGGCTGGTTCTCCCAGTCGCATCCGGTGGTCGTCACCCCCTCGGAGAACCGCCAGTTCAGTCCGGGGGTGAAGTACTCGGTCCGGGTGACCGGCAGGTTCCCCACAGGCGCGTAAGGCAGGAAGACCACGCCGGTCCCCCAGTCCACACCGCTGTGGCCGCCCGCGCACGAATTGGGGCCGGGGGCGGTGTGCCGGGTCCGCACGGCGGCGAGATCCCGCGTGTGCGCACGCAGCACCGGATCGCTTGGCACCCCATCGAACTGCCGGGCGAGGTCGAACAGGTAGGGGCTTCCGCTCTCGGCGCCGTCGCGCGTCAGCTTCGCGTGCAGCTGCAAGGCCAGCCCCGGCGCGTCGTCGACCGGCGTGAGGTGGGCGTTCGGGAGGTCCATCGAGGCCATGTTGATCGTTTCGGCGCCGATCCGCTGGACGATGGCGGCCGAGCCGGTCAGCACCCGGGCGTCGGGCCGATCGGCCACCTCCGCCGACACGGGCCGCGCCGCGCGGGCGTCGAGGACCAGCACGCCGTCCCGCCGCACGGAGTAGCGCGACAGGTACACCAGCGTGGTGGAACGCACGCCGCCGTCGTCCGGGGTGACCACGTAGACCTGCACGACGTAATCACCCGCGGGAAGTTCACCGGTCACGGTGCCGTTGTTCAGCGGAGCGGTGAGCCACTCACGCCCGTCCAGCGAGGTGACGTACACCTCCGGGGCATCAGCGGTGGCGGGGGCGCGACCGCGCCGGTCCAGCACGTTGAAGGTGACGCGATGCCCCGAGGCGACACGCCGGACCTTGCCCAGCGACCGGTACCGATGACGGTGCGCCGGCCCGTCAACCGCCACCGCGCCCTTGAGAAACCCATGCCCTCCACCCTTCGGCGCGACGACGGCCCCAGCATCCACGGACGGCACCCCGAACGCTCCAACGGCCATCACCACCGCCACCAACATGGCTGCTTTCTTCACGCGAGCCCCTCCCGTCTCCGACGTTTCACCCCCTACTCGGCCACAAGGGACAAAAGAGTTCCCATCCACACGGCCAGGCGCGAACGCCAGAGCGAGAGACCACCCCCAAGCGTCCCCGAAAGCCGACCACAAGACGGAAGGACGCAGGAGCAAAGCCCCACGAGGGGCTGCAGGGGACGGAGCCCTCTACCGGGGTGCGGAGCGGAGCCCTGCCGAGGCATGGGGGCGAAGCCCCACGAGGGGGTGCGGGAGCGAAGCCCTGCCGGGGCGTGGGGCAGAGCCCTGCCGGGGTTGTAGGGGGCGGAGGCACCCGCCGGGGTTGTAAAGGGCGGAGGCACACGCCGGGGCGTGGGGGCGAAGCCCCTGCCAGGGGTGTAGGGCGGAGCCCTGCCAGGGGTGCGGGGCGGAGCCCTGCCAGGGGTGCGGGGCGGAGCCCTGCCGGGGTCGTAGGGGCGGAGCCCCTGCCGGGGGTGTGGGGGCGGCGCCCCTGCCGGGGGTCCAAGGGGGCAGGCCCCCTTGCCAGGGTTCGCAGCACGCCGAAAGCGGAGCGCCAGCGAAGTCTTTCGGCGTGCGCGGGCCCGATGTGGGGGTTTGGGGGGACGGTCCCCCCAAGGCCAACACAGCCGCTTTCGCCGCAGGCCCGCGCGGACCACTAGCAATATCGGGGGTCTCCACGTACCCAACAACCCCAACCCACCAGAACCCCCGACACCCGCTTTCGCCCAGCCCCCACGCAGACCACCAGCAATATCAGGGGCCTATACGTCCCCAATAACCCCAGCTCGCCAAAGCCCCCAACCCTCACCACAGCCGCTTTCGCCGCCCCTCCCGCGCAGCCCGAACCCTGCCGGCTCACAGGTCGATCGCATAATCCAAGATCACCCGATCCGCCGGGATCACGATGTCCCGGCACACCTCCATCACCCGGCTGCCGGAGATCATGCGGCGGGTGATGGCGAACACCGGGACGCCGCCCGACATGCGCAGGGTCTCGGCCTCCTCGGGGGTGGGCATGCGGGAGCTGACGGCCTCCTCGATCCGGGTGGCGGGGTGGCCGAGCCAGGCGATCTGGGCGAGGGTGCCGCCCGGCCAGGGTTCGCGGGAGGGGTCGGCGACGGGGGTGTCGCCCACCAGGTCCCACGGCAGGTAGTTGACGGAGATCTGCTGGGGCTCGCCGCGCGAGTAGAACACGAACCGACGGCGCAGCAGTTCGGTCCCGGTCGGCAGCTCGAAGAGCCCGGCCAGTTCCGGCCCGGCGCGGGTGCGGCTGAACTCCTTGTCGAGCCGGTACTCGGACCAGGGGATCCGCTGGTCGTGGGTGAACGTGGTGGCCGGACGCACCTCGGGCCGAACACCCGTCCCGGTTCCGGCGCCGGCCCCGATGCCGGTTCCGGTGTCCGGTTGCGCGGCGGGCCGGGCGAATGTCCGGTACCGGTCCATCGCGATCCGCCGGGCGGGCGGGACGACCTTGACGACCGTTCCGCCGCCCCGCCGGGTCTCGACCAGGCCCTCGCCGCGCAGCAGCGCCACGGCCTGCCGGATCACGATCTCGGAGACGCCGTGCGCGGTGCACAGTTCGGCCATGGTCGGCAGCCGGGTGCCCGGCGGATAGACGCCGCTGCGGATCCCTTCCCGCAGGGTGTCGGCAATGCGCAGGTAGGCCGGCCGTTCCGGCACCGGCACCACCCCCTTCCGCCCGGGCCGTCACTCCCGTCTCCCGGGGGTGTCCCCCGGGAGACGGTCCGCTTACGGACAGCTTGACACCATCTTTAACCGAGTAAGACTTGTGTATACGAATAGGCCCGCTTGGCGAAAGGATGACCTTGATGGGCGACTTCGAGGATCTGAAGGCGGCCATCGAGAGCGAGTTCCCGGGTTGGCTGGTGTGGCGCAGCGACGCCGGCCGCTGGTACGCCACGCGCAGCGGCGATCTCACCGACGCCCAGTTGCAGGCGGGTTACGCGATGACGGTCGCGGCCGACGACGAGCCGGGTCTGCGCGAGCTGCTGCGCGAGCAGGCCGGGCGGGACGCCGGGAACGGCTGAGCGCACCGACGCGGACGCGCCGTGCGGCCCGGTCCGCGTACGGGGGCGGACCGGGCTCAGCGGACCGGGCGGACCACCCCGCCGGCACCGCGCTCCGCGCGATTCCCACCGCTTCCCCACCGATTTCCCACCTACATCCAGCCACCGGAAAACAACCACAAAACGCACCAACACGTCAGTGACTTGTGGCGCCGGAGTGACATAAGAGTCAAACCGGATAGGTGAGGCGGATGTCACCTCAGTGAAAGGGAAAAGTGACTCCGCGCTGACCCTTTCCGGCCACGCCGCGTGAGGCCGTCTCCTGTGCTGGAAGGTTGTCGCCAAGGGAGATCACAGGTAAGGCAGTTATGACGGTTCCGCCGACCACCCGGCCGAACCAGCCACCACCTCCCGGCGTTCTAACCAATACACCGGTTCCACCGGCGACGATATCCGGCCGTCCCATCGGCGAAGATCACGGCCGCCCCTTCTGGAGGCCCGTCTTGGAAGTCCGTCAGCGTACCCAGCCCACACGCGTGGCGCTGTTCCGCAACCGTCAGGGTCGGCACGGCCGTCCCCGCCGGCGGCTGTTCCTCATCGCGCTGGTGGCCGCCCTGACGGGGATGCTGACCGCCGCGATCTTCGTCTGGCTGGCCGGCGGGAGGCCGGACGGCACCGTGCGGTCGCTCGCCGCCCCGGCCGGCGAGGTGGCCCCGGGCGCGCCGAAGGGCTGGCCGTCGTGGGGGTTCACCCACACCCAGGAGAGCGTGGACCGCGAACGCGGCCCGCAGAAGGTCCTGGACGCCCTGTCCGGCCAGCCGATGCCGCAGGTCACCCCGATCATGGGGTGGGGCGTCGGCAACCCCCAGCCGCGGCCCGGCCAGTACGACTGGGCGTCGCTGGACCGGCGGATGGAGACCATCCGGCAGACCCGCGGCACCCCGGTCGTGACGCTGTGCTGCGGCCCCGACTGGATGAAGGGCGGCGCGGCGGGCGGCACCGACTGGTCGCGGCTGGAGGTGGCGATCCAGCCCAGGTTCTTCGACGACTACGCCCGGCTCGCCGCCGAGGTCGCCAGGCGGTACCCGGACGTCAAGCACTACACCGTCTGGAACGAGTTCAAGGGCTTCTGGAACCCGCAGGCCAACCGCTGGGACCACGAGGGCTACACCAAGCTCTACAACGAGGTCTACAAGGAACTGAAGAAGGTGGACTCCGACATCAAGGTCGGCGGCCCCTACATGGTCATGAACAGCAACGCGCCCGGCGTCGGCCCGCCGTCGGAGCTGCGCGGCTCCTGGGGCTCGATGGACCAGCGGAACCTGGACGCCCTCAAGTACTGGTACGAGCACAAGGAGGGCGCCGACTTCATCGCGGTCGACGGCCACGCGCTGCCGGTGCAGCGCAACGTGCAGCCCAACGAGTTCGAGGTGCTGACGAAGTTCTCCGACGTCACCCGTTGGCTGCGCGCGCTGGGCGACGAGGAGCTGCCGGTGTGGTGGGCCGAGTGGTACGTGGAGCCGGTCCCGTCCGACTGGACCGACGAGCGCCGCGGCGCGGTGCAGGTCGCCGCGATGATGGAGTTCATCCGGGGAGGCGCGGCCAGCGCGTTCTACTGGAGCCCGCAGACCACCACCGGCGCCGACTGCCCGGGCTGCCTGTGGTCGGGCCCGCAGGCGGGCGGAGCCCCCACCCCGAACCTGACGAACCTGCAGAACTTCACCCGCTGGTTCCCGCCCGGCACGAAGCTGCTGAACGTGAAGGCCGCCGACCCGGCGGTGCGGGTACTGGCACAGGACAAGCAGATGGTCATGGTCAACACGACCCCGCAGGGCAAGCGGACCCAGATCGAGGGCAAGCCGATCGACCTGGGCCCCTACGAGGTCCGCTGGGCCGCCCGCTGACCACCTGACCGAGTGGCCCGCGGACATCCCGCGAGCCCCAGAAGCTCCACAGACGCTCACAGACGCTCCACAGACGAAGGAGAACGCATGGCCCTGGGCTCCGCTCCGCCCGCCGGCATCGACGTGGTGGACATCGCGTTCTGGGACCGGCCGCCGGAGCAGCGGCTCGCCGACTTCGCGCGGCTGCGCGAGCGCGGCGCGCCGGTGTACTTCGCCGAGCCCCGCGTGCCGTTCGTCCGGTCCGGCAAGGGTTTCCACGCGCTGGTGCGGCACGCCGACGTCGTGGAGGCCAGCCGCAACGCCAAGGTCTTCTCCAGCGAACCGGCCGCGACGTCGCCGGAGCCGCCGCCGTGGCTGGCGAAGGTGTTCGGCACCCCGATGGTGAACATGGACGATCCCGAGCACGCGCGGCTGCGGCGGATCGTGTTCCGGGCGTTCACCCCGAAGATGCTCGCGACCATCGAGGACGAGGTCCGCGCCATCGCCGCCCGCATCGTCGACGACGTCGAGAAGCAGGGGCCGCGCGACTTCGTGTCGCAGGTCGCCGCCCCGTTCCAGCTCGCGGTGATCTGCGCGATGATGGGCATCCCCGAGCGGGTGCGGCCCTACGTGCTGTCGCGGGTCGACGCGATGACCGAGTACTCGGGGGTGCGCGGGTCCCTGGCCAGCCCGCGCACGCTGCGGCTGCTGTACGGCAACCTCAAGGCGATCGTGGACCTGCACCGCCTGGTCGCCCGGCTGGGCCGCGCCCGCCGCGCCGAGCCCCGCGACGACCTGGTGTCGGCGCTGGTCAACGCCAATCCCGACGGGGAGCGCCTGTCGATCCCGGAGCTGGGGTCGTTCTTCGACCTGCTGCTGGTGGCGGGCAACGAGACCACCCGCAACACCCTGTCGCACGGCCTGAGGCTGTTCACCGACCATCCCGAGCAGCGGGACCTGCTGATGGACGACTACGACGCCCGGATCGGCCCGGCGATCGAGGAGCTGGTCCGCTACGTGTCGCCGATCATCCAGTTCCGGCGCACGCTGAAGCAGGACCACGAGCTGAACGGGCACCCGTTCCGCGCCGGGGACAAGGTGGTGCTGTTCTACCTGGCGGCCAACCGCGACCCCGACGTGTTCGACGACCCCGACTCCCTCGACATCTCGCGCTCGCCCAACCCGCACGTGGCGTTCGGCGGACCCGGACCGCACCTGTGCCTGGGCGCGAACCTCGCCCGCATGGAACTGAAGATCATGTTCTGGGAGCTGTTCACGCGGTTGCCGGGGCTGCGTGCCACGGGCGAGCCGGAGTACCTGCTGTCCAGCTTCGACAACGGCATCACCCGCCTGCCGTTCACCTACGACCGTTGATCCGACCGTTGATCCGACCGTTGATCCGACCGCCGACCGTCCCCGCGCTTGGAGATCCTGAGATGCGAGTGTCCGTTGTCCGTCCGCGCGACCTCGGCGAGACCGAGCTGACCGCCTGGCGCAAGATGCAGGACGACCTGCCGCGCCTGGCGAACCCGTTCATGTCGGCCGGATACGCCCGGGCGGTCGACGAGGTGATCGACGGGGCGCGGGTGGCGGTGCTGCACGACGGCCCCGACCTGGTCGGTTTCTTCCCCTACGAGCTGCACGGCCGCCGCACGGCCGCCGCGGTCGGCGGCTGGCTGTCGCTCGGGCAGGGGCTGGTCCACGTTCCGGGCCTGGAGCTGGACGCGCGGGCGCTGCTGCGCGCGTGCGGGCTGGCGGCCTGGGAGTTCGGCACGGTGCTGCCGGGGCAGCCGTGGTTCGAACCGTATGTGACCAAACGGCTGGACTCGGCGGTGATCAGCCTGGAGGGCGGGTTCGACGGCTACTGCGGGTCGCTGAAGGAGAAGGGCTCCAAGGTCGTCAAGCAGACCCGGTACAAGGAGCGGAAGCTCGGCCGGGAGGAGGGCGAGGTGACGTTCGCGTTCGACGTGCGCGACGAGGAGTCCCTGGCCCTGGTGCGGCGGTGGAAGTCGGGCCAGTACCGGGCGATGGGCCGGGCCGACCGGTTCGCGCGGCCGTGGGTGGTGGAGCTGGTCGACCGGCTGCACCGCACCCACACCGACCGCTTCGCCGGGACGCTGTCGATGCTGTACGCGGGCGGGCGGCCGGTCGCGGGCCACTTCGGGCTGCGCAGCGACCACACCCTGGTGACCTGGTTCCCGGTGTACGACCCGGAGTTCTCCAAGTACTCCCCCGGCCTGATCCTGCACCTGCACATGGCCGAGCAGGCCGCCGCGATCGGCGTGCGGGAGATCGACATGGGGCCGTCGGTGGGCTGGCGGTACAAGCAGGAGTTGCAGAACCACGCGTTCCCGGTCGCCGAGGGCGTGGTGCGGACCCGGTCGGCGGCGGGCGCGGCCCACTGGGCGCGGCACGAGCCGGTCGCCCGCGCCCGCGACGCGGTCCTGAACAACCCGACCCTGTACGGCATGGCCGACCGGGCGATGCGCCGGTACGGGCGGTGGCGCTCCCGCGGGGAGGACACCGGCCCGCCCGAACGCGGGCGACGCGGCCGACGCCGCGCGTTCGGCCTCGGCGCGCTCCCGGCGGGCGCGGAGACGCTGCCGGAGAGTGCCGCCACGCTCATGATCTTCTGAAGATCGTCCCTTGGAACGGGAACGAGTCCGGGTCTGACATGTGAGGAACGCCGATCTCCGGGCACGGTAAAGGCGTCCAAGCCTTCCGGGACGAGGAGACCGTGAGCCCATGGCACGAGTGACCCGCGCGGAGATCGAACAGCTCGTCGGCGGTGCGCACCACGACCCGCACGCGGTGCTCGGCGCGCATCCGGGCCGCAACGGCGTGACCATCCGGGCGCTGCGCCCCATGGCGCAGCGGGTGGAGGTGGTCCTTCCCAGCGGCGACCGCAAGCGGCTCCGGCACGTCCACGAGGGCGTGTTCGCCGGGACACTGCCGGCGGAGGCCTCGCTGTCCGGTTCCGGACAGGACGACGCGCCGCTGGCCGTTCCCGACTACCGGCTGGCGGTGACCTACGGCGACGGGGTCGAGCAGGTCCAGGACGACCCCTACCGGCACCTGCCGACGCTCGGCGAGCTCGACATGCACCTGATCGGCGAGGGCCGGCACGAGGAGCTGTGGAAGGCCCTGGGCGCGCGGGTGCGGACCTACGCGTCGGCGTTCGGGCCGGTCACCGGGACGAGCTTCGCGGTGTGGGCCCCGACGGCGCGCGGGGTGCGGGTCGTCGGCGACTTCAACCACTGGGACGGGCGCGCGCACCCGATGCGGGCGCTGGGCTCGACGGGGGTGTGGGAGCTGTTCGTGCCCGGCGTGGGCGACGGGACCTGCTACAAGTACGAGATCCTCGGCGCGGACGGGCACTGGCGGGCCAAGGCCGACCCGATGGCGCAGGCCACCGAGGTCCCCCCGGCGACGGCGTCGAAGGTGTTCACCTCCTCCTACGAGTGGGCCGACGACGAGTGGATGGAGCGCCGCAAGGCGCGGCAGTGGATCCACGAGCCGATGAGCGTCTACGAGGTGCACCTCGGGTCGTGGCGCAAGGGCCTCAGCTACCGGGAGCTGGCCGAGGAGCTGCCCGCGTACGTGAAGGACATGGGCTTCACGCATGTGGAGTTCCTGCCGGTCGCCGAGCACCCCTACGGGCCGTCGTGGGGCTACCAGGTGACCTCCTACTACGCGCCGACCTCCCGGTTCGGCTCCCCCGACGACTTCCGGCTGCTGGTCGACCGGCTGCACCAGGAGGGCATCGGCGTGATCGTCGACTGGGTCCCGGCGCACTTCCCCAAGGACGAGTGGGCGCTGGCCCGGTTCGACGGGACCGCGCTGTACGAGCACGAGGACCCCAGGCTCGGCGAGCACCCCGACTGGGGGACGCTGGTGTTCAACTTCGGCCGCGCCGAGGTCCGCAACTTCCTGGTCGCCAACGCCTGCTACTGGCTGGAGGAGTTCCACATCGACGGGCTGCGCGTGGACGCCGTCGCCTCGATGCTGTACCTGGACTACTCCCGCGAGGAGGGCCAGTGGACGCCCAACATCTACGGCGGCCGCGAGAACCTGGAGGCGATCTCGTTCCTCCAGGAGATGAACGCGACCGTCTACAAGCGCGACCCCGGCGTCATGACGATCGCCGAGGAGTCCACGGCCTGGCCCGGCGTGACCCGCCCGACGCACCTGGGCGGCCTCGGCTTCGGGTTCAAGTGGAACATGGGCTGGATGCACGACACGCTGCACTACCTGGCGCGTGAGCCGGTGTTCCGGAACTACCACCACAACGAGATCACCTTCTCGCTGGTGTACGCGTTCTCCGAGAACTACGTGCTGCCGCTGTCGCACGACGAGGTCGTCCACCTCAAGGGGTCGCTGCTGGGCAAGATGCCCGGCGACGACTGGCAGAAGTTCGCGGGGCTGCGCTGCATGCTGGCCTACATGTGGTCGCATCCGGGCAAGCAGCTGCTGTTCATGGGCGGGGAGTTCGGGCAGGGCGCCGAGTGGGCCGAGGAACGCCCGCTGGACTGGTGGCTGCTGGAGAGCGCCACCGAGGGCGCGTTCCACATCGGCGTGCAGCGCCTGGTCCGCGACCTCAACGCCGTCTACCGCGCCGAGCCCGCCCTGTGGTCGATGGACAACGAGCCCGAGGGCTTCCAGTGGATCGACGGCAACGACGCCGGCGGCAACACCCTGTCCTACGTCCGCTACGGCCGGCCGGCCGGTGAGGGCGCGGAGCGCCCGACGATGGTGGCGGTGGTGAACTTCTCCGGCTCCCCGCACGAGGACTACCGGGTCGGGCTGCCGCACGCGGGCCGCTGGCGGGAGGTCGTCAACACCGACGCGTTCGAGTACGGCGGCAGCGGCGTCGGCAACATGGGGGTCGTCGAGGCGATCGAGGAGCCGCACCACGCGATGCCCGCCTCGGTGTGCATGCGGATCCCGCCGCTGGGCGCGGTGTGGCTGGCGCCCGAGCCGGATTAGAGTGACGGGATGCCGTCACTGCGCCTGCATGTCGTCCCCGACCGGTTCGCGGTCGAGCACCAGCCGAACTCCACGTTCCCCGAGGACGACGAGTGGGTGGCGCTGGTGCGCGCGCCCGAGGGCCTGACGGTGGTGCGCCAGGCCCCGCCGTTCGGCGCGTTCCAGCGGTGGGCCGGGTTCTACGGGGACGCGCACGGGCTGGACGTGCCGGGCATGCTCGCGTCGGTGGTGGCGCCGCTCGCCGAGGCGGGCATCTCGGTGTTCGTGACCTCGACCTACCACGCCGACCTGGTGCTGGTGCCCGAGGGTTCCCTGGAGGACGCGGTCAAGGCGCTCGGCGAGGCCGGGCACACGGTCGCCGTCCAGGGCGCCGGCTAGACCGCCACCGGGTCCGTCTCCGGGTCCGTCTCCGGGGTCACCGCCGGGGCAGGCGCTCCAGGAGCCAGCGGGGACCGATGACGGCCGCGCCCGCCGACTCGCAGCGCGCCCGCAGCTCCCGGTCGGCGGTCACGACCAGCGGGACGGTGTCGAGGTCGGTGTGGGCGGCCAGGTCGGCGATCAGGTCGTCGCCGCTGCCGGGCGCGGCCACGACCCGCACCCCGTCGCGGGGCTCGTCGGCGACCCGGCGGGCCGCCCCCTCCACCACCAGCACGGTCTCGGGATAGGCGACCTCGTAGGGGACCAGGCCGTCGGGCAGGCCGGTGACGCCCTCGGCCAGGGCGGCCAGGTCGTCGCGGAGGCGGGCGTTGGCCCCGGCGCGGTCCTTCCACCAGCCGTGGTCGGCGCGGGCGCCCACCACGTTGGCCCCGTCCACGATCACCACCAGGCGGGCCAGCGCGCCGCGCAGCGTCGGCCAGCTGCGGGCGAACGGCGAGAACAGCTTGCGCCGGTCCACCTCCTCCACCGGCACCCACTCGGCGCGGCGCGTCTCCCGCGAGGCGGGCTCCACCACCGGCCGGTGGTCCATCTCCCCGAACACGGTCGTGAACGCCCACCCGCCGTGGTCCTCGGTCCACGTCCCGTACAGCCGGACGCGCGAGGTGTCGAGCGTGGACTCCTCGGCGGTCTCCCGCAGCGCGGTGGCGACCGGGTCCTCCCGGGTGGCCATGCCGCCGCTGAACATGCCCCACGTCCCGCCGCCGCTGCCCCACCAGGCGCGCTGTTGCAGCAGCACCCGCTTGCGCCCGTCGCCCGGGTCGCGGTGGAAGACCATCAGCCCCGCCGCGCCGTGCCTGCCCCAGTGCACGTGCCCGAGGGCGCAGCGCCGCCAACCGTCGCCGTCTGCCATACCGCGACGATATCGGGTTGATGATCCCGGTACCGTGGTGTGCGGCCGGGGGACCGTGGAGCGACAACGGCGAGTCGCCGTGGGAAGGGACGCGCTGATGGTGGCCGTTTCGCCGCTGAGCCCCGACGATCCGCGCGAGGTCGGCCGCTGGCGGTTGACCGGCCGGCTCGGTGAGGGCGGGCAGGGCGTGGTCTACCTGGCAGAGGACCCCGCCGGGCGGCGCGTGGCGGTCAAGACGCTCAAGACGGCCGACCCGGAGGCGCGGGCGCGGTTCGCGCGCGAGATGGAGGCGGCGCGGCGGGTGGCGCCGTTCTGCACCGCCGCCGTGCTGGACTCCTCCGCCGACGCGGCGCGGCCCTACGTGGTCAGCGAGTTCGTGGACGGGCCGTCGCTCCAGCGGCGGGTGGCCGAGCAGGGCCCGCTGCGGGACGGCGACCTGGAACGCCTCGCCGTCAACACCGCCAGCGCCCTGGCCGCCATCCACGGCGCGGGCATCGTCCATCGCGACCTCAAGCCCGCCAACGTGCTGCTCGGCCCGGACGGGCCGCGCGTGGTGGACTTCGGGATCGCGCGGGCGGTGGACGCCGGCACCCGGACGCGGCCGGCGGGAACGCCGTCGTACTCCGCGCCCGAGTCGCTGGCGGGCCGTCCGCCGACGCCCGCGTCCGACGTGTTCTCGTGGGCGGGGACGATGGTGTACGCGGCGACGGGACGGCCGCCGTTCGGGCGGTTCGACCGCATGTCCGACGTCATGCACCGGATCGCCCACGAGCATCCCGATCTGGACGGGGTGCCGCCGTTCCTGCACGGGCTGCTGGCCGAGTGCCTGGACAAGGACCCGGCGCGGCGGCCGGCCGCCCGCGACCTGATGGTGCGCCTGGTGGACCCGTCGGCCGTTCCCTCGGCCCTTCCCTCGGTCGGGGGCGAGCCCACCGTGCCGTCGCGGCGGCGCGCGGGACGCGGCGTGCTGATCGCGGCCGGGGCCGGGCTGGCGGTCGTCGCGGCGACCGCCGGGATCTGGTTCGCCGTGAACGACCAGCGCGACCGCCCCGGGGAGAACGTCACCACGACCCGCACGGCGTCCCCCGACCCCACCCCCGGAGCCGGGGGCGGCACGAAGGTCCCGGCCGCGTTCGCCGGGACCTGGACCGGCACCATCGCCCAGCCGCCGGGCCTCGGCGCCCCCAACGGCACCAGCACCGACGCCACGGTCGTCCTGCGGGTCGGGGAGAGCCGCGGCGAGTCGGTCTACCGGGCGTGGGGCTGCACCGACACCCTCCAGGTCACCGCCGTGGACGGCGACACCCTCCGGCTCCAGGAGACGCCGAAGAACACCCACGGCACCACCGGCTTCTGCGTCGGCGGAAGCCTGACGCTGCGGCTGGTGGACGGCAGGCTCCGCTACGAGTCCGCCGGGCTCAGCGGCACCACCTCCGGCACGCTCGGCCGGTCCGGGTGACGCACGGCACAGCGGCACGGACCGGTCTCCGAATAGAGTTCAGTCGAAGATCGAACGACCGGGAGTGCCGTTGAGCGTCGAGACCCCGCCCGAACACGCCGAGATGTGGAACACGCTGTCGGGGGCCGAGCTGATCCAGGCCATCGGCGACGGCCGCTTCCCCGAGGTCTCCGACGTGGCCCACTACATCGGCCAGCGGATCGACACGGCCGAGCCCGGCCGCGTCGTGATCTCCTGGACGCCCGGCGAGCACCTCTGCAACCCCGGCGGGACCGTGCACGGCGGCTTCATCGCCACCATCCTGGACAACGCCGTCTGCTTCGCCTCCGCCAGCACCGGCGAGCACTTCGTCCCGCAGCTCACCCTCAACCTGAACATCGACTACCTGCGCGCCGTCCTGGCCGGGGGGACCTACACCGTCACCGGGACCTGCGTGCACCCCGGCGGCACCCGCCTGTTCTCCACGGCCGTCATCACCGACGCCGACGGCCGCCCGGTCGCGCAGGCGTCCGGCAGCACGATCCCGAACCGGGCGTTCGCCCGCTGAGCGGACCGGCGCCGAGCACATAGGCTGGGCGCATGGTGGATCCCGGTTCGGTCATCAACGTCATCAAGCAGGCGCGCGAGAAGCGGACCGCGCCCCTGGTGCTGGAACTCGACCTCACCGACGGGCTCGTGGAGACCCCGCCCGCCGATCCCCTCACGGCGATGCTGGCGATGCGCCGCACCCACCTGCGCGACGTGCTGGACGGGCTGCGCCGCGCCCGCGCCGACAGCCGGGTCCGCGCCGTCGTCGTCAAGGTCACCGGCGGGGTCGGGATGGCGCTGGTCCAGGAGATCCGCGACGCGGTCACCGCCGTTCGCGAGGCGGGCAAGCTCACCGTGGCCTGGACCGAGACGTTCGGCGAGAGCGGGCGCGGGACCGTGCCGTACTACCTGGCCACCGCGTTCGAGAAGGTCTGGATGCAGCCGACCGGCGAGGTCGGGCTGACCGGCATGGCGCTGGAGGAGCCGTTCCTGGCCGGGGCGCTGGAGAAGGCCGGCGTCAAGCCGCAGTTCGGCCAGCGCCACGAGTACAAGACCATGGCGAACACCTTCGTGCGCAAGGGCTACACGCCCGCGCACGAGGAGTCCTCTCGGCGGCTGGTCGCCTCCTACGTCGAGCAGATCACCGAGGGGATCGCCACCGCGCGCGGCCTGTCGGTCGAGAAGGTCCGCGAGCTCATGGACCGGGGCCCGCTGCTGGCCGCCGACGCCCTGGAGAACGGCCTGGTCGACCGGCTCGGCTACCGCGACGAGGTCTACGCCGACCTGCGCGAACGGTTCGGGCCGACCGCGCAGCTGAAGTTCGTCACCCGCTACAGCCGCTCCCACGGCCTGGCCAGGAAGCTGCCGCAGCCCGGGAAGCAGGACGCGGTCGCGCTCATCAACGGCCAGGGCCCGATCCGCCTCGGCCGGTCCGGGCGCGGCGGCCCGCTGCCCGGCCAGGGCCCGGCGATGGGGTCGGACACGATCGGCGCGGCGTTCCGCGCGGCCGTGCGGGACGACTCGGTCAAGGCGATCGTGTTCCGGGTCAACAGCCCCGGCGGCTCGGCCGTCGCCTCCGACGCGATCTGGCGCGAGGTGAACCTCGCCCGCCGCGCGGGCAAGCCCGTGATCGTGTCGATGGGCAACGTCGCCGCGTCCGGCGGCTACTACGTCGCCATGGCCGCCGACACCATCATCGCGCAGCCCGGCACGCTCACCGGCTCGATCGGCGTGGTCATGGGCAAGCCCGTGATCAGCGGCCTGCTGGACCGGCTCGGCATCGCGATGGGGCACGTCTCCGAGGGCGCGCACGCCCGGATGCTGAGCATGACCAAGGAGTTCGACGAGTCGGAGTGGGAGCGCGTCAACGCCTCCCTCGACGCGATCTACGCCGACTTCACCGCCAAGGTCGCCGAGGGCCGCGGCCTGTCCCCCGAGCAGGTCGACGAGGTCGCCCGCGGCCGGGTGTGGACCGGCGCGGACGCCCGGCGGCACGGCCTGGTGGACGAGCTGGGCGGGCTGGACCGGGCGCTGGAGCTGGCCCGCAAGAAGGCCGGGCTCGCCGCCGACGCGCCGGTCCGGGTGTTCCCGCACTCCTCCCCGCTGGACCGGCTGCGCCCGGCCGAGTCCAGCGAGGACCGCACCGCCGCCACCGCCCGCTTCGACGGCTGGGGCTCGCTGTCGGGGGTGGCCGCCCGCCTCGGCCTGCCCGCCGCCGGTCCGCTGGCCCTGCCCGGAAACTGGGAGATCCGCTGAACGCGCAGCCCCTGACCCCCGGCGACTTCACCGACGCCGTCGCGGGGTTCGCCACCGGCGTGGTGGTGCTGACCGTCCGGGACGGCCGCGACGACCTGGGCACGACCGTCACGTCGTTCATGTCGGTGTCGCTCGAACCGCCGATGGTCCTGGCGGGCGTCGCGGCCGGGTCCTACCTGGCCGAGGTCCTGGACCGCCGGGACCGCTGGGCGGCGACGGTGCTCAGCGCGGGCCAGCGCGCCCTGGCGGGCCGCTTCGCCGCCGAGGGCCGTCCCGGCGCGCGCCTGCTGCTGGCCTCCGAGCCGCACCACCGGGGCCCGCTGTCGGAGGCGCTGATCCCCGACGGCGGGCTGGCGGCCCTGGAGTGCGAGACCCGGCGGCGCATCGACGCGGGCGACCACCGCCTGTACGTGGCCGAGGTCCTGTCGGCGGACTACGTCGCCCGCCGCCGCGACCCGCTGATCCGCGTCAACCGCCGGTACGTCTGAGCCGCCGGTCAGCGCGCGAGCAGGTCGTCCAGTTCGGAGGCGAACAGCAGCGCGGGGTCGAACCCCATGCCGGTGAAGTGACCGGCGAGCTCCAGGGACAGGACGCCGTGCAGCCGGGTCCAGAAGGCCAGGGCCCGGCGCAGGGCCGCGGGCGGGGCGGGGTGGCCGCCCGCCCAGTCCCGGTGGTCGCGCAGGTGGGCGTCGAACGGCGTGGCGGGGCCGTCCGGGGCCGACGCCGCGCAGGCGTCGAGCAGGACCGCCATGATCTCGCTGGAGATGGCCGTGGTGTCGTCGGGCGCCCGGTAGCCGGGCACGGGGGTGCCGTAGACGAGGAAGTACCGCTGGGGGTCCGCCAGGGCCCAGGCGCGTACGGCGTGCGCCAGCCCGGCCAGGTCGGCGCCCGCGGCCGACGCCGAGCGCAGGGTGTCGGCCAGGCCGCGGTAGGCGTCCGCGACCAGCTCGGTGATCAGCTCGTCGCGACCGGCGTAGTAGCGGTAGAGCGCGGGGCCGCTCATGCCCATCTGCTTGGCGATGGCGTTGAGGGAGAGCGCCGACGCCCCCGCCGTGGCGATCTGCTGCCAGGCGCGTTCCTTGATCTCCGCGCGGATCTGGGTGCGGTAGCGCTCGCGCGGGGTCCGCGCGTTCGTCTCCGCCATGCGCCGCCGCCTTCCTCCAGAGCTACACCACCAAGAATTAGTGAGAAGGTATCACGGTTTCTGTTGACACTCCCTCGCCCGTACGGTTATAACTTCTAACAGAAGCGAGTATCCGTAACAGCAGCCGAAGGGAACGTCATGACCACCACCTCCCAGCCGCCCGCCCGCACCGGCCGGCGCACTCCGCGGGCGGTGATCCTCGCCGCCTGGGCGATCCCCGTCATGGTCCTCGGCCAGTTCGCCCTGCTGGCGGGCGTTCCGGTCGCGATCGCGCTGGTCGGCGCCCTGCGCCGCACCCGCGACCGGGCGGTCCGCCGGGCGGCCGCGCTGGTGGCCGTCGCGTACGCGGTCCCGCTGACCGTCTGGCTGGCGCGGCCCGACGGCGCGCCGAGCCTGTCCAAGGACATCCACCCCGCGTTCGTCGGGCTGATCGTCGCCGCGTCCGCCGCGCTCGTCCTCGCCGTCCACCGGCCGGGTCCCCGGCGTCTTCCGGCGCGCTGACGCCACCGCGAAGACCGCCCCCGACGCCCCCCACCACCCTGGTCATCACCTCGACCGTCGGGCAGCTCGAACGGCACGCCTGCATCCGCTGGACCGGCCCCGCCGTCGGCGAGGGACTGCGCGTCGACGGCGTCCACGTGTGGACGTTCACCAAGGTCAGGGACGGCGTCCTCGTGCGCACCGAGGAAACCCACACCGGTCCCCAGGTCGATGCCGACGTCCCCCTCGCGGCCGAGATCCTCGGCAGGGGCCTCAAGGCGTGGCCGAGCGACCTGAAGGCCGCCGCCGAAGCCCGCTGAGATCCGCGAGGGGCGCCCGGGGACGGACGCCCCTCAACCCCCGCTCCGGAGCGACGCGTCCAACTGGCGGATCAGTTCCCCGACCCGCCCACCGCCGGGCGGGGCGGCCGGGTAACGCCGCAGGACGTCCACCACGACGGGAGGCGTGAGGGTCCGCGACTGCTCGATGTGGTCGGCCCCGACCGAGGGATCGTCTCCGGCGGAGAGTTCGAACGCCCGCGCGGCGTGGGCGGCCGCGCCGAGGATGTGCTTGACCTGGGTCGCCTTCGCCAGGGGGTGGAGGTACGCCGCGCCGGCCGCCGCCAGGGCCGCGCGCGCCGCGTCGCTCGCCGCGCCCTGCCCCGCGTCCCGGGCCTCCCGGGCCGCCCGCTGCGCCGCCCACGCGTTGTCCCGGATCGCCTTGGACCGCCGGGCCCCCTCCGCGAACGCCCGCGCGACGTCGATCGCGTCCCGCGGGCGCCGGTCGTCGGGGCAGGCCCGCTCGAAGATCACCAACGCGGGCCGCGCGCACGCCACCGCGTAACGGGTGACCTCGCGGAGTTCGGACATGCTGAGCTCGATCGTCGTGGAGTCGTCCGCCATGGGTCCGTCCTTTTACACCGGGGCCGAAGTCCCTTCGACTGTAACTTTGAACGCCCGGTGTAAGGTTTCGCGCGAATTTCCACGGCTAACGAAGGAATACCTTCAAACCGCGGTTGCGCTCCCTCGATCCCGCACACGGCGTGACCACCCTCCGCGGACGGCTCCACCGCGTCCAATCCGGCGGCGCGGGGACTCCGGAATGGCCAGCGGATCTCGCCCCCGCCGCCGCTACGCTCTGCGCAACGTTCCAGAAGCGAGGAGAGACCATGTCGTTCGCCGTGTCGGTGACCGCCGCCGAGCTGGAGCCGGACACCCTGGACCCGGCCAGCGTCGTCGCGGGCAGCCCGGAGGTCTCCACCCTGGTCCTGCACGCCGACGACCGGGTGGAGCGCGGCATCTGGCAGATCACCCCCGGCACGGTCACCGACACCGAGGCCGACGAGATCTTCACGGTGGTCACGGGCCGCGCCACGATCGAGATCGAGGACGGCCCGACCCTGGAGGTCGGCCCCGGCGACGTGGGCGTCCTCACCGCCGGAGCCCGCACCACCTGGACCGTCCACGAGACCCTGCGCAAGACCTACCAGCTCACACTCTGACGCCGGCCTTGAAGACGGCGGCGACCTGTGGCACGCCCGGCCGGTAGGCCAGGTGGATGCGGGAGGGCGCGTCCAGCACGAGGACGTCGGCGCGGGCGCCCTCCCCGAGCCGTCCCACGTCGGTCCGCCGCAGGGCCCGCGCGCCCCCGGCGGTGGCGGCCCACACGGCCTCGTCCGGGGTCATCCGCATGTCCCGCACGGCGACCGCGATGCAGAAGGCCATGCTGGAGCTGTAGCAGGAGCCGGGGTTGCAGTCCGACGCCAGGGCGACGGTGGCCCCGGCGTCGATGAGCCGCCGGGCGTCCGGGTAGGGCTGCCGGGTGGAGAACTCGACGCCCGGCAGCAGCGTCGCCACGGTCTCCGAGGAGGCGAGCGCGTCCACGTCGGCGTCGCCGAGGAACGTGCAGTGGTCGGCCGAGGCCGCCCCCAGCTCCACGGCGAGCCGGACGCCCGGCCCCTCGCCGAGCTGGTTGGCGTGCACGCGGGGCAGGAGCCCGGCCTTGATCCCGGCCTGGAGTACCTCGCGCGCCTGGTCGGCGTCGAACGCGCCCCGCTCGCAGAACACGTCGATCCACCGGGCGTGCGGCGCGCAGGCGGCGAGCATCTCCCCCGAGACGAGGCGGACGTACTCCTGCGGGTCGTCGGCGTACTCGGCGGGCACGACGTGCGCCCCGAGGAACGTCACCTCGTCCACGATCTCCGCGGCGATCCGGACGGCGCGTTCCTCCTGCTCGACGTCCAGCCCGTAGCCGGACTTGCACTCGACGGTGGTGGTGCCCTGCCGGGCCATCTCGTCGACGAGCCGCCGGACGTTGGCGCGCAGCTCGTCGTCGCCGGCGGCGCGGGTCCTGGCCACGGTCGTCCGGATGCCTCCGGCCTTGTAGGGCTGTCCGCTCATCCGCGCGGCGAACTCCTCGGCGCGTTCCCCCGCGAACACCAGATGGGCGTGCGAGTCCACGAACCCGGGCAGCACGGCGCGCCCGGCGGCGTCGAGGACCTCGTCGGCCTCGGGCGCGTCCGCCGAGGACCCGACCCAGGCGACCGTTCCGCCGTCGAGCACGAGCGCCGCGTCGCGCAGCACCCCGAGCGGCCCCTCCCCGACGCCGGGCTCGTTGGTGACCAGTTCCCCGATGTTCCTGATGAGAGTGCTCACCCGATCAGCATCGCACCGGCGCGGCGCGGGCGGACGCGGCGCGCCGCCGCTTCCGTCTCGGGTCCGAGACACCCGGGCGGGCCGCTAGGGTCTCTGTCCGGAGGCGAGAGGGTGCCTGGTGGCCCCCGCGGTCTTCAAAACCGTAGGTCGCGAGTATCTCGGGACGGCGGGTTCGATTCCCGTTCGCCTCCGCCACCCGCCATGACGGCGGCGCGGTCGCCCAGCGCGGCCAGCTCCGCCGCGACCTCCGGCGGGTCCAGCAGGGTGCAGGGCACCGGCAGGAGCAGCAGGCGGTGGGCCAGGCGCCCCGGGGAGTCCGGGGGCGTCGTCAGGCGGCAGGACGCGGCGTCCACCGGTTCCAGGGTCCCCTGCCAGGCGGGGACGCAGGGGGCGGCCTCCCCGATCGGGGCGTGCAGGAGGACCCGCGCGCGGACCGTTCCGCCGGAGCTCCGCTCCAGGGAGCGCGCCACCCAGGTCGCCGCGTCCACGCCGCCGAGCAGTTCGCGGGGCGGGACGCGAACGCCCGTGCGGTGGAGTCCGGCCATGCGGTCCACGCGGAACGTGCGCCAGGCGGCGCGGTCCTCGTCGAAGGCCACCAGGTACCAGCGGCGGCCCAGCGCCACCATCTGGTGGGGTTCGGCCAGGCGGCGGGCGGAGTCGCCGTCGGCCCTGGTGTAGGCGAAGCGGATCCTCTCGTGGGCCGTGACCGCCGACGCCAGGGCGGCGAGGGTCGCGGGGTCGGCGGTCGGGCCCTCGGCGGGCGGCGCGGTGACGGCCGCGTCCGACAGCGCCGCGACGCGGCGCCGGAGGCGTGCGGGCAGGACCTGCTCCAGCTTCGCCAGCGCGCGCAGCGAGGCGTTCTCGATGCCGGTGACCGCCGTGGTCGCGGCGGTGCGCAGGCCGATGGTGATCGCGATGGCCTCCTCGTCGTCCAGCAGCAACGGCGGCATCGCCGCGCCCGCGGTGAGGCGGTAGCCGCCGGTGTTGCCGTGCGTGGCGTGGATGGGATAGCCCAGCTCGCGCAGGCGTTCCACGTCGCGGCGGATCGTGCGGGTGGTGACGCCGAGGCGTTCGGCGAGCTCGGTCCCCGACCACTCGCGCGGGGTCTGGAGGAACGACAGCAGCCGCAGCAGCCGGGCCGACGGATCGCGCATGGGTCCATGATGCCGTCCCAGTAGGACGTTCGGTGTCCTGTTGCCCGCCTACGGTCGGTGGAGACGAAGGAGAACCACCGTTCGGAGGGGGAAGCGATGAAGGTCGCGTTGCTGGGCACCGGGTTCGGGCGGGCCCACGCCGCCCTCTACCACCGCAGTCCGCGCGTGGACGAGGTCGTCGTCTTCGGCCGGACCCCGGAGAAGCTGGCGAGGATCGCCGCCGACCACGGCTTCGCGACCACCACCGACCTCGACTCGGTCTACGCCGATCCCGACGTGGACCTGGTGGACGTCTGCCTGCCGGTCCCGCTGCACGCCGCCCACGCGGTCCGCGCCATGGAGGCGGGCAAGCACGTCCTGTGCGAGCTGCCCCTGGCCGCCGACCTGGACGAGGCCCGCCGCGTCGCCGAGGTGCGGGAGGCGACGGGCAGGCAGGCGTTCGTGGACATGTTCGCCCGTTTCGACCCGGCCACCGAGCACCTGCTCGCCGCCGTCGCCGACGGCCGCCACGGCGAGCTGCGGACGCTGGAGTTCGAGACCCGGGCGGCCCTGCTGTGGCCGGGCGCGACCATCGGACTGGACGTCATGGCCCTGGAGGTCCTCCACTCCGACCTCGACGTCATCGTCGCGGCCCTCGGGGCGCCGCGGTCGGTCACCGCGGCGGGGGTGGACGCGGGCGACGGCCGCTCGGCGGCCGAGGTGCTGCTGGACTACCCCGGCCGGCTGGTCCGCTGCCTCGGCTCGTCGCTGAACCCGGTCGCGTTCGGCATGAGCGGCGGCTTCCGCGCCTCGTTCACCGGCGCCACCCTGGTCCGTTCCTTCTCGGGAGCCCCCGGGCACGGGATGACCGGCACGCTCACCGAGTACACCGCGCAGGGGGTCCGGACGGTCGACCTGCCCGGGCGCGACACCTACGCGGCGGTGATCGACCACGTCCTGGACTGCCTGGAGGGCCGGGCCGACAACCGGATCTCCCCGGCGAGCGTCCTGGACGGCCTGAAGGTCACCCTCGACGTCCACCACGCCCTGACCGGCGGTTTCACGGGGTCCCGTCGCGCAGCGCGGTGACGACGGCGGTCAGTTCGGGGGTCTGGGTGCGGGGGAAGTGGAGGTGGGCGGTGGGCGCGAGCGTGAAGCCGCGGTCCCCGTCATGGCGCACCGCGACGTCCACCCGCCACGCCTCCGGGCCCCAGCGGGCCGTGACCCGGTCCCGGAACGGCGTCGCCGCCAGCGCGTTCAGGAACGCGAGCGCGTCCGGGCGCGGCATCTTCAGCCACGCGTAGCCGCGGTAGAACGCCGCGAACGCCTCGGTGGCGTGGTCGGGCGCCCGGTCCCCCAGCGCCCGCAGCGCGTCGGCGGCGTCCCCGAGGTCCTGGCAGGATCCCGCCGTGGCCCATCCTCCGGCCCAGACGGCGCGCACCAGCGGGACCAGCTCGACGTCGACGTCCACCGCCGTCCCGTCGGGCGCGGTGAGGGGTTCGGTGGGGTGGACGCCGGGCGGTGGTGAGGTCATGGGACGTTCCTACCCTCGGAACGTGCGGCGGTAGGAGCGCGGCGACACCCCCACCGTCTCCCTCATGCGGCGGCGCAGGGAGGCGGCGGTGCCGAGGCCCACGTCCGCGGCGACGCGCTCCACCGGCAGGTCGGTGGTCTCCAGGAGCTGGCGGGCCCGCTCGACGCGCTGGCGCAGCAGCCACCGGGCGGGCGACATCCCGACCTCCTCGCGGAAGCGGCGGGTGAACGTCCGCACGCTCACCGACTCCCGCTCGGCGAGGTCGCGCAGGGAGATCGGCCGGTCCAGATGGCGCAGGGCCCAGGCGCGGGCCGCGCTCGTCGAGGGCGAGCCCGGCTCGGTCACGGGCCGGGGGATGTACTGGGCCTGCCCGCCGTCGCGGTGGGGCGGGACGACGGTGCGGCGGGCCACGTCGTTGGCGACCGCGGCCCCGTGGTCGGTGCGGATCATGTGGAGGCACAGGTCGATCCCGGCGGCCTCCCCCGCCGAGGTCAGCACGTCGCCCTCGTCGGTGTAGAGCACGTCGGGGTCCAGCCCGACCCGCGGGAACAACCGCCGGAACCGCTCGGCGGACTTCCAGTGCGTGGTCGCCCGCCGCCCGTCCAGCAGTCCGGCCGCCGCCAGCACGAACGCGCCCGTGCAGATCGAGGCGATCCGCGTCCCCGGCCGGACGCGGGCCAGCGCTGCCCGCAGCGGCTCGTCCAGCCGGTCGGTCTCGTCGGCCCCGTGCGCGGCGGGGACGACCACCGTGCGCGCCGCCGCAAGCGTCCCGGGCCCGCGCGGCACCCGCACCGCGAAGTCGGCGTCGGTGCGCACGTCGCCCGGCTCGGGCGTGCAGGTCACCACCTCGTACAGCGGCTCCCCGCCGGCCCGGGCGCTCCCGAAGAGCTGGTGGACGATGCCGAGCTCCAGCGGCATCACCCCCGGGCGCACCAGCACCGCCACCACATGACGCGTCATGCGGTGATCCTTCCGGGCGGGACCCGCCGCAAACCCGCCGCCATCGCCGCGGCGACCAGGCACAGCGCCCCGGCCCCGGCCCACATCGGCGTGTACTCCCCGGACGCGTCCCGCACGACGCCCCCGGCCAGCGCCATCATCCCGGCCCCGAGCTGGTGGGCGGCCAGCGTCCAGCCGAACACCACGGCGCTCTCCCGCTCGCCGAACCGCTCGCGCACCGCGCCGAGCGCGATGGTCGGCGGCACGGTCGCGACGTCCAGCATCCCGAACACCACCGCGAACGCCACCAGCGACGGCCGCACCTGCGGCCCCAGCAGCGCGGGCAGCGCCAGCAGCGCCCCGCTCCGCAGCGCGTAGTACCCGGCCAGCAGCCACCGGGGGTCGTACCGGTCGGTCAGCCACCCCGACGCGACGGTCCCCGCGACGTTGCACACCCCGATCACGGTCAGCACCGACGCCGCCGCCGGGGCCGCCATCCCGTGGTCCCCGGCCGCCGCGACGAAGTGCGTCCACATGACGCCGTTGGTGGACATCCCGCAGATCGCGAACGTGCCCGCCAGCAGCCAGAACGTCCGCGTCCGCGCCGCGCTCCGCAGCACCGCCACCGCGCCCGGCCGCGCGCCGCCGTGCGCGCCGCCCCGCCCGCCGGG
>NZ_BCQR01000056.1 GCF_001552175.1 Actinomadura kijaniata NBRC 14229
ATCGCGGGGGCGGCGGTCGCCGGGGCCGCCGGTGCCCGGCTCGGCGCGGACCCGGCCGCGAGCACACCGGTGGCGCGCGACGGCGACCTGCGGGACGCGGCGGCCCGGGTGCAGCGCAGCGTCATGTCGATCTCGGTGCGCGGCGCCGACGGCGGCTCCACCGGCTCGGGCTTCGTGCTGGACCGGCAGGGCCGGGTGCTGACCAACGCGCACGTGGTGGCCGGCGGCCGGACGATCACCGTGGTGCTGGCGGACCGGCGCGGCGTCCGGGCGCGGCTGGTCGGGGCCGACGCCGGCGCCGACATCGCGGTGCTGCAGATCGACCCGGCGGCGGCCCCGCCCCCGTTGGAGCAGGGCAGCGCCGCGCGGCTGCGGGTCGGCGACCCGGTGCTGGCGGTCGGCTCACCGCTCGGCCTGGCGGGCACCGTCACCTCCGGCATCGTCAGCGCCGCCGAACGGGAGGTGTCGCTGGGCGGCGGGCGGCGGCAGGAGGCCGTGCAGACCGACGCCTCCATCAACCCCGGCAACTCCGGCGGCCCCCTGGTGGACAGCGGCGGCCGGGTGGTCGGCGTGAACACCGCCATCGCCACGCTGGGGGAGGGCGGGCGGTCCGGCTCGATCGGCATCGGCTTCGCCATCCCGATCGAGCGCGCCGCCCTCATCGCGCGGCGGCTCATCGGCTGAGGGCACGCGGAAGGCGGCGGCGGTGACCCCGGGCGTTCACCGCCCCGTCCCGTGACACCACGATCATCGAGCCCGCCCGGCACCGCGGTTCCCCGTCCGCGATGCCACCGCGGACGACGGCCCGTCATCCGTGGCCGGTTGTCGGCGGCCGCGGCCATACTGCCTCCATGCACGACGATGATCGTCTCTTGGAGAGGCTGAGGGACCGCGTCTTCGGCCCCCGCGTCCGGCCGCCGCGTGCGCATCGAGACCACCGACGGCGGCCTCGGGGCGGGCCCGTCGGGGACCACCCCGCTCTCTTCCCCCGATGTTCATCCCGGTGATCTTCACCCGCCGCCGTCGGTCCGGGATCCTTGGGCCCCGGGAACGGCACGGGCTCAGCCACGGTCCCGCAGAGATGTTCCTCAAGCCCCGTGGGGTCGCCGCCCCTCGGACCCGGTCGCCCCGCCCGCCGGCACGTCGCACGCGTGCCGCGGCAGCCGCGCGATCGCCACCTGTGGCCAGTTCGTTCCGGCGGCATCATCAAGATCAGCAACCTGTCAGACTGGCGACGCAAGATCGTGGCGATCCGGCGCATCGTGTGACGGAAGGAACCTGTATGCCCGACCGCGACCCCACCACCCCGGCCGACCCCCGAGATTCCGCCTGGGGTCAACACGGAGGCCTGGATCTGCCCGCGCCCCCGTACTCCTTCGGGTCGGCCGGTGCCGCGGACGAGGCCCCCGCGGACGAGACCGTCACCCCCATGGCGCAGCCACCCACCCCCATGGCGCAGCCACCCACCCCCATGGCACCTCCGCCTGTTCCCACCGCGCAGCCACCTGTTCCCACCGCACAGCCACCTGCCCCTATGGCACCGCCTGCCCTCATTGCGCAGCCGCCTGTTCCCACTGCGCAGCCGCCTGCCCCGATGGCACCTCCGCCCGCCCCGATGGCGCAGCCGCCCGCCCCCGCCACGCCGCCGCCCGCCTTCACCGAACGGCCCGATCGCGACGAACCGCGAGACCGCGCCGGCGCCGCGTGGCCCGAGGGCCCCCCGCCGGTGGCGCACCAGCCCGCGCGGCCGGTCGCCGTGCGCACCGCGCACACCCGGCGCCGCTTCGAACGCCGGGTCATCCTGCTGGGCGCCGGCAGCGCCCTGGCGGTCAGCGCGGTCACCCTGACGCTGTTCACGGCGATGAGCGACGAGACCGCACCCGTCGTCCGGCCCGGTCCCGCCGCCACCCCCACCGCCACCGCGACCCTGACCCGGAAGGTCCCGCCCGGCTGGTCGGCCACCGGGGCCTGGCAGACCCCCATCCGTCCCGGCACCCGCCCCGCGGTCATCCCCGACGGCGGCCTGGTCGCCATGGTCACCACCGACCGGCGCGTGCAGATCCGGCACGGCGCGACCGGCGCGGTGATCTGGACCGCCGCCACGCCGCTGCCGCCCGAGGCGGGCGACCCGGTCGCCACGCGCATCGACGGCAAGCCCGTCATCACCGCCCTGGCCGGGCCGCGACTGCTGGTGTGGCCGGTCAACGGCACCGGCGCCGCGCCCACCACCCTGGCCCTGCCCGACAAGGCCCAGGTCAGCTGGGCCGGGGACGGCCCGCTGCTCACCCTGCCCGACCGCAAGGCCGCCCTGGTCACCGGCGGCCAGGCCCGCACCGTGGAGTTGCCCGGCAAGGCGGTCGCGATGGCCGTGGACGGCTCCACCGTGCTGGCCGCCACCAGCACCGGCACCTGGTGGCGCCTGACCCCCGGAGCCCCACCGGTCAAGGTCACCCCCAAGAAGCCCGCCGGGGCCCAGGCCGTGACGCGCGTGGCGGCCGCCGGGCACGGCGCGGTGACGCTGGTGTGGTCCTCGGGCACCTCCGGCAAGGCCGTCGCCGCCCTGCACGACGCCACCACCGGAGCGGCCAGGGCGTCGGCTTCGGCGCCCGCCGAGCAGCTGCGCACCACGCCGGTCTGGGTGCGCGGCGCCGACGGCGGGGCCGCCGCCCTGGGGCCGGTGGTGTTCGACCTGGCCCGCCCGGCCGCCACCGCCCGGCCCGGCCTCATCCCGCTGACCACCGCGGGCCCGGTCGCCTACGGCCGCATCGGCAAACGCCTGGTCGCCGTCCCCGCCTCCGGTGAACCGGTCCGCGACCTGGGCGCCGGGACCGCGCTGCCGTGGGGCACCGTGGCCGACCGCGCCATCGTCGCCGACCGTACCGCCGACGGCGTGGCGCTGTTCGCCCTGCCCGCCGCCGCACCGGCCGGCTGACCCCGAACTCCCCGCTCCCCACCAACCGCACGATCGAAAGGAGCACGAACATGGCACCTGCCCTACCCTGGCGCGGGCTGGCCGTGGCGGCACTCACCGCCGGCCTGGCCCTGACCGCCGCCCCCGCCTTCGGGGACGCGGCGGTGGCCGGGCCGCACTCGGCCACCGCCCCCACCCTGGTCCTGGACCCCCTGATCGACCCGCAGCCGGTGGCACTGCCCACCCCGCACGGGCCCTCTCCCGTGCTTAACCCGGTCACCGCCCTGCCGACCACCGGCACCGGCGACGACCCCACCGCACCGGCGGCGCCGGGGACCGACCCGGTCGTGGACCCGATCCTGTCGCCCGCACCCAGCCCCGTGCCGCCCGCGCCACCACTCCCCGAACCGGAGACCCCCGCACCGCAGGCCCCCGCCCCCGAGCGGCCGACCCTGCCCCTGCCGCAGCCCCCGGCTCCGAGCGAGCCCGACCCCGCGCCGTCCTCGCCGTCCCTGCCGCAGCTCCCGCGCCCGGACCGCCCCGAGCGGCCGGACCGTCCGGGGAAGGGGCACCGGCCGGGCCCGTCCCTGCCGCCCCGGCAGGAACCGCTCCCGGCACCGCGTCCGGAGCCGGTCATCCCGCCGCCGGGCGACAATCCCAAGCCGCACATCCCCGCACCGCGACCGGCCGACCCCGGTCACGGCGACCACGGCGACCACGGCGACACCGACCCGACACCGCCCGACGAGACCCCGGGGCACGTCCCGGCCGTTCCGGCGCCGCCCGGCGACGGGCCGTCCGAACCGCCCGCCCCGCCCGAGCCTCCCCAGCAGGAGACGCCGCAGCCGAAACCCGACGACAAGCCGCAGGCGCCGGGCGACCCGGCCCAGCCGCCCCAGCGCACACCCGAGGAAGGCCCGGGGCAGGAACCGAAGGTCCCCGCGCCCTCCAAGCCGAGCGAGCCGACGACCTCACCGGCCAAGAAGCCCCCGGCTGAGCGTCCCCGGCCCGTGAAGCCGACCCAGCCGCCCCGGACGGACGTCGAACGGCCCGCCCAGCCCCCGGCCACCTCCAAGCCCGTGGTGAAGGCCAAGCCCGTGGTGAAGGCCAAGCCGCAGCAGAGCGCCCCGACCCCCACCAAGAAGACGTCCACGACGACGCCGCAGTCCACCACGGCTCAGCAGCCGTCGGACAAGAACGCGACGCCGTGATGACGCCGCTCTGAAACCTCAGGGCCCAGCGTCACGGGTGCTCCGGCGCCCGGGGCCTGTTTCGAAGTGGCCTCAGTCACGCACGCGAGCGCGTGACCTGACCTGCGGGCCCGAAGCCGGAGGCGAGGGCCCGCGGGTCAGATCGCGAAGCGATGTCGC
>NZ_BCQR01000057.1 GCF_001552175.1 Actinomadura kijaniata NBRC 14229
AGCCCAGGAGGCCCCGGCCGTCACAGGCCGGGGCCTCCGCTGCGCGGCTCACGGCGCTCACCCGCCCCAGCACTGACCGGTTCCGCGCGGGTGGGGCGACGAACGAGAGGAGGCACCAGCGACCG
Organism: Actinomadura kijaniata NBRC 14229; assembly: GCF_001552175.1. Classification (GTDB taxonomy): domain Bacteria; phylum Actinomycetota; class Actinomycetes; order Streptosporangiales; family Streptosporangiaceae; genus Spirillospora; species Spirillospora kijaniata. Next base: position 126 of record NZ_BCQR01000057.1, read on the forward strand.
AACCGGAGGACCGCACGTTCAGGCCCGGCCTTGCCGCACGACCGACCGGGGCGCCGCCGACGAGGAGGCGTCCGTGGGAAAAGCGAAAGCCCCGTCTCGTGATCGAGATCAGGGCTCTGGCCTTACCGTGTCGGGACGGCGGGATTTGAACCCACGACCCCTTGACCCCCAGTCAAGTGCGCTGCCAAACTGCGCTACGTCCCGGTAGCCCGCTCGCTGAGCGGGCGTGACAACTCTAGCGCAGTCCCGGTGGCGATGCGTACTCGGTTATCGCGGACCCGGGCGGGGTCATCTGGTAGGCATGGCCGGGTGTTGACTTCAGTGGTGCGGGCCGGGGCCGTCGTGGGGCTCCTGCTGGCCGTGTGCGCGTGCGAGTCCGGGAACGGGCCCGCCGTGGCGCCCTCGGACGGGGCGGGGACGGAGACGCGGCCGTCCCCTCGGCCGTCGCGGTCCGCGGCGGCCGCGCCCCGGGCGCCGAAGGGGACGCTGGCCTCGTTCGTCGTGTTCGACCGGGGGACCGGGCGGACGCTCCTGTCGCACCGGCCCCGGGAGGTCTTCCGGTCGGCCTCGGTCGTGAAGATCCTCATCGCGCTCGACCATCTGGAGCGGAACGGCCTGCGGGCGGCGGACCGGCCCCTGTTGCAGGTGATGCTCCGGTCCAGCGACGACAGGGCGGCCACCGCGTTCTGGAAGCGGGGCGGGCAGGGCGAGATCGTGCGGCGGACGGCGCGGAGGCTCGGGCTGACCGAGACCGCGCCGCCGCCCGCCGACAAGCCCGGGTTCTGGGGCTACACCGCGCTCAGCGCCGGGGATCTCGTGAAGACCTACCGGTACCTGCTGGACCGGGCGCCCAGGGGGCACCGGGACTTCGTCATGGGGCAGCTGCGGCGGGCCACGCGGTGCGGGACCGACCGGTTCGACCAGTCGTTCGGGATCCCGCGGGCGCTGCCCAGGCCGTGGGCGGTGAAGCAGGGGTGGTCCGGGTTCGGGCTGCGGCCCGCCGAGCCGTGCCGGGCCGGAGCGGCGAGCGGCGCCTCCTTCCGGAACGTCGATCTCGGGATCGGCCGGCCCGTGCTGCACACGACGGGGGTGGTGGGCCGGAACGACCGGCGGATCGTCGTGGTGCTGACCCTGCACCCCGCCGGGACGTCGTTCCGGACGGCCACGGCCCGGCTGACCGCGCTGACCCGCGAGGTCCACCGGGCCGCCGGGTGATCAGGTCTCGGTGTCCCGTTCCTCGACGCGGTACGGACGCAGGCCCCGCTTGCGGTAGTTGGGCAGCGCGTTCGGGTGGTCGAGGGTGGAGGTGTGCAGCCACACGCGGGTGACGCCGGGGAGCAGCTCCCAGGCGCGGCGCAGCGTCAGCGTCAGGGCGTGGCCGCCGATGCCGGTGCCCACGTGCTCGGGGAGCAGCCCGAACGTGAGCACCTCCACCTCGGTGGGGGAGTGGACCTTGTGGACCGCGACCCCGGCGGGCTCGTCCCCCTTGGCGATCAGCCAGGGGTGGACGGCGGGATCGCTCAGGTGCGCGGCCCACCGGTCGTCGGACCAGTGGTTGGTGCCCCAGTGGTAGGGGCCGCCGACGCGCTCGATGACGTCGCGGGCCAGCGCCGGGTCGTCGGCCAGGGAGGTCAGGACGACGTCGGGGCGCGGGTCCGCCGGGACCAGGTCGGCGGGGGAGGTCATCTCCAGATAGGTGGCGGTGTGTCTCATCCCCCTACAAGATCACTTTGGTGTGGGCGTCGGCCAGTGCCGCCGCGACGCGGGGGACGTCGGCGTCGGTGGTGCGCCAGTTGCTGAACGCCGCCCGGATCGCCGGGACGCCGTCGTGGACGGTCGCCGTGAGGAACGTCGTGCCGGTGGCGGCCACCTCGCGCAGCAGCGCCGCGATCCGCCCGGGGTCCGGGTCGTCGGCGAGGGTGAAGCAGACGATGTTGAGGCGGACGGGCGCCAGCAGGCGCCAGCGGGCGTCGGCCGCCAGCAGGTCGCCCAGCAGGCGGGCCTGGGCGATGTTGCGTTCGACGATGGCGCGGTGGCCGGGCGCCCCGTAGGCCCGCAGGGCGAACCAGGCCGGCAGGGCCCGCAGGCGGCGGGAGTTCTCCGGGGTGAGGTGCACGAAGTCCGGGTCGCCGGCAGGGTCGGTCAGGTAGGCGGCGTTGTTGCGGAAGACCCGTAGTTGCAGGTCGCGGCGGCGCGTGAACTGGACCGCCGAGTCGTAGGGGACGTTCAGCCACTTGTGCAGGTCCACGCACACCGAGTCGGCCTCGGCCAGGCCCGCCACCAGCGGGGCGTGGGCGGGGGAGAGCGCCGCCAGGCCCCCGAACGCCGCGTCCACGTGCAGCCAGAACGGGTGCCGCTCGCGCAGCGCCACCAGGGCTTGGAGATCGTCGAAGTCGCCGGTGTTCACCGTGCCCGCGTTGGCCACGACGACCGTGGGGCGGCCGTCCAGCAGGCGCGCCAGGGCGGCGACGTCGACCGCCTCGCGGCCGGGGAGCGTGGGCACGGCGCGCAGCGCGTCGCGCCCCAGCCCGAGCACCGACAGGGCCTTGAGGACGCTGGAGTGCGCGGTCCCCGACAGGACCTGGACGTCGCCGAGCGCCGCCACGCCCGCGTCCGACACCCGGACGCCGGCGCGCTCGCCCAGCCACTCGCGGGCGATCGCCAGGCCCACGGTGTTGGACTGCGTCGCGCCCGACACGAACGCGCCGGTGTGGGCGCCGCCGAGGCCGAGCAGGTCGCGCAGCCAGGCGAGGGTCTCGCGTTCCAGGGCGGGGGCGGTGGAGTCCAGGTCGACGGCCGGGTTCTGGTCCAGCACGGGGGTCAGCCAGTCCCCGGCCAGGGCCGCCGGGGTCGTGCCGCCGGTCACGAACCCCAGGTAGCGGGGCCCGGCGCTGCCGGAGAACCCCGGCTCCCACCGTTCGGCGAACTCGGCGAGCGCGCCCTCCAGCCCGACGCCCTCGGCCGGTGGCCGCGGCTCCACCGGGTCCGGCGGGACGGCCGCGGGCCGCTCGTCCAGGCCCGCGAGCAGGTCCGCCGCGTAACGGCGGATCCGGTCGAGGCGGTCGGACAGGTGAGAAAGATCATTTTCTGGACGGTGGTCCACGCGCGTCTCCCCAGGGTCGGCTGTCTCGCACGCTAGGACGCCCGCCGCGCACGGGTCTCGGGCCAATCGCGGGAAGTGGCCCGCGACACACCCCGCCGTCGGGAAAGTCAGGGCAAAGAGATGGCCGGTGAAAGAAATGGCCGCCCTTCGGCGTTCATGACGCTATGTACCTTTTCATGGATGAGGTCATGAAAAGCCGAGGGGGAGACGACGGGTGACGGAGGTCGACGGCGCGGCGCTGCCGACGGAACTGGCCGGTCTGCGGGACGCCGCGCGGGACCGGGCGCTGCTGGCCGAGGCGCGGGCCGCGCTGGCCGCGCGCCTCGGCTGCCCGTCCGGGGAGGCGTTGCAGCACCTCATCTGGCTGGCCCGGGACCTGGACGTGGAGCTGCCGGAGGCGGCGGCCGTCCTGGTCGGCGAGGTCGGCGCCCCCGAGGACGGGGAGGCGGCCGTGCCCGCCCGCAGCCGCCGGGCCGCCCGCGCCACGCTCGCCGCGCCGCCGTCGGACTCGGCGCGCGCCGAGGTCCTGCGCCGGGTCAACGCGGTGGACACCCCCGACGACGCCGAGATCCTCGACACGCTGCCCGACGACCCGCAGGCGCGGGCCGCCATGGACGCGTCCCTGGACGGCGCGGCCCACCTGGTGCCGGTCCGGTCCCCCGACGGGCGGGTGGTCGACTTCCTGTACGCCGCGCTGAACGACTCCGCCCGCGACCTGTTCGGGCGGGGCGCGGCCGACCTGGCGGGGCGGCGGCTGCTGCACACCGACCCCGGCTCGGCCCTGTCGGGCCTGTTCGACGCCTACGTGGCCGTGCTGGAGACCGGCGAGCCCTACGCGCGCGGGCCGTTCGCCTACTCCACCGCCCAGGACGGCGTCCCGCGCTCGTCCCGGATGACCCTGCGGTGCGTACGGGTGCCCACCGGCGTGGTGGTGGCCTGGCACTACCACCGCGAGGAGGACCGGATCCGCTACCGGCACGACAGCGTCGAGCGCCTGGCGCAGATCGGGTTCGGGGAGTGGGACCTGGTCACCGGTGAGGCGTTCTGGTCGCCCCGGATGCTCGCCAACTACGAGCTGGCGGAGGCCCCCGGCTCCCCGTCCGACCTGCCCAAGACCGTGGCCGAGGAGGACGTCCCGCTGGTCGAGGACGCGATCTCCACGCTGCTGTCGCGCCGCGAGTCGGTCGAGTTCGAGCACCGCGTCGCCACCCCCGGGGGCCGCCACCGCCACCTGTGGGTGTTCGCCGAGCCGGTCGTGGACGGCGCGGGCCTGCCGGTCGCGGTCAACATCGTCTCCCAGGACATCACCCGGCGGCGCGGCATGGAGCGCGCCCTGGCCGAGACCCGCCGCGCCATGCTGCGCCAGCAGCTGCGCACCGCGCAGGAGCACCGGGTCGCGGCCACACTGCGCCGCGCGATCCTGCCCGACCCCGGGGACCTGGAGCGCCTGCCGGGCCTGCGGGTCACGGTGCGGAGCCTGGCCGCCGAGAGCGCCGCGCGGATCGGCGGCGACTGGTTCGCCACCCGCGCGCTGGCCGACGGGCGCGGCCTGTTCGCCGTCGGCGACGCCGCCGGGCACGGCCTGCCCGCCGCCGCCGCGATGGCCCGGACCCGGGGCGGCCTGCTGGGGCTCGCCTACACCGGACGGCCCCCGGGCCGCCTGGTCGCCTGGCTGAACGAGCTGGTCGGCGATCTGGAGCCCGCCGCCACCGGCACCGCCGTGGTCGCCCGGTTCGACCCGGAGAGCCGGATCCTGGAGTGGACCAGCGCCGGGCACCCGCCGCCGATCCTGGTGCGCGACGGCCAGGCGGTCTCCCTGGAACACGACCCCGACCCCATCCTGGGCGCGCTGCCGGGCCTGGAGTACACCACCCACACCGTGCAGCTGCGCTCGGGCGACCACGTGCTCCTCTACACCGACGGCCTGGTGGAGCGGCGCGGCGTGGACCTGGACGAGGGCATCGCGCGGCTGGTCGGCATCCTGGGCCGCTCCGCCGCCGGCTCGGGGCCCGACCTGGACCGGATCCTGGCGGAGATGGGGCACGACCGCGCCGCCGACGACACCACCCTGTTCTGCCTGCGCGTCGAGTAGCCACCGGCGCGCGGCTCCCCTCCGGGGGAGTCCGCGCCCATTCTTTCTAACAACCGTTTGGTAGAGTCCGGGGCGTGAACCACAACGAGTCCCCTGCGGACCGGGACTTCCGGTCCGAGGTCCGCGACTGGCTGGAGACGCACCTGTCGGGAGAGTTCGCGCACGCGCGCGGGCTGGGCGGGCCGGGACGCGAGCACGAGGCGTTCGAGGAGCGGCTGGCCTGGGAACGGCACATGGCCGCCGCCGGCTGGACGTGCCTGGGCTGGCCGGCCGAGCACGGCGGGCGCGGCGCGACCGTCGGGCAGCAGGTCATCTTCCACGAGGAGTACGCCCTCGCCGACGCCCCCGCGCGGGTCAACCACATCGGCGAGAACCTCCTCGGCCCCACGATCATCGCGTTCGGCACCGACGAGCAGCGCCGCCGCTTCCTGCCGCCGATCGTCGCGGTGGAGGAGCTGTGGTGCCAGGGCTACTCCGAGCCCGACGCCGGGTCCGACCTGGCCAACGTGCAGACCCGCGCCGAGCTCGTCGACGGCGGGTGGCGGATCACCGGCCAGAAGGTGTGGACGTCCCTGGCGACGGAGGCCGACTGGTGCTTCGCGGTCTGCCGCACCGAGCCCGGCTCCGCCCGCCACCACGGCCTGTCCTACCTGCTGGTCCCCATGCGGCAGGAGGGCGTGGACGTCCGCCCGATCGTCCAGATGACCGGCACCTCGGAGTTCAACGAGGTGTTCTTCGACGGCGCCCGCACCGACGCCGCCAACATCGTCGGCGCGCCCGGCGACGGCTGGCGGATCGCGATGGCGACCCTGGGGTTCGAACGCGGCGTCGCCACCCTCGGCCAGCAGGTCGGGTTCCGCCGCGAGCTGGAGGGCGTGATCGCCCTGGCGCGGGAGACCGGTGCGATCGACGACCCGCTGCTGCGCGACCGCCTCACCCGGTCCTGGACGGGCCTGGAGATCATGCGGCTGAACGCCCTGCGCACCATGGCCGGGGTCGCCGCCGGGGCGCCCGGCCCCGAGTCGTCGATCTCCAAGCTGGTGTGGGGCACCTGGCACCGCGAGCTCGGCGAGCTCGCCATGGACGTGCTCGGCGCGGCCGGGCTGGTCGCCGACGGCGCGCCCTACGACCTGTCGGACTGGCAGCGGCTGTTCCTGTTCTCCCGCTCCGACACCATCTACGCCGGATCCAACGAGATCCAGCGCAACATCATCGCCGAGCGCGTGCTCGGGCTGCCGAGGGAGGCACGCGGATGACCCCACCCCCCTACGTTCCGGGCCACGGGCTGCTGCGCGACCGCGTCGTCGTGATCACCGCCGCCGCCGGGGCCGGGATCGGCGGCGCGACCGCCCGCCGCTGCCTGGAGGAGGGCGCGGCCGTGCTGGTCTCCGACACGCACGAGCGCCGCCTGGCCGCCTCCGCCGCGGAGCTGGAGAAGGAGTTCGGGGCGGACCGCGTGGCCGCGCGGGTGTGCGACGTCACCGTCGAGGAGCAGGTCCAAGCCCTGTACGCCCTCGCCCTGGAACGCTTCGGCCGCCTCGACGTCGCGGTCAACAACGCAGGTCTCGGCGGCACCGCCGACCTGGCCGACATGACCGACGAGCAGTGGACGCGGGTCCTGGACGTCACCCTCAACGGCACGATGCGCTGCACCCGCGCCGCCCTGCGGATCATGCGCGGGCGGGGCGGCGGGGTCATCGTCAACAACGCCTCGGTGATCGGCTGGCGCGCCCAGCGGGGGCAGTCCCACTACGCCGCCGCCAAGGCCGGGGTGATGGCCCTCACCCGGTGCGCCGCGCTGGAGGCCGCCGAGCACGGCGTGCGGATCAACGCGGTGTCGCCGTCGCTGGCGATGCACCCCCACCTGGTGAAGGTCACCTCGCGGGAGCTGCTGGAGGAGCTGACACGGCGCGAGGCCCAGGGCCGCTACGCGGAACCGTGGGAGGTCGCCAACGTTATCGTCTTCCTGGCCAGCGACTACTCGTCCTACATGACGGGCGAGGTCGTCTCGGTCTCCTCACAACACCCGTGACGCAGCATTCCCGGAAAGAGCCACCACACCATGAGTCCACGACGGCGTGACGCCGAGGGCACCGCCGCCGCCCGTGCCGAACGGCGGGCCGAACTGCTCGCCACCGCCGCCGAGGTGTTCGCCTCGCAGGGCTACGCGGCCACCACGATCCGCCAGGTCGCCGACGCCGCCGGGATCCTCGGCGGGAGCCTCTACTACCACTTCGACTCCAAGGAGTCGATGGCCGACGAGATCCTGTCGACGTTCCTGAACGACATGTGGGCGGCCTACGACCGCGTGCTGGCCGCCGGGCTCGGCGCGCGCGACACCCTGGAGGCGCTGGTCGTGGAGTCGTTCCGGTCGATCGACCGGCACCGGCCCGCCGTCGTGGTCTACCAGAACGAGTCCAAGCACCTGGCCACCAGCGAGCGCTTCCGCTACCTGCTCGACTCGCACCGCCGCTTCGAGGAGATGTGGACCTCGCTGCTGGAGCGGGGCGTGGCCGAGGGCGCGTTCCGGGCGGACCTGGACCGCGGCCTCGTCTACCGGTTCATCCGCGACACCGTGTGGGTCGCGGCCAACTGGTACCAGCGCGGCGGACGGCTGTCCGCCGAGGAGATCGCCAAGCAGTACCTCGCGATGGTCCTGGAAGGGATCCAGGCGAGCCGACCCCCCGAATGAGGAGACCCCCATGGCCGAGGCGTACATCGTCGAAGCGGTCCGCGCGCCGGTCGGCAGGCGCGGCGGCGGCCTGTCCGGCGCCCACCCCGCCGACCTGGGCGCGCACGTGCTGACCGCGCTGATGGACCGGACGGGGATCGATCCGGCGGCGGTGGAGGACGTGGTGTTCGGCTGCGTGGACGCCGTCGGCCCGCAGGCCGGGGACATCGCCCGCACCTGCTGGCTGGCCGCCGGGCTGCCCGAGGAGGTGCCCGGCGTGACCGTGGACCGGCAGTGCGGCTCCTCCCAGCAGGCCGTCCACTTCGCCGCGCAGGCCGTGCTGGCGGGAACGTCCGACCTGGTCGTGGCGGGCGGCGTGCAGAACATGTCGCAGATCCCGATCGCCTACGCGATGACCGCCGCCGAGCCCCTCGGCTTCGACCGGGGGCCGTTCGCCGGGTCCAGGGGGTGGGTGCGGCGGTACGGCGACGGCGAGGTGTCGCAGTTCGCCGGGGCCGAGATGATCGCCAGGGACTGGGACATCTCCCGCGAGGAGATGGAGGCGTTCGCCTACGAGTCGCACCGGCGGGCGATCCGCGCGATCGACGAGGGCCGCTTCGAACGGGAGATCGTGCCGTTCGAGGGCGTCACCACCGACGAGGGGCCGCGCCGCGACACCAGCCCCGGGAAGATGGCGGGCCTGAGGACCCTCGTGGAGGGCGGCCGCCTCACCGCGGCGGTGGCCTCGCAGATCTCCGACGGCGCGGCGGCGCTGCTCATCGCCTCCGAGCGGGCCGTCCGCGACCACGGCCTGACGCCGCGCGCCCGCGTCCACCACCTGTCGGCGCGCGGCGAGGACCCGATCCGGATGCTGTCGGCCCCGATCCCGGCGACCGCGCACGCGCTGAAGAAGACCGGCATGCGCATAGACGACATGGACGCGATCGAGATCAACGAGGCGTTCGCGTCGGTCGTGCTGGCCTGGCTGAAGGAGACCGGCGCCGACCCGGCCCGCACCAACCCCAACGGCGGCGCGATCGCCCTCGGCCACCCGCTCGGCGCGACCGGCGCGCGGCTGATGACGACGCTGCTGCACGAGCTGGAGCGCACCGGCGGCCGGTACGGATTGCAGACGATGTGCGAGGGCGGAGGCCAGGCCAACGTGACCGTCATCGAATGCCTCTGACCGCGTCGTCGCAGGTCCGCGGCGCACACCCGGGCCGGCCGTCCCCGCCCCCCGCCCGCCCCCTCCCGGCCGGTACCCGCCGCCCTCTGACCGCGGCGCGGTGAACGTCCGGCATACTCGGGCGAAATCGCCGACAACGGGATGGTCGATGCTCGAAGGACTGCGGATCGTCGAGATCTCCAGTTTCGTCGCCGCGCCGCTGGGCGGCATGACCCTCGCCCAGCTGGGCGCGGAGGTGATCCGCGTCGATCCGGTCGGCGGGGCCGCCGACCTCGGACGCTGGCCCCTGGCGCCGTCCGGGGCGAGCCTGCTGTGGACCGGCATGAACAAGGGCAAGAAGTCGGTCACCGTCGACTTCCGGTCGCCCGAGGGCCGCGAGGTGGTGACGCGCCTGGCCGCCGACGCCGGGATCGTCCTCACCAACGCCGTCGGCCGCGACTGGCTCACCCACGAGGCGCTCTCGGCGGTCCGCCCCGACCTGATCCACCTCCAGATCGAGGGCCGCCACGACGGGACGCCCGCCGTCGACTACACCGTCAACGCCGAGCTCGGCTTCCCCCTGGTCACCGGCCCCGCCGACCACGCCGCACCCGTCAACCACGTCCTGCCCGCCTGGGACGTGGCCTGCGGCCTGTACGCGGCGGTGGGCCTGCTGGCCGCCGAACGCCGCCGGTCCCGCACCGGCGAGGGCGCCCGCATCCGCCTGCCGCTCCACGACGTCGCCCTGGCCACCGCCGGCAACCTCGGCTTCCTCGCCGAGGCCCAGCTCGGCGGGCGGCGCCCCCGCATCGGCAACCACCTGTACGGCGGCTTCGCCCGCGACTTCACGCTCGCCGACGACACGCGGATCATGGTCGTCGCCCTCACCGGACGCCACTTCGCCGACCTGTGCCGGGTCACCGGCCACACCGGGACCGTGGCCGAGCTGGCCCGCCTCCTCAACGCCGACTTCGCCGCCGACGGCGACCGCTACCGCCACCGCGAGGCGCTCGCCGCGCTGTTCGCGCCGTGGTTCGCCGGCCGCGCGCTGCCCGACGTGGAGCGGGAGTTCACCGGAACCTCGGTCCTGTGGGCCCCCTACCGGCGCTTCCACGAGATCGACCTGACCGGCAACCCGATGCTGGGGGAGATCGACCAGCCCGGCGTCGGCCGGCTGCGCGCCCCCGCCAGCCCCCTGGACACCGGGGACCGCGCGGCACGGCGAGCGCCCGTGCCCGCGCCCCGGCTCGGCGAGCACACCGACGCCGTTCTCACCCGACTCGGCCTCGACGCCGGGTCCCTGCGCGCGAAGGGAGTCGTGGCGTGATCGATATCGAGGGGTGGAGCCCCGCGCCGCACGAGACCACCGAGACCATCGACGCGGCCCCCGCCGCGGCCCTGGCCGGACTGCTCGACACCGACCCGCCCGGGCCCGAACTGCCGCCGCTGTGGCAGTGGCTCCACTTCCTGGACCGCCCGCCGCAGCGCGACCTCGGCCCCGACGGGCACCCGCTGGCCGGGCGCCACCTGCCGCCGATCCCCGACCGCCGCCGCATGTTCGCCGGGGGCCGCCTCATCGTGCGCGAGCCGCTGCGGATCGGCGACACCGTCACCCGCCGCGCCGAACTGGTCTCCACCGCCGTCAAGGAGGGCCGCAGCGGCGAGCTGCTGTTCGTCACCGTCCGGCACACGTTCCTGCGCGACGGCACGAAGATCGCGGTGGAGGAGCAGGACCTGGTCTACCGCTGCGGCGACCAGGTCGGCCGCCCGGCGCGGCCGTCGTTCAAGATCCCCGAGACGGACGCGCCCTGGACGCTGCGCATGACCGCCGACCCGGTGCTGCTGTTCCGCTTCAGCGCCCTGACCTACAACGCCCACCGCATCCACTACGACGAGACCTACGCGACCCAGGTGGAGGGGCACCCCGGCCTGGTCGTCCACGGTCCCCTGCTGGCGATCCTGTGCCTGGAGCTGCCGCGCCGCGAGGGCCACAAGGTGACGGAGCTGTCGTTCCGCTCCCGCCGCCCGGTCTACGCCGACCAGCCGTTCGCGGTGACGGGCTCGCCGGACGGGGAGCTGGCGGTGGTGGCCCCGGGCGGGGTGACGGCGATGACGGCCACGTTCTCCTGACCCTCTAGCCTGTACGGCGATGATCGACTACATCGACGTTCCCGACGCGTTCGCCGCGTCCTACGGCACGAACGGCGCCGGGGCGCGCGCCTGGCTGGCCGGGCTGCCCCGGCTGGGCGGCGACCTGATGGACCGCTGGCGGCTGCGGCCCGACGGCCCGGCCGCCCACGGCATGGCCTCGCTGGTCCTGCCGGTGCTCCGGGAGGACGGGACGCCCGCCGTCCTCAGGCTCCAGGAGGTCCGCGAGGAGTCCGCCGGCGTCGTCCCCGGCCTGCGGGCGTGGCGGGGCGAGGGCGCCGTGCGGCTGCTCGACCACGACGAGGAGGGCGGCGCGCAGCTCCTGGAACGGCTGGACGCGACCCGGACCCTGGCCTCGATCGCCGACGACGACGCCGCCATGCGGGTCCTGGCCGGGATCATGGCCCGCCTGACCTCGGTGCCCGCCCCCGAGGGAGTGCGGCGGCTGGCCGACATCGCCGCCGCCATGCTCGACCAGGTCCCGGCGGCGGTCCCGGCCCTGCGCGATCCCGACGAGCGGCGGCTGGTGCGCACCTGCGCGTCGGCCGTGGCCGAGCTGGCGGGCGAGCCCGGCGACCGCCTGCTGCACTGGGACCTGCACTACGGCAACGTCCTGGCCGGGGAGCGGGAACCCTGGCTGGCCATCGACCCCGAGCCGCTGGCGGGCGACCCCGCGTTCGAGCTGTGGCCCGCGCTGGACAGCGAGTGGGAGCGAGTGGAGGCCACCGGCGACGTGGCCCGCGCGGTGCTGCGCCGCTTCGACCTGCTGACCGAGGCCCTCGGCCTGGACCGCGGGCGGGCGGTCGGCTGGACCCTCGGCCGCGTGCTGCAGAACGCGCTGTGGGACGTCGAGGACGGCAAGGCGGCGCTGGAGCCCGCCCAGGTCGCGCTCGCCACGGTCCTGCTGCGTCACCGGGGATAGCGAGCCGTAGGGTGGCCGCAGGGTTGTAAGCGGGCACTTGCCCCGTGCGCGGAGGTGGTCGATGAGCAGGCTGCAGCAGACCTACGGGCTCAGCGAGGAACAGCGGGAGATCGTCGCGGCGGTGCGGGCGTTCGTGGACAAGGAGATCCTCCCCGTCGCCACCGAGCTGGAGCACGCCGACGAGTACCCGCAGGCCATCGTGGACGGGATGCGGGACCTCGGGCTGTTCGGGCTGATGATCGGCACCGAGTACGGCGGGCTGGGGGAGTCGCTGCTGACCTACGCGCTGGCGGTGGAGGAGCTGTCGCGCGGCTGGATGAGCGTGTCGGGGATCGTCAACACGCACTTCATCGTCGCCTGGATGCTCACCCACCACGGGACCGAGGAGCAGAGGGCCCGCTACCTGCCGAGGATGGCCGCCGGGGAGATCCGGGGCGCGTTCTCCATGTCGGAGCCGGGGTGCGGGTCGGACGTGGCGGCGATCCGGACGCGGGCCGTGCCCGACGGCGACGACTACGTGATCGACGGCCAGAAGATGTGGCTGACCAACGGCGGCACCGCGCACCTGGTCGCCACGCTGGTGAAGACCGACCCGGACGCCGGGCACCGGGGGATGACGACGTTCCTGGTGGACAAGACGCCCGGGTTCGGGGAGGTCGCGCCGGGCCTGACCGTCCCCGGGAAGATCGACAAGATGGGGTACAAGGGCGTCGACACCACCGAGCTGGTCTTCGACGGGTACCGGATCCCCGCCACCCAGATCCTCGGCGGCGCGCCGGGCCGGGGCTTCTACCAGATGATGGACGGCATCGAGGTCGGGCGCGTCAACGTCGCCGCGCGCGGCTGCGGGGTCGCGCGCCGCGCCTACGAGCTGGCGGTGGGGTACGCGCGGCGGCGGGAGACGTTCGGCAGGCCGATCGCCGAGCACCAGGCCGTGCTGTTCCGGCTGGCGGAGATGGCCACCAAGGTCGAGGCCGCGCACCAGATGATGGTGATGGCCGCGCGCCGCAAGGACGGCGGCGACCGCAACGACCTGGAGGCGGGGATGGCCAAGTACCTGGCCAGCGAGTACTGCAAGGAGGTCGTGGAGGACTCCTTCCGCATCCACGGCGGCTACGGCTACTCCAGGGAGTACGAGATCGAGCGGCTGTACCGGGAGGCCCCGATGCTGCTGATCGGCGAGGGCACCGCCGACATCCAGAAGATGATCATCGGGCGGCGGCTGCTGGAGGAGTGAGCCGCCGCCCGACGCTCACAGCGACGCGACCGCGATGTGCGGGCGCCCGGTGAGGGGGTGCTCGCCGACGTGGGCGCGCACCCCGAACACCTCGGCGATGAACGCCGGGGTCAGCACCTCCAGCGGCGGCCCCGCGGCGCGGACCCGGCCGCGTTCCAGCACCACCACCTCGTCGCAGTAGGCCGCCGCGTGGTCCAGGTCGTGCAGCGCGGCCAGCAGCGTCAGGCCGAGCGAACGCACCAGGTCCAGCAGGTCGAGCTGGGCGCGCACGTCCAGGTGGTTGGTGGGCTCGTCCAGGACCAGCAGCGGGGCCCGCTGCGCCAGGGCGCGGGCGACCAGCGCCCGCTGGCGCTCCCCGCCCGACAGCGTGCCGAACAGCCGGCCGGCCGCCCACGCCAGGTCCACGCGCTCCAGCGCCTCGGCGACGGCGGCCCGGTCGGCGGCGCTCTCCCGGTCCAGCGGCCCCTGGTGCGGGGCGCGGCCCATCGCGACGACCTCCCGGACGGAGAACTCGCCGCCGACGTCGCCGTGCTGGGTCACCACCGCCCGGCGCCGCGCCGCCCGCCGGGGCGGCATCCGCCACAGGTCCTCGCCGTCCAGCGACACCACGCCCGCCGAGGGCCGCAGCGAACGGTAGACGGTGCGCAGCAGCGTCGACTTGCCGCTGCCGTTGGGCCCGATCAGCCCCACGAACCGGCCCGGGGCCGCGGCCAGGTCCACCCCGCGCAGGATCGGCGTCCCGTCGATGGCGGCGGAGACTCCCGCCAGGTCCAGCCGCATCAGCGCGCACCTCCCCGCCGCCGCAGCAGCCACAGGAAGAACGGCACCCCGAGCGCGGTGGTGAACACCCCGACCGGCAGCTCGTCGGGCCGGTCCACCGTGCGGGTCGCCACATCCACCACGACCAGGAACACCGCGCCCATCAGCAGCGCCACCGGCAGCACCCGGCGGTGGTCGGAGCCGACCAGGAACCGCGCCGCGTGCGGCACCATCAGCCCCACGAACCCGATGCCGCCGACCACGCTGACCGCGGTCGCCGTCAGCAGCGACCCGGCCAGCAGCAGCCAGATCCGCAGCGCCGCGACCGAGGTGCCGAGGCCCGCCGCCGCGTCCTCCCCGGCCAGCAGCGCGTTCATGTCCCGGCCCCGCAGCAGCAGGAACGCCGTGCACACCGTGATCACCGCGGCGGGCAGCCCCAGGTCGTCCCAGGTCGCGCCCGCGATGCTGCCCATCAGCCAGAACATCAGCCCGTGCAGCTGGGACGCGTCGATCTGCAACTGGACGTAGCTGGTCGCCGCCGACGCCAGGTAGCCGACCGCGACGCCCGACAGCACCAGCCGCGAGTCCAGCAGCCGCCCGCCGCGCTGCGCCAGCGCGTACACCGCCAGCACCGTCGCGGTCGCGGTCGCGAACGCCGCGCCCGCCACCCCGAGCCCGCCGAACGCCGTCGCGCCGACCGCCACGACCAGCACCGCGCCCAGCGACGCCCCGGCCGACACGCCCAGCACGTAGGGGTCGGCGAGCGGGTTGCGCACCAGCGCCTGGAACGCCACCCCCGCCACGCTCAGCCCGGCCCCGACCAGCGCCGCCACCAGCACGCGCGGGGTGCGGATCTCCCACACCACCTGGTCGCGCAGCGGATCGGGGCTGTCGGCGCCGGTCAGGTGCGCGGCGACGACCCGCCAGACGGTGCCGACCGGCAGGGTCACCGACCCGATCGAGATCGCCAGCACCGACGCCCCGACCAGCGCCACCGCCAGTCCCGCCAGCAGCACGGCCGTCATCGGCCCCGACACCAGGTGCGGGCCCCTGTCCCGGTCACGCATCGGGGTGCACCGCCTTGGCGATCCTCTCGACGGCCCAGGCGTTCACCGGCCCGACGAACGCGCCGTCGGCGACCGTCACGTACGTGCGCGTCCGCGACGCCTCCCACTGCGGGAACTTCGCGAACAGGTCGCGCGCCATCGCCTCGGCGTTCTCGTCCGGCCGGAACAGCCCGACCGCGACGACGTCCACCCGCGCGGTGGCGAGCTGCTCGCGGTTGAGGGTGGCGGTCACGTCGCGGGAGCGTCCGGCGAACGCGTTCACCCCGCCCGCCGCGCGGACCACCTCGTCGGTGATGCGCCCGGTCATCACCGCGGGCAGGCCGTTGGCGTTCATCATCGCCATGCCCGGATACACGACCAGGACCCGCTTGGCGGGGCGGCCCGCCACCCGCGCGCGGACGGCGTCCACCCGCCGCCGCAGCTCCCGGCCGACCTCGGCGGCCCGGTGCTGGGCGTCGAAGATGCGGCCGAGCAGCGTCAGGAACTCGTGCGACGACTCGATCGACAGCCTCTCGTGGGCGCGCCTCTCGGCGTCGGTGGCGGCGGGCTTGCCGAGCGCGCAGTTGACGGGGTTGACCAGGGTGTTGATCCCGGCGGCGGCGAGCTGCTCGCGGGTGGCCAGGCCCCGCTTGGCGTCGAACCCTCCCGACCAGTGCGAGACGACCAGGTCGGGCTTGGCGGCCAGCACCTGTTCCGCGGGCACCTCGAAGTTCTTGTTGGTGGTCAGCCCGCCGGTCGGCAGCGACCGGATGCCGTCGACCATCGACGGGTGGTCGGAGACGCCGTAGCTCTGGGCGTTGGCGAGGATGTGGCGGTGCAGGCCGAGCAGCACGAAGCTCTCGACCTCGGCGACGGAGGTGCCGTTGAGGATCAGCACCCGGCGCGGCGGCTGCCTGAACGTCACCTTCTGCCCGCAGTTGTCCAGGGTCAGCGGGTAGGAGGTGCGGGCGGGCGGGGCGGCCGGGTCGTGCCCGGCGACGGGCGCCGGGGAGGAGGCGCAGCCGGTCAGGACGGCGGCGAGGCACGCGGACGGCGCGGCTCGCCGCACGAGGCGGTCGAACATGGAGGGTTTCCCTTGTGTGTTCCGGTTCCGGGCGGGCGAGGGCACGCCGCACCGGCCCACCGGTCAACGGGGCGGGCTCAGCGGGCGTGCGCCGGAACCACGGGAGGACCGCGCCTCCGCACCGCGCGGGCGAGCAGCACGCCGCGCCGGGGCGTGCGCTCGGCGGACAGCACCACCGTCCACGGCGCCGGAGGGGGCGAGACCGGGCGGGGCGTCAGCCAGGGGAGCACGACCGCGAGCACCACGCCGCACAGCCACCACAGCGCGGCGTCGGCCCGCGCCAGCACCGCCGCCGCGACGACGGCCGCCACCGCGTGCCCGGCGATCATGTCCGGGCCGAACCCCGCCGCCGGGGCGGCGCCGACCGGCGGCGCGTGGTGGGCGGGACCGGCGGCGGCCACGGAGAACGCGAGGTGGAAGGCGAGCTGGGACCAGCCCACGACGGTCAGCGTCCGGCCGAACGTCAGCGCCCGCCGCGCCAGCGCCGTGCTCAGCGTCCCCACCACGCCCCCGGTGAGCAGCACGGCGGGCAGCGGCGGCACGCAGCACCCGCCCTCGCCGCCCAGCACGTGCCCGACGAGCGCGATCAACGTGCACACGGCGGCGAGGAACGCGCCCCGCGCGCACCGCGGCACCGCCGCCCCCGGATCGCTCACGCCCGACAGCCTAGGGGACGCCCCACGGGGACCCTCATCGACCTCTTCGTCCCGGGGCCACCCGGAAACGGTCGATATCGTGGGGGGCATGGCCAGCGTGAGTTCTCCCCGTTCCGACCGCCGCCGCGAAGAGCTGCGCGAGTTCCTGCGCACCCGCCGGGCCCGGCTCACCCCCGCCGACGTGGGGATGCCCGACGTCGGGAGGCGGCGCACCCCGGGGCTGCGCCGCGAGGAGGTCGCCGTGCTGGCCGGGGTCGGGGTGTCCTGGTACACCTGGCTGGAGCAGGGACGCGACATCAAGGTCTCCGGCGACGTGCTCGACGCGATCAGCCGGGCGCTGCGGCTCGACGAGGCCGAACGCGCCCACCTGTACCTGCTGGCCGGGCTGAACCCGCCGGTCGCCGAGGCCGCCCCCGCCATCCCGGTCACCCCCGGGCTCCAGCGGATCCTGGAGGCCTGGTCGCCCCGGCCCGGCTACGTCCGCGACCGCTACTGGAACTTCCTCGCCATCAACGACTCCGCCCGCGAGGTCTTCGGCTACGGCGACACCGACCACAACTGCCTGGTCAGCTTCTTCACCAACGTCCGCTACCGGGCGCTGCACGCCGAGTGGTCCGCGGCGGCGCCCGGCGTGGTCGGCCGGTTCCGCGCCGACGCCGCCCGCTACCCCGACGACCCCGGGTTCGACCGGCTGATCGAGGACCTGCTGGCGGCCAGCCCCGAGTTCGCCGAGCTGTGGGCGCGGCACGACGTCGGCGGCGAGAGCCAGGTCCGCAAGGCGATCCGCCACCCCGAGGCCGGGGACCTGGTCTTCGAGTCGACGCTGCTGCCGCTGCCCGACCGGCCCGGCCACAACCTGATCCTGCACAACCCGTTGCCGGGCACCCTGGAACGCCTCGAACGGCACATGGCCAGCATCAGCCTGTCCCGGGCGAGCTGACCCCGGGGGCCGCCGAGGGTGGTGGTGGCACACCCAGGATGAACCGACACTGTCGGAGGGCCCGCCCCGTCGGCAGGATCATGGTCATGAACCGATTCGCCGACAGAGTCGCCCTGGTGACCGGCGGGGGCAGCGGGATGGGCCTGGCCACCGCGCGCCGCCTGCTGGCCGAGGGCGCACATGTGATCATCACGGGGCGGGACGCGGCCCGCCTGGACGCCGCCGCCAAGGACCTCGACGGCGGCGACCGCGTCCTGGCCGTCCCCGGCGACGTGTCCTCCCCGGCCGACCTCGACGCGCTGATGGCCGCGATCGGCGACCGGCACGGCCGGCTGGACGTGGTGTTCGCCAACGCGGGCGTCGGGACGTTCAAGCCCACCGCCGACCTCACCGAGGCCGACGTCGACCACACCGTCGGCGTCAACTTCAAGGGCGTGTTCTTCACGGTCCAGAAGGCCGTCCCGCTGGTGCCGCGCGGCGGCGCGATCGTGATCAACGCCTCGTGGACCATGAACCGCGGCCTGGCGCTCGCCTCGGTCTACGCGGCGACCAAGGCCGCCGCGCACAACCTGGCGCGCACCTTCGCCGCCGACCTCGCGCCCCGGGGCATCCGCGTCAACTCCGTCAGCCCCGGCTACATCGACACCCCCATGTACCCGGAGGCGGCGCTCCCGGCGGAGGAGGCCGCGCGGCTGCGCGCGCAGGTCGCCGCCGGGCGCTTCGGGCGCCCCGAGGAGGTCGCCGCCGCGGTCGCCTTCCTGGCCTCCGACGACGCCTCCTATGTCAACGCCCAGGACCTCGTCATCGACGGCGGCCTCGTCGGCGCCGTCCCCGCCTGACCGACCCGCCCGACCGAAAGGACCCTTTCCAATGCGCACTCGTGACTTCCACGGCACCCCCGTCGGCGCGGTCGGCCTCGGCTGCATGGGCATGAGCTGGGCCTACAGCCCCGCCGAACGCGACGACGACGCGTCGATCGCGCTGATCCGCGAGGCCCTCGACCTCGGCGTGACGTTCCTGGACACCGCCCAGGTGTACGGCGACGGCCACAACGAGACCCTCGTCGGCCGCGCCCTGAGGGACCGCCGCGACCAGGCGGTCGTGGCCACCAAGACCGGGCTGGTCGTCGACGACGCCGCCACCCACGCCATGCACCGCGACGCCTCGCCCGAGCACGTCCGGCGGTCCGCCGAGGAGAGCCTGCGCCGCCTCGACACCGACGTCATCGACCTGTTCTACCTGCACCGGATCGACCCCGAGGTGCCGCTCGCCGAGTCCTGGGGCGCGATGGCCGAGCTGGTCGAGCAGGGCAAGGTCCGCCGCCTCGGGCTGTCGGAGGTGACCGTCGCGCAGGCCGAGGAGGCCCATCGCATCCACCCGGTCGCGGCCATCCAGTCGGAGCTGTCGCTGTGGACGCGCGACGCGCTCGGCGCGCCCGGCGCCCTGGCGGGCGGCGGCATCGACTCCGGCGCCACCGCCGCGAGCGAGGGCGTCGGCGACGTGGTCGGCTGGTGCCGGGACAACGGCGCGGCGTTCGTGCCGTTCTCCCCGCTGGGCCGCGGCTTCCTCACCGGGACGGTCACCAGTGCCGGTTTCGGCGACGGGGACTTCCGCTCCGGCAACCCGCGCTTCCAGGAGGAGGCGCTGAAGGCCAACATGCGGATCGTGGACGTCGTCAAGGCGGTCGCCGAGCGGCACGGCGCGACGACCGCGCAGGTCGCCATCGCCTGGACGCTCGCCCAGGGCGACCACGTCATCCCGATCCCCGGCACCAAGAAGTCCCGCTACCTGCGCGACAACGCGGGCGCGGCCGACCTGGACCTGACGGCGGAGGACCTCGCCGAGCTCGACGCGGTCCCCGCCCCCGAGGGAAGCCGGTACTGATGCGCGCCGTCACCATCCCCGCGTTCGGCGACGCCGGCGTCCTGACCGTCGCCGACGTGAAGGCCCCAGAGCCCGGCCCCGGCCAGGTGTCGATCGACGTGGCCCACGCGGGCGCGAACTTCGCCGAGATCCTCTACCGGCGGGGCCTGGCGGACGTGCCGCTGCCGTTCGTCCCCGGCATCGAGGTGTCCGGGCGGATCCGCGCCGTCGGCCCCGACGTGGAGGGGCTGCGGCCCGGCCAGCCGGTCGCGGCGCTGACGATCGTGGACGGCGGCGGCTACGCCGAGGTGGCGGTCACCTCCGCCGACCTGGTCGCGCCGCTGGACGGCCTTCCGCTGGACGTCGCGGCGGGCGTGCCGTCCAACAGCACCACCGCGTTCCTGGTCCTGGACCGGGTCGCGCGGATCGAGCCGGGCGAGAGCGTCCTGGTGCACGCCGCCGCCGGGGGAGCGGGCAGCCAGCTCGGCCAGGCCGCCCGCCTGCTCGGCGCGGGCCGCGTCGTCGGCACGGTCGGCAGCCCGGCGAAGGTCGAGGCGGCGCGGGCGTTCGGCTACGACGAGGTGGTGCTGCGCGACCGGGGCCCGGACGGGCCGTTCGACATCGTCGTGGATCCGGTCGGCGGCCCGTCCCGCCGCGCGAGCCTGGACCTGCTGGCCCCGATGGGCCGCCTGGTCGTGATGGGCAACGCCTCGGACGCCGCCGACGTGGGCCTGCCCGCCAACGAGCTGTGGCTCACGAACAGGACGGTGTCGGGCTTCAACCTGGCGGCGTTCTCGGCGGCGTTCCCCGGGGACGCGGGCCGCGCCCTGCGCCGCGCGGTCGCGGCGGCCGAGTCCGGCGACCTGCGCCTCCAGGTGGAGACGCTGCCGCTGGAGGAGGCCGCCGAGGCCCACCGCCGCATCGAGTCCGGCGCGACGACCGGCAAGCTCGTCCTCGCCGTCGATCCGTGACCCGGCCCCGCCGGGCGCCTTCCTCAGGGAACGCGCCCGGCGGTGTCCCGTCCGACCGCGTCGCGTCCGGCGCGGGCGGCCAGGGACAGTAGCTCGTCGACCGTCCACTGGTCACCGGCGTGCTCGCCGTACCTGGCGGCGACGATCCGGCCGTCGGGGGCGATGAGGAAGTCGCCGGGCAGCCCCAGGCGCCCGCCGTGCGGGCTGCGGGCGGGTGGCCGTTCGCGGCGGAGCAGGATGCGCCAGGTGCCGACCAGCACGGCGCGCGCGATCACCGGCCAGGCGCGCGGGTCGCGCAGGGCGCGCGGCGAGGACTCCACGCCGAACTCCCGGTACAGCCGCCGGTCGGGGTCGGCGACGGCGGGGAACGGCAGGCCGGCGGCGTGCTCGCGCAGCTCCCCGGCGGGGGAGTGGAACACCACCACCTCGGCGACCCCGGCCGCCTCGATCTCGGCGTGCCGGGCCGCCACCGACCGCAGGTGCAGGTTGCACACCGGGCATCCGGCGAAGCGGCGGAACTGCAGGTGGACGAGGCGGCCGGGGTCGGGGAGCGGAACGGGCGGGCCGTTGACGGCGTCCAGCTCGCGGGCGGGGACGGGATCGCCGGGACGCAGGCGCATGGAGACCTCCGGTAGGTGCATCTGTAGGTGTACGCCGTACGCTCACCAGCGTAGGCGTATGCCGTACGCTGTCAAGGCCATGCCACGACCCCGTTCGCTCACCACCGGGCAGATCGCCGCCGCCGCCCTCGCCGTCGCCGACCGCGACGGCCTGGCGGGCATGACCATGCGCGCCGTCGCCAGGGAGCTCGGCATGAGCACCATGGCGCTCTACCGGTACGTCGCCGACCGCGAGGAGCTGGAGGGACACGTCCTGGAACTGGTGCTCGGCGCGGTCGACACCGTCCCGCCGCCCGGCGCCCACTGGCGGGAGCGCCTGGCCGTCCTGGCCGAGCGCATGCGCGCCGCCGTCGCCGGGCATCCGCGCGTCCTGCCGCTGACGGTGACCCACCGCCACCACGCGCCCGGCGTGCTGCGCTGGGGCGAGGCCGTGCTCGGCGTGCTGACCGAGGCGGGCGTCACCGGCACCGCGCGCGCCGTCGCGCTGCGCGCCCTGACCGCCTACGTGATCGGCGCGACCCAGCAGGAGCACCTGGGGCCGCTGTCGGGCGCGGGCACCGAGGCCATCGCCGCCCTGACGGCCGCCGACTTCCCGCTCATGGCCGCGACCGCCCGGGACGCGCGCGGGCTCACCGTCGAGCGGGAGTTCCGGCGCGGCCTGGAACTCCTGCTCGACGGGATCGGCGGTTCGCTGGGGGAACGGCCCTCCGCCGGGGCCGAATGATCTTCGGTTCCCTCCGGCCGCGGCCCGTCATCCGACGGAACGGACGTTGACCCCCGACGAGAAGGCGCCCCCCGGCGTCGACCCGACCATCCCGAGCGTCGCCCGCATGTACGACTACTACCTGGGCGGCAAGGACAACTTCGCCGCCGACCGGGAGGCCGCCGAGAAGGTCATCGCCATCAGCGTCGAGGTCGGCAACGACGTCCGGGTGGCCGCGCGCCGCAACCGGGAGTTCCTCGGCCGCGCGGTGCGGATGCTCGCCGAGTCGGGGATCCGCCAGTTCGTCGACGTCGGCGCGGGGCTGCCCACGCAGGAGAACGTCCACGAGGTCGTGCTGCGGGCCGCCCCCGACGCGCGCGTGGTCTACGTCGACAACGACCCGATCGTGCTCGTCCACGCGCGGGCCCTGCTGGCGGGCGCCGGGCCCGTCCCGCCCGGCGTGGCCCCGGTGGAGGAGTGGCGGCCCGGACCCGGCCTGGAACCGGACTTCACCACCCCCTCCTACCTGGGCGTCGTCGGCCGCGTGCCGTGACGGTCAGGCCAGCAGGCCCTGCTGGGCGGCGATGCGCTCGGCGGCCTGCCGCACGATCTCCCCGATCAGCTCCGCGCAGCCCGGCAGGTCGTCGATCACCGCCACGGCCTGCCCGGACGCCATCACGCCCAGGTCGGGGCGGCCGTCCACCATCGCGGCCCTCAGCAGCATGGGCGTGTTGGCGGCCATGAGGACCTGCGACCAGGACAGGTCCTTGCCGTGCTTCATGGCCCGCCCGTCGGCGATCATCGCCCGCCACGACAGGCCGGAGATCCGCCGGAACGCGGCGGCGTTGCGCAGCGCCCGCGCCAGGCCGGTGACGCGGCCGGAGCGTTCGAGCGCGTCCACCAGCTCGCTGCGCAGCACCCGGTGCGGCATCCCGTCGACCTGCCGCGTCACCACCGTCTCGGCCGTGCGCAGGTAGACCCTCTTCACCTCGTCGGGCACCGGGCTGTCGGAGGTGAGCAGGAACCGGGTGCCCATCGCCACGCCCGCCGCGCCGTAGGCCAGCGCGGCGGCCAGGCCCCGCCCGTCGAAGAAGCCGCCCGCCGCGATCACCGGGATGTCCACGGCGTCCACGACCTGGGGCAGCAGCAGCGTCGTGGCGACCGGCCCGGTGTGGCCGCCGCCCTCGCCGCCCTGCACCAGCACCGCGTCCGCGCCCCACGCCGCGACCTTCTCGGCGTGGCGGCGCGCGCCCACCGACGGGATCACGACGACCCCGGCGTCCTTCAGCCGGGCGATCAGCTCCGGCTTCGGGGCCAGCGCGAACGAGGCGACCCGCACCCCCTCCCGGACGAGCAGGTCGATGCGGTCGCCCGCGTCGGCGGCGTCGGCGCGCAGGTTCACGCCGAACGGCGCGTCGGTGCGGTCCCTCACCTCGCGGATCGCCTGGGCGAGCCGGTCGAGGGTCATCGTCGCCGACGCCAGGATCCCGAGGCCGCCCGCCTCGGCGACCGCCGTGACCAGCCGCGGCCCGGCGACCCACCCCATGCCGGTCTGCACGACCGGATGCCGGACGCCGACCAGCCGCGTCAGCGGCGTGTCCAGGACCTGCGCGGTCACGAGGGCACCTCGCGTTCCCGTAGGCCCTTCGGGTCGAGGACCTCGCGCATGATCCGCAGCTCCTCGCCGGTCGGCGTCCGGGTGAGGGGGACCTCGCCGGGGACCGCCAGGTCGAAGCCGGTGGCCGCGACGACCTCGTCGAGGGTGACGCCGGGGTGCAGCGACCGCAGCCGCATCCGCCGGTCGGGCGTGGCGAAGTCCAGCACCGCCAGGTTCGTCACGACCGCGCGCAGCTCGTGCGCGCCCCGGTCGGTGCCGACGCCGCCGACGAAGTCGACCTTTTCGGTGAACACGCGGGGCGAGTGCCGGGGCACCCAGAAGCTCGTGGTGTTGAGCCGGGTGTTGCCGGGGGCGCCGCGCACGCCGAGCAGCTGCCGAGACGGGCGCTCCCAGTCGCCGACGCAGGAGATGTTCATGTTCCCGAACCGGTCGATCTGGCTCGGCCCCATGACCACGTGCCGCCGCCCGTTCAGCACCAGCCACAGGTGGTCGCGGAACGGCAGCCACCCCTCCACCCCGCCCTCGCCGGAGCCCGCCCGCGCGCCGAGCGGTACCGGCTCGGCGGTCAGCGCCGGTCCGCCGTCGGTGGTCAGCAGGTCGGGCTCGAACGTCGCCCGCGCCAGCCGCGCCCCCAGCATCGGCACGAACCCGGCGACCGCCGCCGCCACGATCTCCCCGTCGCCCCGGAACAGCTCGGCGCACGCCACCGCGCACACCTCCGCCCGCGTCGCGGTGCCCGGGGCCTCGCCTCCGCCCACGGCGCTCATCGCCCCGCCTCCTCTCGCCACGCCCGGACGGCGTCCTGGTAGGCGGCCTCGTCGCCGGACAGGAAGCGCTCCCGGAACGCCTCCCACTCCCGCGGGTCGGCCGCCGCCGCGGCGTACAGCCGCTGGAACGCCTCGTCCCGCTCGTGGTCGGGCTCGCAGGCGGTGAAGTGCGCGCCGTTCGGGGTCTCCACCACGCCGGTCACGTGCGCCCGGCTGATCAGCAGCGACTGCGGCGGGCCCTCCTTCAGCAGGTCGGCGGTGTCGACCAGGCGCTCGCACGACACGTAGGTCCGGTCGGCGGCCTTGGCGAACAGGTCGTCCATGTACGGGTCCGGGCCGAGGTACTGGGCGTTGCCGCGCGCGTCGGCGCGGTTGAGGTGGACCAGCGCCACGTCCATGCGCAGCGCCGGGACCGCGACCAGCTCCTCGCCGTCGCCGTAGGGGGAGCGCACCGTCCGCAACCCGGGGTTGACCCTCAGCACGTCCGAGCCGAGCCCGGCGGGCGTGGGCAGGAACGGCAGCCGGTGCGCCGCCGCGTACAGCCCGAACATGAACATGCCCTCGTCGTACTCGGTCAGCTCGATCCCGGCCTCCTGCCGGGCCCGCCGGAAGTGCGGCTCCAGCGGGATCGAGTCGAGCGTGACGAACGCGGTCACCAGCCGCCGCACCTTGCCCGCCGCGCACAGCAGCCCCACGTCCGGGCCGCCGTAGGAGACGACCGTGAGGTCGGTCAGGCCGGAGGCGCAGATCGCGCGGACCAGCGCCATCGGCTTGCGCCGCGACCCCCAGCCGCCGATCCCCACCGTCATGCCGCTGTCCAGCGACGCGACGACCTCCTCGACGGTCATGGTCTTGCCGCTCATCCGGCCGCCCCCCTGCGCACGAACGCCTCGCGGTGCGCGTCGCCCGCGCCGACCAGGTTCAGCTCGAACGTGAAGCCCTGCTCGTACCGGTAGCTGCGGCGCACGTCGACCGGGTCGATGCCGTTCAGCGACTCCTTGGCCCGCCGGATCACGTACCGGTCCTTGGCCGCGATCGACCCGGCGACCTCCAGCGCCGCGTCCCGCAGCGCCTCGGCGGGCACGACCTCCAGCACCGAGCCGTGCCGGTGGAGCTCGGCGGCGGTGACGTTGCGGCACGTGTAGACCATGGCGCGCATGAGGTGCTGCGGGACCAGCCGCGCCAGGTGCGTGGCCGCGCCGAGCGCGCCCCGGTCCACCTCCGGCAGCCCGAAGTAGGCGTCCGGCGAGGCCACGACGACGTCGGCGTTGCCGACCAGCCCGACGCCGCCGCCCAGGCAGAACCCGTGCACCGCCGCCACCACCGGCACCTCGCACTCGTAGACGGCGGCGAACGCGGCGAAGCAGCCCCGGTTGGCCCCCACCAGCGCGGCGTGCCCCTCGGTCTCCTGCATCTCCTTGATGTCGACGCCCGCGTTGAACCCGCGTCCCTCGGCGCGCAGCACGACGGCGCCCACCGCCGGGTCGCGCCCGGCCGCCAGCACGGCGTCGGCCAGCTCGAACCAGCCCGCCACGGCCAGCGCGTTGACCGGGGGCGCGTTCACGACGATCTCGGCGACCCCGTCGGGGTGGGTCGTGGTGGAGATTCCCATGCGTTACCTTTCCACCAAACATTTGTTAGAACGGACGGTAGCAGCAGCGACCGGGAAGGAGAACCGTGCTGACGCTGGATCTGAGCGGCAAGACGGCCGTCGTCACCGGAGGCGTGCGCGGCGTCGGGCTCGGCATCAGCCGGGCGTTCCTGGAGGCCGGGGCCGAGGTGGTCGCGGTCGCGCGCCGCGCACCCGACCGGCTCCCCGAGGCGGGCGGCCGCACCGCGCGGTTCGTCCCGCTGGACGTGCGCGACGCGGCCGCCGCCGAGGCGTTCTTCGCCTCGCTGGGCCGGGTGGACGTGCTGGTCAACAACGCGGGCGGCACCCCGTTCCTGCCGGTCGCCGAGGGTGAGGCCCGCACCCACGCCCGGATCATCGAGCTGAACCTGACGTCCGCGCTGGTCATGTCCCGCGCCGCGCACGCCGTGATGACCGGTGCGGGCGGCGCGGGCGGCTCGATCATCAACATCGGCAGCGTCAGCGGCGCCCGGCCCTCGCCCGGCACCGCCGCCTACGGCGCGGCCAAGGCGGGCCTGGACAGCCTCACCGCGTCCCTGGCCGTCGAGTGGGCCCCCGCGATCAGGGTCAACGCGGTCACCCTCGGCATGGTCCGCACCGAGCGGTCCCACCTGCACTACGGCGACGAGGACGGCGTCGCCGCCGTCGCCCGCACCGTCCCCCTCGGCCGCCTGGCCGACCCCGCCGACGCCGGCGCGGCCTGCGTGTTCCTGGCCTCCGACCTGGCCGCCTACGTCAGCGGCTCCAGCCTGCTGCTGCACGGCGGGGGAGAGCGGCCCGCCTTCCTCGACGCCGCCACCGCCAACCGGGAGACCGGCCACAGGGCGCCGACCGAAAGGACCGAACGACCGTGATCTGCAAGGACCGCGTGGTCATCGTCACCGGGGCCGGCCGCGGCCTCGGCCGCGCCCACGCCCTGGAGTTCGCCCGGCAGGGCGCGAAAGTCGTCGTCAACGACCTCGGGGTGGAGCGCGACGGCGGCGGCGCGGCCTCCTCGGCCCCCGCCGGGCGGGTGGTGGAGGAGATCCGCGCGCTCGGCGGCCAGGCCGTGGCCAGCCCGCACGACGTCGCCGACGGCGCCGGCGCGA
This sequence comes from Actinomadura kijaniata NBRC 14229, assembly GCF_001552175.1. Classification (GTDB taxonomy): domain Bacteria; phylum Actinomycetota; class Actinomycetes; order Streptosporangiales; family Streptosporangiaceae; genus Spirillospora; species Spirillospora kijaniata. Next base: position 27,209 of record NZ_BCQR01000057.1, read on the forward strand.
TGGCGCTGGTCGCCACCGCCATCGAGCACTTCGGCCGGCTGGACGCGCTGGTCAACAACGCGGGCTTCCTGCGCGACCGGATGCTGGTCAACCTCGCCGAGGACGAGTGGGACGCGGTGATGCGCGTCCACCTCAGGGGCCACTTCCTGCCGCTGAAGCACGCCGGGGCCTACTGGCGCGCCGAGGCCAAGGCGGGCCGCCCGGTGGACGCCCGCGTGATCAACACCTCCTCCGGCGCGGGCCTGCTCGGCAGCGTCGGCCAGGGCAACTACTCGGCCGCCAAGGCCGGGATCGTCGGCCTCACCCTGGTCGCCGCCGCCGAACTGGGCCGCTACGGCGTGACCGTCAACGCGATCGCGCCCGCCGCCCGCACCCGCATGACCGAGCAGGTCTTCGCCGAGACGATGGCCAGGCCCGCCGAGGGCGGGTTCGACGCCATGGCCCCCGAGAACGTCTCACCCCTGGTCGTCTGGCTCGGCTCGGCCGAGTCCGCCGGGATCACCGGCCGGATCTTCGAGGCCGAGGGCGGGCGGATCTGCGTGATGGACGCGTTCCGCCACGGCCCCGCCGCCGACAAGGGCGCCCGCTGGGACCCCGCCGAGCTCGGCCCGGTCGTCAAGGACCTGCTCGACCGGGCCCCCGCCCCCGAGCCCGTCTACGGCGCGGGCTGAGCGCAGCACCTCGCTCGGCGCGACGCCCCGCACCCGCTTGAAGGCGTTGCTGAAGGCGAACCCGTCGGAGTAGCCGACCTTCCGCGCCACCGCCGCGACGCTCGCGCCCGGCGCGCGCAGCAGGTCGGCCGCCAGGACCATCCGCCACTCGGTCAGGTACGCCAGCGGCGGCCGGCCCACCAGCGCGGTGAACCGCCGGGCGAACGCCGCGCGCGACAGGCCCGCCTCGGCCGCCAGCGACGCCACCGTCCACGGCCGGGCGGGCCGCTCGTGCAGCGCCCGCAGCGCCCGCCCGATCCGGGGGTCGTCCAGCGCCCGGTACCCGGCGGGCGGCTCGGCCTCGGCCCGGGCGAACCACGACCGCAGCGCCCGCACCAGCAGCAGGTCCAGCATCCGGTCCAGCACCACCTGCCGTCCCGGCTCCGAGCCGGCGGCCTCGGCCGCCATCAGCGCCAGCAGCGGCTCGAACTCCGGCTCGCGCGGCACCACCGCCAGCTCCGGCAAGGCCTCCAGCAGGCACTCGCACACGTCCCCGCGCATCGCGTACTCGGCGCTGACGAACGCGCCCGCCCCGGCCCCCGGGAGATCACCGGCGATGATCGGCCCCTCGCCCCGGAACAGCGCGATGTCGCCCGGCCCCACCTCCACCGGCGGGCCGCCGCCGCGCGTCACCCAGCCGCGGCCCTCCAGCATGGCGCCGAGCACCAGCGGCGCGCCGGTGTGGCAGGCCATCGTCCACGGCGGCTCGGTCTCGGACCGGCAGAACGCCGCGCCCCGCGCCCGCACCTGGTCCAGCATGTCGTCCAGCAGATCCACACCGAGACGATCTCACATGTGATCGCGTTCTGGGGCCGTGGAACGTCTCGATCGTCCGGGCGACCGTTTCCGGACGTGCGGATGCCCCTCCTTTGCCCGGGGGAGGTCGCGGAACCGGGAGGCGGCGTGCGAACGTAGATGTCACCGAACCGACCAGGACGTCAACGCGTCGTAATGGCCGAGGTTTCGCCGTAGCCGATTCCGAAAGGCCGGTGCAGATGGTTCCCGACCGTCGGCCCGAACACCTGGAACGCCGGGCAGGGCCGGAACACGAGCTGACGACGGGGTTCGGGGTGGGCGTCGGAGGCGTCCCCATACCCGCCCCGGGGGTGGTCCCCGGGCAGGCGCCCCGCTCCCCGTGGCCGCGACGGCCGAGCACCTGGACCCTGCTGTACGGCGCGGCCATGGTGGCGGCGGGCATGGCGCTCGGGATCGCCATCTCGTTCGGCTGGGTCGGCCCGGCGGCGCGCTGGGCCGGCTGGTTCCTCGACTTCTACGCGGGCGTGTTCGCGCTGGTCGCGCTGTCGCTCGCCGTCATGATCGGGCTGCTGGCCACCGACCGGACGATCCTGCGGCCCCGGCACCGCGTCCACGCCCAGGCCGTGCACCGGGCGTTCGCGTTCGTCGCGGTGGCGATGCTGCTGGTGCACGTGGCGACCAAGCTGCTGCGCGACCGGGTGGGGCCGCTGGAGACGCTCGTGCCGTTCGCCGGAGACCACCTGACCACCTACGGCGCGGGCACCGCCGCGTGCTACCTGATGATCATCGCGGTGGGCGCCGGGATCGCGCGCGGCCGGTTCGCGCTCACCGCGCACCCCCGGATGTGGCGGATCCTGCACCTGAGCGCCTACGCCGCCTGGCCGCTCGGCGTCGCGCACGGCCTGACCTCCGGCCGTACCCCCGCCGCCTGGGTGACCGCCGGCTATCTGACCTGCCTGATCGGCGTGGCGCTGGCCCTGGCCGCCCGGCCGTTCCTGACCCGCCGGGCGAGGCGGGAACCGTGACCTCGATCGACGTCCGCCAGGTCGGCCCGCCCCGGCTCACCGCGGGCCTGGAACGCGGCGACCGGCTCGACTGGGGCGCGCACCGCCGCCTGCACCCCGACCCCCACCCCCTCACCGCCGAGCAGCTCATCGCGCTGGCCACCGAGGGGCGGCTGCACGGCCGGGGCGGCGCGGCGTTCCCGTTCGCCCGCAAGACCCGCGCCGTCGTCGACAGCGCCGTCAAGCGCCGCAGGCGCACCGTCGTGGTCGTCAACGGCACCGAGGGCGAGCCCGGCAGCCTCAAGGACAAGGTGCTGCTGTGCCGCGCCCCGCACCTGATCCTGGACGGCGCGGTGCTGGCCGCGACCGCGCTGGGCGCCCGCGAGATCGTCGTCGCCGTCACCGACGCCACCGCCGCCGCCTCGGTGCGCCTGGCGATCACCGAACGCGACCTGGACTCCCGCGCCCGCGTCGTCGTGCTGGCCGAGCGGTTCATCACCGGCGAGGGCGGCGCGCTGGTGCGCGGCATCAACGGCCGCCGCCCCATCCCGCCCGGCCGCAAGGTCCGCGCCGCCACCCGGGGCGTCGACGGCCTGCCGACGCTGCTGTCCAACGCCGAGACGTTCGCGCAGCTGGCGGTGCTGGCGGGGCGGGGCCCGCGCGACTACGGCCGGATCGGCACCCCCGACGAGCCCGGCACGGTCCTGCTGACCATCACCGGGTCGGCCCGCTTCCCCGCCGTCGTCGAGACCCCCGCCGGGGCCCCGCTGGCGCACCTGCTGGACCTGTGCGGCGCCCGCGCGGGCGAGGGCGTGCTGGTCGGCGGCTACCACGGGGCCTGGCTGAGCGGCGAGACCGCCACCCGCACCCGGATGTCGCGGGCCGGGCTGGCCGAGAGCGGCGGCACCCTCGGCGCGGGCATCGTCATGCCGCTCGGCCGGGGCACCTGCCCGCTGGGGGAGTGCGCCCGCGTCGCCCGCTACCTGGCCGCCGAGTCGGCCGGGCAGTGCGGCCCCTGCCGCCTCGGCCTGCCCGACGTGGCCGGGGCGTTCGCCGCGCTGGCCGCCGGACGCGACGGCGCCGCCGCCCAGGACGCGATCCGCCGCGCGGTGCGGATGGCCGTGGGCCGGGGCGCGTGCGGGCACCCCGACGGCACCGCCCGGTTCGTGCTGTCGGCGCTGGAGGTGTTCGCCGACGACGTCGCCGCGCACGTCGCGCGCGGCGGCTGCGGCCGTCCCGTGCTGGGCGTGCTGCCCGCCGAGACCGAGGCACAGCTGCGGCTGGAGGTCGACTGGAGCCGCTGCGACGGGCACGGGCTGTGCGCCGACATCCTGCGCGGCACCGTCCGCATGGACGAGTACAACTACCCGGTCATCCCCGACGAGCCGATCCCGGCCCGGCTGGAGGCCGACGCCCGCCGCGCCGTCGCCATGTGCCCGGAGCTGGCGCTGCGGCTGGTCCCACGCACCCCGCACGAGGCGCAACGCCGTCAATTGGGTCGATAGTCGGCGATATAACGCCGCACCTTCCCGGTGTACGGCCGGACCCGTTCGGGCACGCCCCGGGCCTTGACGACCGCCTTGGCGGAGGTGCGGTAGGTGGCCGCCAGGTTCAGCGCCGGGTCGCCGGGCACGCCCGCCACCTCCCGGCCCCAGTGGCACAGGAAACGGCCCATGGCCGGGATCGACAGGTCCGGGGTGATGTCGGCGGGGTGCGGCTCGGGGTTGTCCAGCCCGCCCGGCTGCCAGTGCGCCAGCACGCCGGGCTTCCAGCGGGCGATGCCGTACTCGCCCCTGGCCGGGTCCGACAGGTTCGGGTCGAAGCCGCTCTCGGCCTTCAGCATCGCCGCGACCAGCGCCGGGCTGAGGCCCCTCAGCTCGCACCACGTGCCCGCCCGCACGATCAGCCGGCGGTACTGCACCGGGATGTCGCGGTCGGTGCGCAGCCACCGGCCGTGCGGGTCGCCGGGGCCCGAGTCGTCGCCGCGGTGCTCGCCGGGCCCGCGCCGGGGCCGGACCTCGTTCCCGGACGAGGTGTCGATCCGGTCGTCCTGGGCGGTCAGCACCGCCACCCCCGTCCCGAACGCCACCGCGGCGGCCGCCCCGATGATCAGCAGGGTCCGGCGGCGGGGCCGCCGGACCCGGCCGCGCCGGTCCCGGTGGCTCCGGCCGTCGGGCAGCGGGTCGGTGTCGATCCTGCTCAGGGTGCGCGACAGCGCCTGCTCGAACGCCTCCGCCGACGGCCAGCGCCGCTCCCGGTCGGGCTCCAGGGCGCGCAGCACCACCTGGTCGACCGCGGGCGGCACGCCGGGGCGCAGCGTCGACGGCGGCGGCGGGTGCTCGCGGGGCGGCTCCCCGGTGAGCAGGTGGTAGGTCAGCGCGCCCAGCCCGTAGACGTCGGCGCGGTGGTCGGGCGCCCCGTCCACCAGCGCCTGCTCGGGGGCCATGTAGCCGGGCGACCCGGCGGGCAGGGTGAGGCTGGACAGCCGGTCTCCGGTGCGCGCGATCCCCAGGTCGGAGATCATGACGCGCTCCTCCTCGCCCTCGGCGCCCGAGCGGATCAGCACGTTGGACGGCTTGAGGTCGCGGTGCACGATCCCCCGGGCGTGCAGGTCCCGCAGGCCGTGGGCGATCTCGCGGGCCAGCCACAGCGCCCGGTTCAGCGGCGGCGGCCCGGCGGCCAGCAGGTCCTCCAGGCTGCCGCCGTCGGCGAAGGTCATCACGAAGTACGGGCGCCCGTCGGGCAGCTCGCCGACGTCGAACACCTGGACGAGCCAGTGCGAGTCGACCCGGCGCAGCATGCGGGCCTCCTGCGTGAACCGCTCGCGCACGTCCTCACGGGGCACCCAGTGCTCGGCCAGGATCTTGATCGCGACGGGAGAGGCCAGTTCCTCGTCATGGCCGAGCCAGACGGCGGCGAAGGCACCAGTGCCCAGGAGCCGGTCGATCCGGTAGCGCCCGGCGGCGATCGGGATCTCCATCTCCTCCATCATGGTCGATCCGGCGCCCGCGCGGGAGGGTCTTGGCAGTGATTGGCCGCTGTCCCGACCGGTGGAATGCCGGACCGCTGCACACCGTTGAACGATCAAGGCCCCCCGCGCGGCCCGCCGGAAAACGGTTCGCGTCGCCCCGGCCGGGCGGCTACCGTGCCGTGGGGTCGCGGGACCGGCCGCCCGGCCGGGGACGGCCCGGCGCGCGCCGCCGCGGCCGGGAAACTATCCTGTTCGATGGTTATGAGGACGCCTGTGACTTCGCCGCTCGCCGATCTGCGCGCGCGCCTTCCCGAGCTGACGACGCTGGACCGGCACCGGTTGCGCCGCCGCATCGACGGCGTGGCCAAGATGCGCGACGCGTCCCGCCGCGACCGGGTCGCCGCCCAGATCGCCGCCGACGTGGAGGCCGCCGAACGCCGCGTCGCCCGCCGCCGCGCGGCGGTGCCCGCGATCACCTACCCCGCCGAGCTGCCGGTCAGCCAGAAGCGGGACGACATCCTCGCGGCCGTCCGCGACCACCAGGTCGTGATCGTCGCGGGGGAGACCGGGTCCGGCAAGACCACCCAGCTTCCCAAGATCTGCCTGGAGCTGGGCCGGGGCGTGCTCGGCACCATCGGCCACACCCAGCCGCGCCGCCTGGCGGCCCGCACCGTCGCCGACCGCATCGCCGAGGAGCTCGGCACCGACCTCGGCGACGTCGTCGGCTACAAGGTCCGCTTCACCGACAAGTCGGGCGACGACACGCTGGTGAAGCTGATGACCGACGGCATCCTGCTGGCGGAGATCCAGAACGACCGGCTGCTGCGCCGCTACGACACGTTGATCATCGACGAGGCGCACGAGCGCAGCCTCAACATCGACTTCCTGCTGGGGTACCTGCGGGAGATCCTGCCGCGCCGCCCCGACCTCAAGGTGATCATCACCTCGGCGACCATCGACCCCGAGCGGTTCTCCCGGCACTTCGACGACGCCCCGATCGTGGAGGTGTCCGGCCGCACCTACCCGGTCGAGGTGCGCTACCGCCCGATCGCCGACGAGTCCGACGGCGACGCCGACCGCGACCAGGTCCAGGCGATCATCGACGCGGTCGACGAGCTGGCCCTGGAGGCCCCCGGCGACGTCCTGGTGTTCCTCAGCGGCGAACGCGAGATCCGCGACACCGCCGACGCCCTGGACAAGCACCTGCGGGGCGGCCGCGGGCCCCAGACCGAGGTGCTGCCGCTGTACGCGCGGCTGTCGGCCGCCGAGCAGCACCGGGTGTTCCAGCCGCACCGGGGCCGCCGGATCGTGCTGGCCACCAACGTCGCCGAGACCTCGCTGACCGTCCCCGGCATCAAGTACGTGATCGACCCCGGCACCGCCCGCGTCTCCCGCTACAGCCACCGGCTGAAGGTGCAGCGCCTGCCGATCGAGCCGATCTCGCAGGCGTCGGCCAACCAGCGCAAGGGCCGCTGCGGCCGCGTGTCGGAGGGCATCTGCATCCGGCTGTACTCGGAGGAGGACTTCGAGTCCCGCCCCGAGTTCACCGACCCCGAGATCCTGCGCACCAACCTCGCCTCGGTCATCCTGCAGATGACCGCCCTCGGGCTGGGCGACATCGCGGCGTTCCCGTTCGTGGAGCCGCCGGACCGCCGCAACGTCAAGGCGGGCGTGGACCTGCTGCACGAGCTCGGCGCGATCGACCCCCAGGAGAAGGACCCCCGCAAGCGCCTCACCGAGCTGGGCCGCCGCCTGGCCCAGCTGCCGATCGACCCCCGGCTGGCCCGCATGGTGCTGGAGGCCGACAGGAACGGCTGCGTCCGCGAGGTGCTGGTCATCGCGTCGGCGCTGTCCATCCAGGACCCCCGCGAACGCCCCGCCGAGCACCAGCAGGCCGCCGACGAGCGCCACCGCCGCTTCGCCGACCCGACCTCGGACTTCCTGTCCTACCTCAACCTGTGGAACTACCTGCGCGAGCAGCAGAAGGAGCTGTCGGGCAGCCAGTTCCGCCGGATGTGCAAGAACGAGTTCCTGCACTACCTGCGCGTCCGCGAGTGGCAGGACCTGCACGGCCAGCTCAAGCAGGTCGCCAAGACCCTGGGCGTCACCCTCAACACCGCCGACGCCGAGCCCGACCGGATCCACCAGTCGCTGCTGGCGGGCCTGCTGTCGCACGTCGGCCTGATGGACGCCGAGAAGAAGGACCGCAAGGACGAGGCCAACCCGCGCCGCCGGGGCACCGAGTACCTGGGCGCGCGCGGGGCGAAGTTCGCGATCTTCCCCGGGTCGGCGCTGTTCCGGAAGCCGCCGCGCTGGATCATGTCGGCCGAGCTGGTCGAGACGTCCCGGCTGTGGGCGCGCACCAACGCCAGGATCGAGCCGGAGTGGATCGAGCCGCTCGCCGAGCACCTGGTCAAACGCGCCTACAGCGAGCCGCACTGGTCCAAGAAGCAGGCCGCGGTCATGGCCTACGAGAAGGTCACCCTCTACGGGGTCCCGATCGTGGCGCAGCGCCGCGTCAACTACGGCCGCATCGACCCCGGGCTGTCGCGCGAGCTGTTCGTCCGGCACGCCCTGGTCGAGGGCGACTGGGAGACCCACCACCGGTTCTTCCACGAGAACCGGGCCCTGCTGGAGGAGGTCGAGGAGCTGGAGCACCGCGCCCGGCGCCGCGACATCCTCGTCGACGACCAGACCCTGTTCGACTTCTACGACGAGCGCGTCCCCGAGGACGTGGTGTCGGGCCGCCACTTCGACGCCTGGTGGAAGAAGGCGCGGCGCGACGAGCCCGACCTGCTCAACTTCGAGAAGTCGATGCTCATCAACCAGGGCGCCGACGACGTCCGCGAGGACGACTACCCCGACGTGTGGCAGCAGGGGCCGCTGCGGCTGAAGCTCACCTACCAGTTCGAGCCGGGCGCCGACGCCGACGGCGTGACCGTGCACGTCCCCGTCCAGATCCTCAACCAGGTGAAGAGCGCCGGGTTCGAGTGGCAGGTGCCGGGGCTGCGCGCGGAGCTGGTCACCGAGCTGATCCGCTCGCTGCCCAAGCCGCTGCGCGTCAACTTCGTGCCCGCCCCCGACTACGCCCGCCGCGTGCTGGAACGCGTCTCGCCGCGCACCGAGCCGCTGCTGGACGCCGTCGAGCGCGAGCTGACCCAGCTGACCGGCGTGCCCCTCGCCCGCGAGGCGTGGGACCTGTCGCGGCTGCCCTCGCACCTGCGGATCACCTTCCGGGTGGTGGACGAGCGCAAGCGGACCATCGCCGAGGACACCGACCTCGACGCCCTCAAGCGCAAGCTGGCGGGCGAGATGCGCGGCACCCTGTCGCGGGCCGCCTCCGCCGCCGGCGTCGAACGCGAGGGCCTGCGCGAGTGGGACTTCGGGGAGCTGCCGCGCACCTACGAGCGGCGCCAGGCCGGATACGAGGTCAGGGCGTTCCCGGCGCTCACCGACGAGGGTGACGGCGTCGCGGTCCGCATGTACGAGACCGAGGCCGAGCAGCGGCGCGCCATGTGGCGGGGCACCCGCCGCCTGATCCTGCTCAGCGCCCCCTCCCCGGTGAAGCTCATCCAGAAGAACCTCACCAACCAGGGCAAGCTGGCGCTCAGCCACAACCCGCACGGCTCGGTGCCGGCGCTGTTCGACGACTGCGTCACCGCCGCCGCCGACCGGCTGATCGCCGAGGCCGGGGGACCGGCGTGGGACCAGGAGGGCTTCCAGCGGCTGTACGACCGGGTCCGCGCCGACCTGTACGACGCCACCGCGCAGATCGTCGCGCACGTGGAACGCGTCCTGGCCACCGCCCACGAGGTGGACCGGCGGGTGCGCGGGACCGCCAGCCTCACGCTGGTCCCCGCCCTCACCGACATCCGCGACCACCTGGGAACCCTGGTCCACCGGGGGTTCGTCACCGAGACCGGCTGGCAGCGCCTGCCGGACCTGCTGCGCTACCTCAGGGCCCTGCTGGTCCGCCTGGACAAGCTGCCGGAGAACCCGAACCGCGACCGGCTGCTGGCCAACCAGGTCCAGGTCCTCCAGAACGAGTACGAGCAGGTCCTGCGCCGGCTGCCCCCGGTGCGCCGCGACGACGAGCCCGCCCGGCAGGTCCGCTGGATGCTGGAGGAGCTGCGGGTCAGCCTGTTCGCCCAGCAGCTCGGCACCCGTTTCCCGGTGTCGGACAAGCGCATCCGCAAGGCGATGAACCAGCTCACTTCTTGATCGTTCTCGGGTATCAAGGGGGGATGGAACGGCACACGCTCTATCCCCCCGTCGAGCCCTACGACCACGGCTGGCTGGACGTCGGCGACGGCTCGGAGATCTACTGGGAGACCTGCGGGAACCCCGACGGCCGGCCGGCGCTGTTCGTGCACGGGGGCCCCGGCGGCGGCCTGCTGCCGGACTTCCGCCGCTTCTTCGATCCCGAGGCGTACCGGATCGTGCTGTTCGACCAGCGCAACTGCGGGCGGAGCCGCCCCGGCGTCGCCGAGCCCGGCGTCTCGCTGAAGACCAACACCACCTGGCACCTGGTCGCCGACATGGAGCGGCTCCGCGAGCACCTGGGCATCGACCGCTGGCTGGTGTTCGGCGGATCCTGGGGCAGCACCCTCAGCCTCGCCTACGCCGAGACCCACCCGGAACGGGTGGGCGCGCTGGTGCTGCGCGGGATCTGGCTGATCCGGCCCGCCGACCTCACCTGGACGTTCACCGGGGGCGGCGCGGCACGGCTCTTCCCCGAGGAGTGGGCGGCGTTCCGCGACTTCCTTCCCGAGCCCGAACGCGACGACCCGTTCGCCGCCTACGGCCGCCGCCTGTTCGACCCCGATCCGGCGGTGCACGTCCCGGCGGCACGGGCCTGGGCCGGGTGGGAGCTGTCGGCCAACACGCTGCTGCCCGTTCCCCCGCCCGCGGTGGACGACCGCTTCCTGCTGACCTACGGCCGCCTGCTGCACCACTACATCAGCCACGAGGGTTTCCTGGAGCCGGACCAGCTGCTGCGCGACGTGGACCGCGTCCGCCACATCCCCGCCGTGATCGTGAACGGCCGCTACGACATGAAGACGCCCCCGGACGCCGCCTGGGACCTGCACCGGGCGTGGCCGGAGGCCGGGTTCCACATCGTGGAGGGCGCCGGGCACGGTGGTTCCGAGCCCGGCACCCTCTCCCTGCTGGTCGAGGCGACCGACCGGTTCAGGTCATGACGTGGTGACGTCGCGGCGGCGGAACCCCGCCAGCCCGGCGGCGACCAGCGCCGCCACGACCGCCGTCATCACCACCAGCGGGGTGGCGGTCAGCTCCGCGCCGGGCAGCTTGGGCGTGTGCGTGAACGGCGACACGTCCAGGACCGCCTGGTCCAGGTTCAGCGCCGGACCGAGGATGCCCAGCAGCAGGAACGCCCCGACCACGCCCCACGCGGCGTAGGACAGGCGCGGCAGCAGGCCGAACAGCGCCACCGCCACGCCGGTGGTCACCCACGCGGCGGGCGCCTGCACCAGCACCGCGCCGAGCGCGTCGCCGAGCCTGCCGGGCACGTCGCCGGCGGTCAGCCCGTGCACGACCCCGATCGCCAGCCCGGTCGTCAGCAGGATCACCGCGACCCCGGCCAGCGCGATCAGCAGGTGCCCGGCCGCCCAGCGGACCCGGCCGAGCGACAGCGCCAGCAGCGGTTCCAGCCGCTGCGCGCCCTCCTCGCCGCGCAGCCGCAGCGCGGCCTGCACCCCGTAGACGGCGGCGAACGCGCCCAGCATCCCCGCGGCGGTCGACAGGAACGCGTCGGCCAGGCCCTGCTGCCCGCCCATCCTCTGGATGATCTCCTTGGTCTCCGGGCTGTCGCCGACCAGGTCGCCCACCCCTTCGAGGACCCCGCCCATGATGGCCCCGTACAGGGCCAGCCCGACGGTCCACGCCAGCAGCATGCCGCGCTGGAGCCGCCAGGCCAGGCCGAGCGCGCTGCGCAGCCCGCGCCCGGCCGACGCCGGGCCGAGCCGGGCGGCCAGCACGCCCGCGCCGAGGTCGCGCCGCCCGGTCAGGGCATAGCCCACGCCGACCAGCGGCACCACCAGCGCCGCCGACAGCGCCAGCACCCACAGCCGGTCCTCGTCGAAGGGCCGCAGCTGCTGGTTCCAGCCGATCGGCGACAGCCAGGACAGCCAGCGGGCGCTCTCGGAGGCGTCGGCGACCGTCCGGACCAGGAACGCCGCGCCCAGCACGGCGAACCCGAGCAGGCGCGCGGTGCGGGCGTTCTCGCTGAGCTGGACGCAGACCGCGGCGACGGCGGCGAACACCGCGCCCAGGGCGAACCAGCCCAGGGCGAACGTCAGCGCCCCCACCGCGCCCTGCCCGACCAGGGCGACGAACCCCAGCAGCGCCACCAGCGCGTCGGCGACCAGCGCCGCCAGCAGCGCGGCGGTGAGCGGCGCGCGGCGGCCCACGACCCCGGCCCCGACCAGTTCGAGGCGTCCGTCCTCCTCCTCGGCGCGGCTGTGCCGGACCACCAGCAGCACGGTCATCACCGCGACCATGGCCGCCAGCGCGGTCCCGAGCCGCCAGGCCGACAGCGCGCCGACCGAGGTGCCGTGTACCGGGCCGTAGAAGGCCATGGTGCTGGCGTTGCCGTTGATGCCCCTGATGAACGACAGGCGCTCGGCCTCGGTGTCGTACAGGCCCGCGTAGCTGGAGACGGTCGACAGCGCCAGCGACCACAGCACCAGCGCCCAGACCGGGATCATGACCCGGTCGCGGCGCAGCGCCAGCCGCAGCAGCGCGCCGGTTCCGGTGAAGGCGCTCATCGCGCCACCTGCTCCCGGCCGTTGCCGTTGGCGGCCAGGTCGTCCTGGTAGTGCCGCAGGAACAGCTCCTCCAGCGTGGGCGGCTGGCTGGTGAGCGAGCGCACGCCGACCTCGGTGAGCCGCCGCAGCGCCGCGTCCAGCCGGGGCGTGTCCACCTCGAACCTCACGCGGACGCCGTCGACCTCCAGGTCGTGCACGCCCGGCAGGTCGGCGATGCCGTCGGCGGGGGCGGCCAGCTCGGCGTGGATGGAGGTGCGGGTCAGGTGCCGCAGCTCGTCCAGGGTGCCCGACTCGACGGTGCGGCCCTTACGGATGATCGTCACCCGGTCGCACAGGGCCTCGACCTCGCTGAGGATGTGGCTGGACAGCAGGATGGTGCGCCCGCCGCGCTTCTCCTCCAGCACGCACTCCTGGAAGACCTCCTCCATCAGCGGGTCCAGCCCGGAGGTCGGCTCGTCCAGGATGAGCAGCTCGGCGTCGGAGGCGAGCGCCGCGACGAGCGCGACCTTCTGCCGGTTGCCCTTGGAGTAGGCGCGCCCCTTCTTGCGCGGGTCCAGCTCGAAACGTTCCAACAGCTCCTGGCGGCGGCGCGGGTTCAGCCCGCCGCGCAGCCGGCCGAGCAGGTCGATGACCTCGCCGCCGGACAGGTTGGGCCACAGCGTCACGTCGCCGGGGACGTAGGCCAGCCGCCGGTGCAACCCGGTGGCGTCGCGCCAGGGATCGCCTCCCAGGAGCTCGGCGGTGCCGCCGTCGGCGCGCAGCAGTCCGAGCAGGACGCGGATGGTGGTGGACTTGCCCGCCCCGTTGGGGCCGAGGAAGCCGTGGACCTCACCGGTCTGGACGACCAGGTCGAGTCCGTCGAGGGCGCGGGTCCGGCCGAAGGTCTTCACCAGACCGGACACGGAGAGAGCCGTTGTCATAGTTCAGAACATACTCCGATTTCATGAATCTGTGAACTCTCTGAATCGAATGAAGTTCATATACACTGTCGGAACCGACCGGACCTGGGGAGATGATGCGCGTGACGGACCTGACCGCTCCCGAGCGGGACCAGGAGGAAGTGCTGAGGTTCATCGAGCGGTTCGCGGTGCAGATGACGGACGCGGGCTGGCAGCGGATGCCGGCGCGGGTGTTCGCCGCTCTGCTGGCGTCCGACGACGGTGCCCTCACGGCCGCCGAACTGGCCGAGCAACTGCAGGTCAGTCCGGCGGCGATCTCGGGCGCGGTACGGCACCTCACCGGCATCCACATGGCCGTCCGGGAACGTGACCCCGGCTCGCGCCGCGACGTCTACCGGGTGCGCGACGACGTGTGGCAGGACGCGCTCCTGGGGCGCAACCGCGTGCTCGACATGTGGGAGGAGAGCCTGATGGACGGGGCGCGGGCGGCCGGGCCCGGCACTCCCGCGGGGCGGCGGCTCGTCGAGTGCGCCGAGTTCTTCACCTTCATGCAGAACGAGCTGGAGGACCTGATGGCGCGCTGGCGCGAGCATCGCGACAAGCTGCGGGCGTCCTACGACGCAAAGTGACGGCGGCGGGTGGGGTGCGCCTCACCGCCCCGCAAGTCACTGCGGCCCCACGCGTGAGGCCGTAAGGTGCATTGCATGCCTAACAGCGAAGAGCGCGACAATACCGGCCTCGGGGAGGAGGCCGTGTCCTCCGCGGCCGATCCGTCCGACGGTCCGGCGACTCCCGCCGAGCGTCCCCCCTCCATGGGGGTGACGCGCGTCCCCGGCGGGGGCGGCGGCGGGGAGGTGGCGCGCGTGGGCGACCCGGTGACGGTCTGGCCGTGCGCCAACTGCGGCCGTCCCGTTCCGCAGCCGGTGGGGGCGGTCCGTGCGATCCGCTATTGCCAGGACAACGACGGCGCGTGCGCCCGCGAGGCGCGCGACCGCCGCGACCGCGGCCGCGAGGCCCCCGGCCTGACCGGGCAGGTGGCCTCCACCTGGGAGATGGTGGAACGGCTGGAGAAGGCCGCCGACCTGCTGGCCGACTCGCTGACGGCCGAGCTGAGCGTGGCCGGGGTGGAGCGGCGCGTCGCCGAGGTCCGCGCCGAGGCCGCCCGGGAGCTGGCCGTCGCCCAGTCCGAACGCGAGGCGTCGCTGCGGCAGGCCGAGGAGGCGCGCCAGGAGGCCGGCGCCGCCCGCCAGCGCGCCGACGCGGCCGAGAACGACGCCGCCCGCGCCCGCGAGGAGGCCAAGGCCGCCCTCGCCAAGCGGGACGCCGCCCAGCAGGCCTGGGAGGAGGCCCACCAGATCGCCCAGCAGGCGGTGTCGGCCAAGCTCGCCGCCGAGAGCGAGCGGGACCGGATCGCCGCCCGGGAGACCGAGCTGCTGGCCGCGCTGGAGGCCGCCCGCGCCGAGGTCGTCGCCCTGCACGCCAAGGTCGCCGAGACCGAGAGCGCCGCCGAGACGCAGCGGGTGGAGGCCGCCGTCGCCAAGCAGGGCGCCGAGGACCTGCGCAACGCCATGCGCGACGCCGAGGCGTCCCGGCAGCGGGCCATGCAGTCGGCCAGCAAGGCCGAGGCCGAGCGCGCCGCCGCCGTGCGGGCCCGTTCCGAGGCCGAGGCGGAGGTGGTGCGCGCCAACGCCCGCGCCGACGAGGCCGTCAAGGAGCGCGACGCAGCGCTGGCCCAGGCCCGGTCCGCCGCCACCGAGCGCGACGAGGTCGCCACCAAGATCGGTGAGCTGGAGACGCAGGTGCGGAGCCTGTCGCAGACCGTCGCCGAACAGCAGGCCGCGCTGGCGGCGCTGGCCGAGGAGCGCGACGCCGCGCGCGCCGAGGCCGACCGCGCCCGACGCCAGGTCGACCAGTTCACGCAGAACACGCTGTCGTCCAACCTGCCGCCGGTCGGGCGGCCCCCGGCCGCGGGCGGCGTGCTGCCGATGTCCCCCCTGCCCGGCGGGCCCCTGTCCACCGGGCCGCTGCCGAGCGGGCCCCTGTCCACCGGGCCGCTCCCCGGCGACCCGTCCCCGGCCCCCGGCGGCGGGATCATGGGCGCGCCCGAGCCGACCGGCGGGCACCCGCTGCCGGGCGGCCCGATGGGGGCGCCGGGCGGCCCCATGCTCGGCGGCAACCCGGTGAACCCTCCGGTCGGCACCCCCTCGGGTGGCCCGGTCGGCGGCCCGTTCGACGGCCCGCCGGGTACCGGCCCGGTGAACGGCCGGGTCAACGGTTCCGGTGACGGCCCCGATCGGGACGACCCCCTGTTCAGGGGGCCGTGACCCGGCGTCCGGGACACCGCGCGCGGATCGTCACCGGTTTCTGGCGATCATGAAGATGACGAACAGCGAACCGGTGACGATCAGGATCGCGTGGAACCGTTCCCGCATGGCCGTCTGCCGCAGGTTCTGCACCCGCTTGCGGCTGACCCGGACATCGAAGATGGCCCGGCGGGCACGCTCCCAGGACATGCCCATGTAGGCGGCGAGTGCCGCGATGGCGATGATCAGGAGTCCGCTGCCGTTCATCTGGCCCGACCTCCGGTTGGTGCGGAGACTCAGATTGAACGCGACCATACCCACACATTCCGTGTCCGGTGACACATTCAGCGTTACCGGCTGGTGGCGCCGGAGGAAGGGCGGGCGAACCCCGTGGCGGGCCTGGTCACCCGCCGAACAACCGGGGATCGACCTCGATCCAGATCTGCTCGGACCGGCCCAGCAGCCGCCCGTCGGCCCCGTACATGGCGGTGGCGGCGTGCATCTTGCGGCCCTCGCGGGTGCGGGCCAGCCCCATCACCACGCACGGCTCGCCCGCCTCCGGGACGTCCACGACCTGCGCGGTCATGGTGCCGAGCACCGAGGGACGGCCGACGATGTCGAACGACCAGCCGCCCGGGCAGTCCAGCGCCGCCCACATGACCGCGTGGGAGGGGACCTCGGCGGGCGTCCACGGCGCGGCGACGGTGCCCTCGCCGACCCGGCCCGGCTCCAGCCGCAGCCCGTCGCCGGGCTCCCGGTCCGGGCCGCACACGAAGCAGCCGGGGAACGGGTGGTGCTCGTGGGCCCGGAACTTCTCGGCCGCCTCGGCCGCGACCTCCAGCGGCACCGGGGACACCGGCGGCACCACGATCGCCCCGGCCAGGGCCTCGGCGACCAGCACGTCGTCATGCCACAGCCAGGCCCCCAGGCCGTGGTCGTCGGCGGGGGAGACCCGCAGCTCGGTGTCCAGCGGCGGCGGCTTGCGCAGCGTCACCGTCACCGTGTCGGCCGTCAGGTGCGCCGCCAGCAGCCCGGCCGTGTAACCGCCGTTGCCCGAGCCCTCCGGGCCGTGAAACCGCGTCTCAATGATCACTTGTACCCCCCGGAGGCCGTCGTGTCCCGAACCGGAGGAATCATAATGTTGGTGACCGACGGTTCAGGTGGCCCGGATGGCGATTCCGGTCACAGTGGAACCGGCCACGCCTGGATTCCGGCGCGGCGGAAGCCGGGCGGCGCGGTCCCTCAGACGGCGCGCGAGGGCTGGGGACGTCCCGGCCGGGTGGTGAAGAACACCGACAGCGACCCCCGCAGGCGCGCGCGGACCACGTCCTCCCCGACGGGACCGTCGGCGGGGACCGGGGTGCGCTCCAGCGCCCGGACGATGATCTGCTCCATGTTGCGGTCGGCGACCAGCACCGAGCAGGTGTCGCAGGCGTACCAGGGATAGAGCATGTTCAGCACGGCCGTCGCCGTGTCGTCGTCCGACAGGTGGGTGGTGTCCAGCTCGACCTCGAACACGTCGGTGTCCTCGGGGTCCAGCGTGGGGTAGTAGAGCCAGCCCGGCGCGGCCTCGCCGCAGAAGTCGCAGTCCGGCGTGCCGGGGTCGGGGGCGCCGACCGCGAGCTCCAGCTCGTGGTCCCACGGCTCGACCCGCCGGTTGTGGCGGTAGCCGACCGCGTCGAGCTCCCCCTCGCGGTTGTGCGTCACGTCGTGCACCTCGCCGCCGCAGCGGGCGCACATGAAGCCGAGGTCCTCCATGTCCCTCCCCTGATCGCTGAGGCACCGATCCCACCGTATCCGCCCGCGCGCCGTTCGCGCGCCCCTGTTTCGACTCCGCCGCCGTGACGTTTCGGTGCACCCGATAACGTGCCGGGGGACCCGGGAGGTGGAATCCGTGACCGACACGCGCGCCGAGGTGGTGCTGAACGCCGACAAGATCGACCTGGTCCGGGAGCGCAGGACGCTGCTGGACCGGGTGTCGCTGACCGTCCTCGCCGGCGAGCACTGGGCGCTGATCGGCCCGAACGGCGCGGGCAAGTCGACGCTGCTCGGCATCCTGGGCGCCTACACCCACCCCACCCGGGGGACCGCCGAGATCCTCGGCCACCGGCTCGGCCGCGTCAACGTGCACGACCTGCGCGCGCTCATCGGCCAGGTGAACCCGCGCCACCCGCTGGAGTCGGCGCGCACCGTCCGGGAGATCGTGCTGACCGGCGCGACCGGCACCATCGAACTGGTGCCGCGCTGGACGCCGAGCGCCGACGAGCTGCGCCGCGCCGACGAGCTGATCGCGTTGATGGGGCTGACCGCGCGGGCCGAGGCGCGCTGGCCGCACCTGTCGCAGGGCGAACGCGGCCGGGCGCTGATCGCCCGCGCGCTGATGCCGGACCCGCGCCTGCTGCTGCTCGACGAGCCCGCCACCGGCCTGGACCTGGCCGCCCGCGAACGCCTGCTGGCGGCCCTGGACGAACTGCGCCGCAACCGCCCCGGCCTGACGTCGGTGCTGGTCACCCACCATCTGGAGGAGCTGCCGACCAGCACCACCCACGCGCTGCTGCTGCGCGAGGGCCGGGTGCTGGCCGCCGGACCGGCCGACGAGGTGATCACCACCGGGCTCGTCAGCGCCTGCTTCGACCACCCGGTCTCCATCGCCCGCGCCAACGGCCGCTGGACCGCGACGGCGGGCTGACCCTCAGGCCGGCACCCGGTGCCGGGCCAGGTGCGCCAGGACCGCCTGGTTGGCCTCCCACCCGTCGGGGAACTTCACCGGGACGCCCAGGTGCACCGGCTCGGTCGACGGGTGCGCGTCCAGCAGCTCGGGGATCCCGGCGCGCGCGACCACGACGCACGCGTGCCGGTGCCGCGACGTCAGCACGCACAGCCGCCCCGACTCCAGATGGAACGCGGTGGCGTCGCGGCGGCCCGACAACGGGTGCAGCACCACCGTCACGTCGTACTCGCGGCCCTGCAGCCGGTTGGCGGTGTCGACGGTGATGCCCTCGCCGTGCGGGCCGAGCGCCGCGCGGATCGCGGTGACCTGGTCGCGGTGCGCCGCACCGATCGCGACCCGGTCGGCGGTCACCGGCGTGCTCCCCTGCTCGGAGTGCGCGACGGGACCGCGTTGCAGCAGCCGCACCGCGAGCGCCGCGGTGGCGCGGACCGCCTCGGCGTCGGTGCGGAGCGTGTGCCGGGCCGGCAGCTCGTACAGCGCCCACCCGGACGCGGCGGCCTCGTCCAGCGCCCGGTCGTAGGTGGTGCCCATACCGCGCGCCCCGTACTCCAGCAGCCGGTCGCCCGGCCCCGTGCCGGACCGGAACCCGGTGAACGGGTAGAACGCCTTCGACACCACCGGCGCGGCCGAGGCGGGCAGCCGCCACGACACCGGCAGCCGGTGCACCGGAAGGTCGGGGTTGTGGGCCAGCAGCACAGACACGGCGCTGCGCATCGGGTCCCACGCCAGGCCCGCCCAGCGTTCCACCTCCACGGTGGAGAACGGGTCGAGCTGGCCGGGGTCGCCCACGAACAGCGCCTTCTCGAACCGGCTGGCGATCCGCAGCAGCATGTCCGAGCGCATCTGGTACGCCTCGTCCACGATCGCCCACGGCCATGACCCGTCCGACAGCGTCGCCCACTTCGCGGCCGTCGCGATCACCACGGCGCGGTCGGCGAGGTCGTCGGCCTTCTGCGCGACCCGCACCGAGGCGTGGCCGGTCACCCGGTCGCCGGGCACGTAACCCGCCGCCGACAGCCGCCCCACGGCGATGTGCGGATGCCTGGTGGCGATCCGGTCGATCAGGTCGTCGACCTGCTCGTTGGTCTGCGCCACGATCATCATGCGCTCGCCGGTCTCAGCCAGGTGCGCGGTGGCCCGCACCACCAGGGTGGACTTGCCCGCGCCGGGCGGGGAGTCCACGATCACGCCGCGGTGCCCGCCGTCCAGGTCGGCCAGCACTGCCGCGACGACCCGGTCGGCCGCCGCGCCCGGATCGGCGATGTCGGTCATGACCAGTCCTCCGCCGCGTCGTCGTCGGTCGGTTCGTAGTCGGCGGGCGGCCCGCCGTGCGTCCAGGGCGTGTTCTCCTTGTCGGGGAACCGGCTCGGCCCGAACGACCCCAGCGTCAGCGACGTGAACACCACCCGGTCGCCCACCTGCGGCACCGTTCCCGGCTCGGGGGTCAGCTTGCGGCCCATCCCACCGGTCAGCTCCACCAGGACCGCCCCGTCCGGGCCGATCTCCACGACCGTGCCCTTGATCTTCGGGTTGGCGGCGCTGCACACCGTCGTCCCCGGATCCAGCCGGACCGGGTCCCCCGTGCGGACCCACACGTGCGGACGGAGCTTGGGGCGCTTGCCGGACTCGTCCTTGCGGGTCGGGTCGCAGCCGGTGACCTCCCCGCCGAACGCCAGCCCGTTCAGCCGGTGCTCGGCCATCACCAGCGGGTCGTCGAACGCGCGCTGCGCGTCGTAGGCGTCCTGGGCGCGCTCCATGTCGTGCAGCCGCTTGGCCGCCCGCACCGGGGAGTCCCGGCGCGCCTGCGGGTACGCCTCGCCGAACGTCTGGTGGAAGTAGGTGAACGAGTCGCGGTCGCGTTCCCACCGCTGCGGCACGCTCGCGCCCTCCGGCAGCCCGCGCAGCAGCCCCACCGCCCGCCACATCAGCTCCCACGTCGGGGCGAGCTGGGTCTCCAGGACCGCGCGGACGCGCTCCTCGGCGCGGTCGCGGGCCGGGCCGCGCGCGGCGTCGTAGGCGGCGACGGCCGGGGCCAGGACCTCGTTGTCGAAACCGGGGTCGGTGGTGGGCCCGGCGGGCGGCGTGGCGAGCGGATCCTCGGCCAGCGCCGCCGCCTGCGGCCCGGTCAGGCCCTCCGGCGGGTCGATCCAGCCGACCAGCGCGGCCAGGTTCCCGTCCTCCAGCGCCGACTGCCCGGTCGCCCAGTGCAGCCGCAGCGTCTCGGTCATCGTCAGCAGCAGGCACGACCCGGGATGGTCGTACCGGTCGGTGAACCACGTCAGCCAGCGGCCCAGCACCGGCACCGACGGCTCCACCGCGTACGGCCCGTCGGTGCGGCGGAACCGCGTCGACCGCCCCAGCATCCGCAGGAACGCCACCCCGCCCCGGTTCGGCACCAGCAGCTGCGGGGCGTCGCTGTAGCGGATGCGCTCCTCGCCCTCCTTGCCCGGCGGCAGCTCCTCGACCTGGCCCCGGCTGGACTCGATGTACTTGAGCGCGACCCGCGCCAGGTCGGCGGCGAACGCGAACCGCTGATCCCGGTTGCGCGGCTGCGGAACCACCAGCAGCGTCGGACTCCCCGGATCGGACCCGAGCATCACCGCCAGCGGCGCGGCGGCCTCACCGGCGAGCTTGAGCGGCACCATGACCAGCGGCGCCTCGGCCAGATGGCAGTGCCGCACGGTCGCGAGCGGCTGCGCGACCCCGGAGGCGACCGCCTGGAGCTGCGCGAGAGAGGTCAACGTACTCACCCAACGCCCCCGCCCACCCACGGACCACCAAGAAGGCGCCACCGCCCCCGGCCACTCCGCGCCCGCGACCCGGCCCAGACGACGCCAAGGAGGCGCCGTCTTCCCTCGTCGCTCTGGTCGCTTCGCTCCCGCTGCGCTCGTTCCGCGTGGGCACATTGCCCATCGGCTCGCTGCGCTCGCGGGTCAGCCCAGACGGCGCCGCGCCCCTTCAGCGTGCTCACACTGTGCTCCCCGCACGTTTGGGGGGCGCCGAGAAGGCGCCCCTTCAGCGTGCTCACGCCACCCCCGCCAGGGCCTCGCGGCGGAGGCGGGCGGCCAGGCGGAGCTGCTCGGCGGTCTCGGCGAGGTCCTCCGACGGCTCCAGGACGCCCTCGGCCAGTGCGAGGGCGGTCTCGACCGAGTCCACGCCGCCCAGGTCGTCGCGGACCGACCGGCCCAGCGCCCCGGTCGCGCCGCAGGCGCGGGCCTCGGCGCGGCAGAAGAACGCCATCTCGCAGCTCGACATGCACTCGGGCGCGTACCGGGCCTCCACGGTGCGCACCGCCTCCTCCAGGGCCTCGCCCAGGTCGAAGGTGATCTCCTCGGGGAGCTGCGCCACGATCGTGTCGACGCGGGTGAGGCGGGCGAGCTGCCGCTCCAGCACCGCCAGCTGCGGGCGGATGTCGACCGGGGTGGCGGTGGGCCGGTTGGAGAAGTTCTCCGGGCACACCAGGAACACCTCGTGCGCCACCTTCTCGACCGGGTCGTGGCCCAGCTCGGCGACCAGCCGCCGCAGCGCCAGCACGTACACCGCCGACTGCCGCGCGGCCGCGGCCACCTGGTCCGCCTCGGCCTGCCCGTCGATCACCGCGAACGACTTGATCTCCACGATGTGGAACCGCCCGCCGAGCTGGAACGCGATCACGTCGGGCTCCAGGTAGGCGGGGCGCCCGGCGATGTCCAGCCGCAGCAGCGGATGGTCGAACAGCGTGCCCTCGCCGGTCTCCAGCGCGCGCTGGACCAGCTTGCGGGTACGGGCGTGCCGCACCTCGCGGCCCTCGTTGTCGCCGACCGCCCCGAGGTCGTCGTAGGCGACCTCGGGCACCTCCAGGCCGAGCCGGTCGCGCAGCAGGGTCAGCAGCTCGGCACACCCGTCGGCCTTGACCTGCGCCTCGAACGTGTTCCCCCGGGTGATCGCGAACTGCGACTGGCCGAACGGCACGCCGAAGCCCAGATGGCGGGCGACGGCGTCCTTGTCGACCCCGGCGGCGTCCATCACGCCCCGCCGGGCGCAGCCCGGATTGGCGGTCAGCGCGGCGATGGTGCGGGCGTCGTGGTTGCGCGGGGCGGCCACCCCGCGCAGCCGGTCCAGGTCCGGCGCGGTCATGCTCATCGGTCGTCTTCTCCGTCGGTGGTGCCGGTGGCGCTGCGCATGGCGCGCAGCCGGGCGCCGAACAGCCGCCCGGCGTCGTCGAGCTGCGCGCGGGCGCGGTCGGCGGCGCGTCTGCGCTGCCGCCGGTCGGTCTCGGCGTGCACGTCGAGTTCCGCGCGGGCGGCCGCGATGAGCGCCCCCGGCTCGACTGTACCGACCGCACCGGTGGCAGCACCGGGAATGTTGGCCGCGAAACGCCACAAGAGTCGCTGAACGTCCGGAGAGTCGGGACGGCGCTCGGCGTGCTCGGCGATCCGGATCGCGGCGGTGAGGAAGTCGGTGCGGGCGCTGAGCGGCCCGGAGATCCGCTGCTCCAGCGGCCAGGTGCTCACGGTGAGCAGCCCGCGGGCCGGTGCCAGCAGGTCGGCGGTGAGTGCCGCGCACAGGTAGTAGGGGCGGGCGTAGGGGGCGCTGCGGAACGAGCGTTCCTCGTCGCGGCGCAGGCTCGTCAGCCGCGCGGCGGGGAGCTGCCCCGGCAGGAACGCCGCGTACACCGACGCGATCAGCTTGGGCGCCGCGGGCGCGCCGATCAGCGTCAACGCCTGGTGGACCCGCTCGCGCACCGGCACCAGCCCGCGCGGCACGGCGGCGCGCGGCGGGGGAGGGGGCGCGGGGCGCTCGCCGGAAGGCGCGTCGTCCGCGGTCTCGTCAGGCGCCGGTTCGCCGAGCGCGGTGTCGCCGAGCGCGGTGTCGCCGAGCGCGGTGTCGCCGAGCACGGCCTCGTCCCAGGCCCCCTCGGCGGCGCGCAGCTCGGCGCGGTGCGCGCGGGCGGCCTGCCGGTCCCCGGCCGCCATCGCCCGGCGCACGGCGGTGCGCAGCTCGGCGATGCGAGCCTCGAGCTCCTCCGGGGAGGGGGCTCCGGGTGACGAAGGCATGACGGAGAGGGTACCGCAGCTTCCTGAAACTTCCAGCTTTTTCCAGTTTTGGTGCGGGGATGGTGTCGGGTTTGCCCGCCGTTGCGCCGCCCGGGGCATGGGTGGGATTGCGACGCGATCCGGGGGAGGAGCAGCATTGGCCACCGCACGCGACATCATGACCTCCGGCGTCGAGGGCGTCGGCGCCGACGACACGCTGTCCGCCGCCGCGCGGAAGATGCGCGACCTGGACGTGGGAGCGCTGCCGGTCCTGGGGCCGGACGGGCGGCTGCGCGGCGTCGTCACCGACCGCGACATCGTGCTCCGGGCCGTCGCCGAGGGCCGCGACGCCGAGCGGACGACGGCCGGGGAGGTGGCCGGGCCCGACCTGCACACCGTCGCCGCCGGGGACGACGCCGAGACGGTGGTGCGCACCATGGGCGAGCACCAGGTCCGGCGCGTCCCGGTGCTGGACGGCGACCGCCTCGTCGGCATGATCAGCGAGGCCGACCTGGCGCGGCACCTGCCCGACGAGCTGATCGCCCGGTTCGTCGAGCGGGTCTACGCCCCGTGACCGGCTGGTCGGGGTGACGGCCGGTCAGGAACGCGGGTCGCGGCGCAGCACGTGGTCGTCCGGGACCTCCACCAGGACGATCCGGACACCGTCGGGATCCTCGATCCACATCTCGACCAGTCCCCACGGCTCCGGCCGCGGCTCGCGGGTGACCGTCACCCCGGCCGCGGCGAGCCGCCGGTGCTCGGCCCGCACGTCGCGCACCTGCAACCAGAGCATCGGCGACGATCCGGCGCGCCCCGCGCCGTGCCCCGACACCTCCAGGAACCCCGAGCCGAGGAAGAACACCAGCCCCGGATCGTCCGGCGGGCCGAACTCCCGGTACACCGCCAGCCCCAGCACGTCGCGGTAGAAGCGGCGGCTGCGCTCCGGATCGGCCGGGCGCAGCAGGATCCGGCTGCTCAGCACTTCCATCGGTGTCCCTCCGTGACTCGTGTCCCACCCTCTTCCTGTCCGGGGCCGCGCTCTTCCGAACGTTCCGTCCGCGTGCCAGCCTGGGGACGTGATCGAGATGACGGGTGCGCGGGTCTGGATGATCCGGCACGGCCAGAGCGAGTCGAACGCCGGACTGCCCACCAACGGCCCCGGGGCCGCGCCGCTCACCGCGCGCGGCCGGGCCGAGGCCGCCCGGGTCGCCGCCGCCCTCACCGGCCCGCCCGCGCTGGTCGTCGCCTCGCCGTTCGTGCGGGCCCGGCAGACCGCGCTGCCCACGCGGGAGCGGTTCCCCGACGTCCCCTACGAGGAGTGGCCCGTCCAGGAGTTCACCTACCTGGGGAGGCTGCACGGCCCGCAGACCACCAACGCGCAGCGGCGGCCGTTCGCCGAGGCGTACTGGGACCGCGCCGACCCCCGCCACGTCGAGGGCGGGGACGGCGAGTCGTTCCAGGGCCTCATCGACCGGGCGCGGGCGTTCCTGGACCGCGCGGCCGGGCTGCCCGGGCCGGTCGCGGTGTTCACGCACGGGCTGTTCATGAAGGCCGTGACCTGGACGCTCACGACGGGGATCACCGAACCGGACGCGGCGGCGATGCGGGCGTTCCGCCGCCACGTCGACGTCACCGTGGTCCCCAACGGCTCGGCGATCGAGCTGCGGCCGCACGGCCCGGACACGTTCGGCGTGGTGGCCGGCGCGACCGGGCACCTGGGGGCGGCCGAGCCGGAGCAGGACCCGGGCCGCCCGGTGTTCGCGGACTGACGCCTCAGGACTCG
This sequence comes from Actinomadura kijaniata NBRC 14229, assembly GCF_001552175.1. Lineage (GTDB taxonomy): Bacteria > Actinomycetota > Actinomycetes > Streptosporangiales > Streptosporangiaceae > Spirillospora > Spirillospora kijaniata. The sequence goes on from NZ_BCQR01000057.1 coordinate 52,169, forward strand.
AAGCTGGCGAAGTAGTTGGCGGCCATGTCCTCCTCGCCGTGGCCGCTCTCGACGGCGCGCCGCAGCCGCTCGCCGGTCGCCTCGTTCAGGTCCGCCCGGACCCCCGCCGCCGCGGCGGCCTCGCCGATGAGGCGGGTGTCCTTGCGGGCGTTGCGGGCGGTGAAGCTCGGCGTGAAGTCGCCGTCGGCGATCGCCCTCATCTTCGCCTGGAGGTACGGGCTGTCCAGGGGGCCGCCGGTGACGACCTCGGCGAACAGCGCCGGATCGACGCCGAGCCCCTTGGCCAGCCCCAGCGTCTCCCCGACGAGCCCGGTCATCGAGATCGCGTAACTGACGGCGACCAGCTTGAGCCGCTGCGCCGCCCCGCCCGCGCCGTCGGTGTCCAGCCACAGCGTCCGGCGCCCGACCGCCCCGAACACCGGCTCCAGGGGCGCGCGCACGCTCTCCGGACCGGCCGCGAGCACGACCAGCTGCCCCTGCTCGGCGGGCTGCCGGGTGCCCTGCACCGGCGCGTCCACGAACGTGACGCCGTGCTCGGCGGCGAGCTTGGCCATGGGCCCGACGGCTTCCAGCCCGACCGTGCTCATCTGCGCCCAGACCTGCCCGGAACGCAGCGCGGAGGCGGCGTCGTCCATGACGGCGAGCACGGTGCCGCCGTCGTCGAGCATCGTGATGACGACGTCGGCGTCCGCGACGGCCTCGGCGGGCGTCGCGGCGACGGTCGCGCCGTCGGCGGCCAGGGGCTCGGCGCGTTCCCGGGTGCGGTTCCACACGGTGACGTCGAGCCCGGCCCGCAGGAGGTTGCGGGCCATGGCGGCTCCCATGATGCCGGTGCCCAACAGTGCGACGGAGGTCATCGTCGACTCCAATTCTTGACTATTCGTTACAGATAACGGCACGGGTCAGGCCGGGGGCGCGTCCAGGACGCGCAGCGCGGTGTCCACCACGGTGGTCAGGCGCCGCCGGTCGGCGCCGGCCTTGCCCTGCACGCGCAGCCCCTGGACGGTCGTCACCAGGAAGTCGGCCAGCGCGGCCACGTCGGCGTCGGGCGGCAGCTCGCCGCGGGCGCGACCGCGGCGCAGCGCCGCGGTCACCGCGTCGGTGAGACGGTCGAGCGCGCCGCCGACGACGCGTCCCGCCGCCGGGTCGCGGGGAAGCCGCTCCACGGCGGTGTTGGTGATGAGGCAGCCGCGCCGCGCCGGGTCGGCGACGGTCTCCTCGACCATGCCCACCAGCAGGTCCCGCAGGACGACGCGGACCGGCCCGTCGCCGTCCAGCCGCTCGGCGGCCCCGCCGACCGAGCGTTCCGCGTACCGGGCGAGGGCGGCCTCGTACAGGCCGTCCTTGCTGCCGAACGCCGCGTACAGCGAGCCGCGCCCGACGCCGGTCGCCTCGACCAGGTCCTGGATCGAGGTGGCCTCGTAGCCGCGGCTCCAGAACACCTGCATCGCGGCCTCGACCGCCGCGTCGGTGTCGAACTCCCGGGTGCGTGCCATGGCTCGACCCTAGGTTATCTGTAACGAGCGGTCAAGATTGGTCAGCCGTAGGCGGGGCTGTCCTCGGCCGGGGCCGCGTACGGGGCGGGGAAGACCTCCAGGGTGCGGTCCAGGTTCGCCGACCACCAGGCCACCAGCCCGGCCGCCCCGGCGGAGCCGCGGTCGCCGCCCGTCCCGCCCGCCGGGTCGTCGCCGAGGTAGCGGTGCCGCAGCGGGCGGACGTCGCACAACCGCTCCCACCACTCGCGGTGGACCGCCCCCTGGATCTGCCCGGCGTCCAGGGGGAACGCGGCGCGGTGGCCGCGCACGAAGGACTGCACCCGCTCCAGGTCCAGGCCCCGGTCGTCCTCGAACGTGAACAGCGCGACCGCCGCGCGCACCAGCTCCCCGGCGACCGGGCCGGTCGTCAGCGAGTCCCAGCCCAGCACGGCGGTGACGTTGCCGGAGCCGCCGTAGCGCAGGCAGCCCGGACCGAACGAGCCGTGCAGGTGCCCGACCGTACTGACGTCCAGCTCCGGGGGACGGAAGTCGGCGTACTCGTCCAGCAGCGCGCGCCGCTCCCGAAGACGCCGTCCGGTGAGCGCGGCGAAGTCGGTCCCGTCGTCGGGCACCGAGTCCAGCAACGCGTCGACCGCCTCGGCCGCGTCGGCCGCGCGCGGCGTCGGCACCAGCATGCTCTGCTGCACCGGGGGAGTGCAGGCGTCCAGTTCGGCGTGGAGACGGCCGAGCAGCTCGCCGAGCGCCTCGCACTGCCCGTACGTCAGCTCCAGGCCGCCGCGCCGCCGCCCCGACACCCACGAGTACAGGACGAAGCCGTGGCCGCCGGCCGTGACCAGGGTCCTGCCGGTGCGCGCCGGAACCGGCGCCAGCACCGGCAGGCCCGCCGCGTCGAGCGCGGCGGTCACCTCGTGCTGGAACAGGAGCCGCCGCCGGTCCGGTCTCGGGTACTCCGCCAGAAGGAACGGGCCGTCGCCGGAGTCCACCCGCCAGCAACGGCGGTCACGGCCCTCCGCCACCGGCCCGGACACCCGGGCCTCGGCCAGATCCCACCGCCGGGGCAGCCGGGACGGTGTCGGGTCGGTGTCGCAAGCGCTCTGGGAGGTCGGCACCTCAGCACCTCGGGGCCTCGACGGACAGTGGTCGAACGGATGTTCTCACACGACGCTACCGCCCGAGGCGGGTCCGATGGAAGGAACCGCCGCGCCCGCCGGTCACATCTCGCGCAACAGGTCGCGCATGAAGTCCACGGTCAGGTCGGGCCGGGAGGCGGTGACGCACAGATTGTTCATCGCCTGCATGTAGATGTCGACGTCGCTCGCCTTGTCCAGGTACAGCGCGCTGGTGAGCTGCTCCAGATAGACCACGTCCGAAAGGCCCGGCTCGGCGAACCGCAGGATCGTGAACGGCCCGCCCGCCGCCGCGTGGCCGCCCGCGCCGAACCGCACCACCTGCAGCGTCACGTTCGTCAGCTCGGTCATCGCGATGAGGTGCTCCAGCTGGCGGCGCATCACCGCCGGGCCGCCGAGCGGACGGCGCAGCACGCCCTCGTCCACCACGGCCCACAGCGTCGGCGCGCCCCGCTGGGTGAACCGCTCCTGGCGCGTCATCCGGACCTGCACCCGCCGCTCGGTCTCCTCGTCCGTGGCGTCGGGGTAGCCCAGGCGCACCACGGCCTGCGCGTACTCCTCGGTCTGCAACAGGCCCGGAACGAACTGCACCTCGTAGGCGCGCAGCAGCGACGCCGCCTCCTCCAGCCCGAGATAGGTCTCGAACCAGCTCGGCAGCACGTCGCCGTACTGGTGCCACCAGCCGGGCGTGTTGGCCTCGCGGGCGAGTTCCAGCAGCGGCGCGCGTTCGGCCGGGTCGGTCACCCCGTACAGCGTCAGCAGGTCGGCGACGTCGCGTTCCTTGAACCCGACGCGGCCGAGCTCCATCCGGCTGATCTTGGAGTGCGAACCGCGGATCTCGTACCCGGCCTCCTCGGTGGAGATGCCGCGCGCCTCGCGCAGCCGCCGCAACTGCGAACCCAGCAGGATGCGCAGCACGGTGGGGCCGCCGCGCCGCGGATAGTCGATCACACGACCGACCTGGGGCCCGCCCTCGGGCGGCGGGGTCGGGGCAGCGGATTGACGGGACAAGCGGTCACCAGCCAGTCGACGGTTGGAAACGCGGGCGGAAGTGTTACCCGCCACATCGTAGAGGATCAGCATCCAGATTTGGGATGGGTGAAAATCCCCGCAGCAGGTCCGGGGGCGGGACGGTGACGAAGCTCTCGTCTGCCGCGGTGAACTTCGGGAAAGCCGTGACGGTCCTTATATATGGGGACGGATGTGTCCTGCGACGGCACACCCCGTTCCCGGACCGAACAGTCATCGCGTCTGTGGGGAACGCCATGAACTCGACCCGTCGTGAAGTGCCGGAAGTGCGATTCCTGACCTCGGGTGAGGTGACGGACACGGATCGGAACGAGGCCGAACGCGCCGTCCGTGCCGCTCTGGCCGACATTCCCGGTGAGATCGACACCGTCCAGGTCACCCTGACCCTGCTGGCGGACTCGTCACTTCCGCGCCCGGCCCTGGCGCAGGCGGTCGTCGCCGTCGACGGCCATCGGCTCCGCGCCCAGGCGGCGGCCCCGGCCCTGCCCGAGGCCATCGACCTGCTGCGGAACCGCCTCTCCCTCCGCGCCTCTTACCTGCGGGCCAGCTAATCCTTTCCTCCCAGAGGGAAATTCCGCACCACCGGTCACAAAGGTCCGGCGGCGCCGCAGCGCGCCGCCGGAAAACCGGTTGCCCGGCCGATCGGCGTTCGGCCACGGTGACCGGGATGAGAACGCACCAGATCCGCGCCCGGTACGACCGCGACTCCATCACCGTCTACCAGGCGTTCCGTCCGGAGATCGCCGACGCCGCCTGCGCGGCGGGCCGCTTCGTACCGCCTTTCTCACGGGAGCGGATGACCTGGATCAAACCGTCGTTCCTGTGGCTGATGGCCCGTAGCAACTGGGCCCGCAAACCCGGCCAGGAACGCATCCTCGCGGTCCGCATCACCCGCGCCGGATGGGAGGAGGCCCTGAGCCTGGCCGTCCCGACCCACCCGGACCGGCGGGTGTTCCGCGACAGCGACGAGTGGCGCCGGCGCTTCGCCGAGTCCGTCGTCCACGTCCAGTGGGACCCCGAACGCACCCTGCGCGGCGCGAAACTCGAAGACCGCAGCATCCAGATCGGACTGAGCCGCCACGTCATCAACCGCTACGCGGACGAATGGACGTTGGAGATCGAGGACCGCACCCCGCTGGTCCGCAAGATCCATCGCCTCCTCCAGGAAGGCAGGACGCGCCAAGCCCGAGACCTCCTCCCCGAAGAACGCCTCTATCCCCTCCCCGCCCACCTGGCCAACGGAATAGGCGCGGACTGACACTCCCCACCCGCGTCCGACACGTTCAAACGCTCCCCATGACGTTCGCCACCCAACCGAACGAGCCTCTTCCGTCGCTACCGGAAGCCTCAGAAGAGATCCCAGCGGGCCATTCAGCGGCGCGATCCACCTGACGCTCCAAACGCGCACCGCCCAAGAACAGAACGCCACCGAACTCCTGTTCCCAAGCCCATCCGCGCAGGTGAGCGAAGAGACCCCGGGCAGTGCGCCGCCCAGACGAACGGTTTCCCGCATTCGGTCGGACGACCCCCGCCCACCCCCAAGAATCCGTCCCATCAATGAGCCGGCTGTAGCGGACCCGGACACCGACGGCAACGCAACGAAGGCCGCGAAGCACTCGGGCCATAACCAGAGCGACCGCTAACAGCACCTCGACCCAACGGCGCCCATCGGCCCGGACCTACGAGCCCAGGCCGACTCCGGTATCCGGCCACGACAAACGGCTGGCCAGCCGAAGCGCATGACAACGCCGCCCCCACGCGGCGAGGGAAACCCACACCCATGAGCAATTGTCATCCGGCGAATCGTGGACGCCTCACAGAGTCCGAAGCCATTGATCAAGCGTTGCGAAGTCCTCGTCGGAGAGTCCCCGGAACGCCTCCACGCGATGGAGGAGAGCCCGGCCGCGATGGTGCGCGGACACCCAGGCCCGATCGGCGTCGGTGATCTCGTCGTCGACCCATGCGAACGGGCGTCCGGCCGCCCAGCTCACCAGGGTCCGGGTCTTCCAGTGGAGCCCGAACCACCGATCCTCGTGTTCATGCTCGACGGATGGCTCCGGCCAGTTCACCACGGGCAGCCGTGGCAGCCCGATGAGGGCTGCTATCTCGTCGTTGGCAGCGTCTTCCCAGGTGGTGGCCCAGACGAGTTCGCACGGCAACGCCGCCAGCCGACGGCCCACCTCCGGGACGAGCCGCGCCAGGCGAGAACCCACCGCGGTAGCCCGTGGACCCCGCCGCGGGTCCTCGCCGAACGGGAGCAGCGGCCCATCGACATCGAGGAAGAGCAGCGGGCGCTGCATGCAGCCGGTCATGCGACGCTGACCTCATCACGCGCGCCGAGCACGCCGCATCCGAAGCGGGCTCCAGTACACACCAACGCGACCATGTACGGGGCGTTAGCCCAGATGGACTCGATGAGCTTGAACGCCATGGCCAAACCAGCGGTTCGTGAACCGGGCCTCGTCGTGGCCCTGGTGCGATGCCGCCAGCTGATGAAGGTCGACTCGACGGGGTCGGCCGTACGCGGGCGGATCCAACGCTCGACGGCAGAACTGCCGAAGGCTGGCAACTCATCTCGAGCGCAGGCCACCGCGACCTCCGTGCCCGCCTTCAACGTGTGGTCCTTGTCCTCTGCGTTGCAGAACCCCACCAGCGCCTCGGTGCC
>NZ_BCQR01000058.1 GCF_001552175.1 Actinomadura kijaniata NBRC 14229
CGGGCGGGCCCCCGCGCCGATCCGCCAGTCCTCCGCCGGGCCGGTGAACGGCCCCGGCGACCTGTCCGACATGGCCGCCCGCGTGCAGGTGAGCGTCGTGTCGGTGGAGGTGGCCAGCGGCCGGGCCCGCGCCTCGGGGTCGGGGTTCGTGGTGGACCGGGGCGGCCACATCGTGACCAACGCCCATGTCGTGGACGGCGTGGCCGGGCAGGGCGGCGAGGTCGCCGTCGTGCTGTCGGACCGGCGGCGGCTCGCCGCCCGCGTCGTCGGGGCCGACGAGGCGCAGGACATCGCCGTGCTGGCCGTGGAGCCGCGCGACAGCCCGCCGCCGCTGGTGATGGGCCGGTCGGCGGACGTGCGGGTCGGCGACCCGGTGCTGGCGATCGGGTCGCCGCTGGGGCTGGCCGGGACCGTCACCGGTGGCATCGTCAGCGCCCTGGACCGCGAGCTGCCCGGCGGCGGCTCCCTGAACGGCCCGGTCCTGCAGACCGACGCCTCCATCAACCCCGGCAACTCCGGCGGCCCGCTGGTGAACGCGCGCGGCGAGGTCGTCGGCGTCAACACCGCGATGCTCAGCCGGGGCGGATCGGGTTCGATCGGGATCGGCTTCGCGATCCCGGCCGACCGGGCTGTCGACACGGCCCGCCGGCTCATAGGGTGAACGGCCATGCGGGTACTGCTCGTCGAGGACGAGGAAGACCTGGTCGAGGCGTTGCGGTTCGGCCTGGTGCGGGCCGGTTACGCGGTGGACGTCGCGCTGGACGTGGCGACCGGCACCGAGAAGCTGTACGCCGCCGCCTACGACCTGATGATCCTGGACCTGAACCTGCCCGACGGCGACGGCATGGAGTTCTGCCGGTCGATCCGCGCCGGGGAGGTGGCCGGGGAGACCGGGGCGGACCTGCGCATCCTGATGCTCACCGCCCGCGACCGGCTCGCCGACCGGGTGCAGGGCCTGGACCAGGGCGCCGACGACTACCTGGTGAAGCCGTTCGCGTTCCCCGAGCTGCTGGCCCGCGTGCGGGCGCTGCTGCGCCGCGACAGTGGCGGCGGGACGGCCGTGCTGACGGTGGGGGCGCTGCGGCTGGACACCTCCCGGCAGGAGGCGTTCCGGGGCGACCGGGCGCTGCGCCTGACGCCCAAGGAGTTCGCGGTGCTGCGCTACCTGATGGGCCGCCCCGGCGAGGTCGTCTCCAGCGAGGAGCTGCTGGAGCACGTGTGGGACGAGAACGCCGACCCGTTCACCAACACCGTGCGGGTCACGGTCGGCACGCTGCGCCGCAAGCTCGGCGACGACGACCCGCCGCTGATCGAGACGCTGGTGCGGCGCGGGTACCGGCTGCGGGAGGTGCCCGCGTGAGGCCGCCGGCGTTCACCCAGACGATCCGCTTCCGGCTGACCGTCATGTACTCGACGCTGCTGTTCGTGCTGACGGCGCTGGTGCTCGGCGGCGTCTACTGGGTGATCGCCGCCAACACCGACGCGCGCCCGATCAGCAAGACGTTCAACGCCGAGAAGGTCCGCGTCACCGCCGACGGCAGCAAGCTGTCCACCGGGCAGGTGGTGGAGGTGGTGAAGGAGAGCGAGGTCGCCTCCGCCATCCACTACGAGACGCAGCGGACGCTGCGGAACTACTCGCTGGGGGTGCTGGGCGGGCTGTTCGTGGCGAGCCTCGGCATCGGCTGGGTGCTGTCGGGCCGCGCGCTGCGGCCCGTCGCCGCGATCACCGCCGCCGCCGAGGAGATCCAGGCGACCGACCTGTCGCGGCGCATCCGGCTGGCCGGGCCCAAGGACGAGCTGCGGTCGCTGGCCGACACGGTCGACTCGATGCTGGACCGGCTGGACGCGGCGTTCGAGGCGCAGCGCCGCCTCATCGACGACGCCTCGCACGAGCTGCGCAGCCCCCTGGCGATCATCCGGGCGAACCTGGACGCCGTGCTGACCGCGCCCGGCACCGACCCCGCCGACCACGACCGCGCGGTGCAGGTCGTCGACCGCGCCACCACCCGCATGACCCGGCTGGTGGAGGACCTGCTGGCCACCGCCCGCCGGTCCGCGCCCGCCCTCGACGACGCCGACGTGGACCTGGCGACCGTCGCGCGGGAGGCCGTGGAGGAGCACGGGCCCCTGGCCGCCGAGCGCGGCCAGACCCTGGTGCTGCGCACCACCCCCGGCCTGACGGTGATCGGCGACCATGACGCGCTGCGCCGCGCCGTCGGCAACCTGCTGTCCAACGCGGTCCGCCTGGCCCCGCCCGCCTCCGCCGTCACCGTCGGCGCGGGCCGCCGCGACGGCTGGCTGTGGCTGGCGGTCAAGGACACCGGCCCCGGCATCCGCGCGGACGACCGGGAGCGCGTGTTCGACCGGTTCTGGCGCGGCGACCGGCACCGCCCCGGCGAACGCCGCACCGGCCTCGGCCTGGCGATCGTCCGGCACATCGCCGAGTCGCACGGCGGCCAGGTGCGGCTGCACTCGGAGGAGGACGTCGGCAGCACGTTCGTGCTGTGGTTCCCGGTCTCCCCGACCGGCGAGCAGCCGCCGCCGGTCGATCCGCTCGCCGCCCCTAACGCCGCTTCCGGTCCCTGAGCGCGGCGCGGATCTCCTCGGTGGCCTCGCGGAACGCCGGGGCGGCGCGGTGGAAGTAGTCGAACAGCACCTCCCGCTGCTCGGGCGTGTACCGCTCCAGCACCTCGCCGACGCGGCGGCGCGCCGGTCCCACGATGGCGTCGATGTCGACGTCGGGCGCGTCCGGCGCCGGTTCGACGACGACCCGGCGGCGGTCGCCCGGATCGGCGACGCGCCGCACGCGGCCCGCCCGCTCCAGCCGGTCGATCAGCCGGGTGGTCGCGCCCGTGGTCAGGCCGGTGCGCGCGGACAGCTCGCCCGGGGTCAGGCTCCCGGCCAGGGAGATCTGGCTCATCGCGTACCACTCGGACGCCTGGAGCCCGGCCGCCTCCGCCCCGGCCAGGGCGTGCAGCCCCACCGCGTCGAGGTAGTCGCGGAAGATCTCGTGCCGTTCGCCCGAAGGCCGCTGCGCCATGACACTCCTTGAATATCTGCATGTGTGCAGATACTGTCTCCATGCAGAAACTGTTCCAGTCTAACGAACAGGAGCATGCCATGCCGGTCGCGCACGACCCCACCGAGGTCACCGCCGTTCTGGACGCCCTCAACGACGCCTGGGAACGCGGCGACGCCGACGCCTACGGGGAGCTGTTCACCGAGGACGCCACCTACACGACGTACGTCGGCACCCGGTACCGGGGGCGCCGCGACATCGTGGAGAGCCACCGCATGCTCTTCGGGAGGTTCCTCAAGGGGACCCGGCTCGCCGGGGAGATCGCGGACGTCCGCTTCCTCACCCCCGACGTCGCGGTGATCACGGGGCGCGGCGACACCTACAAGGGCAGGGCCCCGCGCAAGCTCGACAAGGTGCAGACCACCACGCTGGTCCGGGAGGGCGACGGGCGGTGGCGCATCGCCGCGTTCCACAACACCAAGCGGAAGCCGTTGCTGGAGGCCGTCGGCTTCCGGGTCGCGCCGGGCACCGTTCCGGGAGGCCGGCGGTGAGCGCGGCGCCGCTGGCCGAGGAGACGGGCCACGTGGACCGCGCGCCCGCCGAGGTCCGGCGGGCGCTGGTCGCGATGTTCTCCGACGGGTACCTGAGGGTCGAGGAGCGGGACGACCTGGTCGCCGTCCAGGGCGGATGGTGGTACCGGGGCGAGTACCACCTCGCCCCGGAGGGCGACGGCACGCGGATCACCCACCGCGTGCTCAACGTCGCCACCCGGGGCCGCTGGGCCGTTCCCCTGGCCAACCGGTTCTTCGTCGGCTTCCGGGAACGGACCCGGGAGGGGTTCGCCGGGACGCTGCGCGCGCTCAGTCGCTGAACCGGGTGTCGCGGGCGACCTTCTCCCAGGCGGTGACCTCGGCGCGGACCGCGTCGAGGTGCCCGAGGACCGCGTCCACCGCGTCGTCGCCGAGCGGCAGCCGCAGCGGGGTCTCCTCCGCCTCCAGGGCCGCCAGGATGGCGGCGGCGGCCTTGGCGGGGTCGCCGGGCTGCGCGCCGTCGCCCGTCTCGACCATCCGCCGGGTCGGGCCGACCGTGTCGGCGTAGGCGTCGCTCGGCTCGCTGAGGCCGACGTTGGCGAACAGCGAGGTCCGGAACGCCCCCGGCTCCACCACCAGCACCTTGATCCCGAACGGCCGCACCTCGTCGGCCAGCGCCTCCGACAGGCCCTCCAAGGCGAACTTGGTGGCGCTGTAGGCCCCGAAGCCCGCGAACGACATCTGCCCGCCCATGCTGCTCATCTGCACGATCGCGCCGCCTCCCCGGCGGCGCATGTGCGGCAGGACGGCGCGGGTCAGCGCGGCCGGGCCGAACACGTGCACCTCGAACAGCGCCCGCAGCTCCGCGTCGGTGGTCTCCTCCACCGCTCCGACGTGGCTGCGGCCCGCGTTGTTGACCAGCACGTCGACGCGCCCGTGCCGCTCCACGACGCCCGCCACGGCCGCGTCGACCGCGGCGGCGTCGGTGACGTCCAGCTCCACCGCCTCCACCCGGCCCGGGTGCGCGGCCACCAGGTCGTCCAGGGCGGCCGGACGGCGCGCGGCGGCGACCACCACGTCCCCGGCGGCCACGGCGGCCTCGGCGATCGCACGCCCGAAACCGCTGGTGGCGCCGGTGACCAGCCATACCTTGCTCATCGGGAAACTCCTCGCGTCATGGTCGGGGGGAACGCGTCCGACTCTGCCGCCGCACGTCCCGCCCCGTCCAAGACACGTCGCGATAACCGATGGCTATGACCGTCCGGGAGGAGCACTCAGGGAGTGAAGACGATCTTCCCGAAGAGGTCGCCCCCGTGCATCGCCGCGAAGCCCTCGCCCGCCCGCGACAGCGGCAGCACCCGGTCGATGTGCGGACGCACACCCGTCTTGACCAGGAACTTCGCCAACCGTTCCAGTTGCGCCCGGGTGCCCATCGTCGAGCCGACGACCGACAGCTGGAGGAAGAACACGCGGTTCAGCTCGGCCGGCGGCACCTGCCCGCTGGTCGCCCCCGACACCACGATCCGCCCGCCGGGCCGCAGCGACTTCAGCGAGTGCGACCAGGTCGCCTCGCCCACGGTCTCGATGACGGCGTCGACGCGTTCGGGCAGCCGCGCCCCCGGCTCGAACACCGCGTCGGCCCCCAGCTCCAGGGCCCGCTTGCGCTTGGCCTCGCTCCGGCTGGTCGCGAACACCCGGAACCCGGCCGCCGCCCCCAGCGCGATGGCGGCGCTCGACACGCCCCCGCCCGCGCCCTGTACCAGCACCGACCCGCCCGGCCGCAGCTCCGCCTTCTCGAACAGCATCCGGTAGGCGGTCAGCCACGCCGTCGGCAGGCAGGCCGCCTCCTCGAACGACAGCCCCTCGGGCTTGGGCACCAGGTTGCGGCGCGGCACCACGACCTTCTCGGCGAACGTCCCGTCGTGCTTCTCCGACAGCAGCGTCCGCTTCGGGTCCAGCGTCTCGTCCCCGTCGCCCCGGTCCGGGTCGCCGATGACGGCGTGCACGATGACCTCGTTGCCGTCCTCGTCCACCCCGGCCGCGTCGCACCCGAGGATCATCGGAAGCTGCTCCTCGCGCAGCCCCACGCCCCGGAGCGACCACAGGTCGTGGTGGTTGAGCGCGGCGGCCCGCACCGTGACGGTCGCCCACCCGTCGGGGGCCTGCGGATCGGGCCGCTCCCCCGCCGTCAGCCCGTTGAGCGGATTGTCTGCGTCGAAACTCGTAGCCGTGACAGCGAACATGCCCCGACCCTAGTCCGCCGCCCCCCACCGGATCAGCACCCGGTTACCGGAAACGCGAACGGCCCCCGCCTCCCGGAGGGGAGGCGGGGGCCGCCGACGCGTGGGCTAGAGCGCTCCGACGCCTCCGGCGCCGGCGCCCTCGCCGCCGTGGCGGCTCGGGCCCTTGACCATGTCCGGGGACTCCTCGCCGGTGAGGCCCCGGTGCGGGTGCCCGGTGTCCAGCTCGTCCGGCTCGGCGTGGGTCGGGTCCAGCACGCGGCGCAGGAACGTCTGCGTGCGCGGGTGCTCCGGCGCGCCGATCACCCGGTCCGGCGAGCCCTCCTCGACGATCACGCCGCCGTCCATGAACACCACGCGGTCGGCCACGTCGCGGGCGAACGCCATCTCGTGCGTGACCACGATCATGGTCATGCCCTCGTCGGCGAGCTGCCGCATGACCGCCAGCACGTCCCCGACCAGCTCGGGGTCGAGCGCCGAGGTGGGCTCGTCGAACAGCATCAGGTCGGGGTCCATCGCCAGGGCGCGGGCGATGGCGACGCGCTGCTGCTGGCCGCCCGACAGCTGCGCCGGGTAGCTCCTGCCCTTGCCCTCCAGGCCGACCTTCGCCAGGTTCTCCTCGGCGACCCGGACGGCCTCGGCCTTGCCGCGCTTGAGCACGCGTCGCTGCGCGATGGTGATGTTGTCCAGCACCGTCAGGTGCGGGAACAGGTTGAACTGCTGGAACACCATGCCGACGCGGCGGCGCGCGGCGTCGATGTCCACGTCGGGGTGGGTCAGCTCCAGCCCCTCGACGAACACCTGCCCCTTGGTCGGGGTCTCCAGCAGGTTCACGCAGCGCAGCAGCGTCGACTTGCCCGAGCCGGACGGCCCGATGACGCAGATGACCTGGCCGCGGTCGACCGTGAAGTCGATCCCCTTCAGCACCTCCAGGGATCCGAACGACTTGTGCAGGTCGCGGATCTCCACCATGTGGGTCATCGGGTCACCGTGCCTTCGCCTGTCGCGCTTCGAGCCGCCGCACCACGATGCCCAGCGGCACCGTGATGATCAGATAGGACGCGCCCGCCACCACGAACGGCGTCGCGTCCGCCGTGTTGATGGCGAAGTCCGAGCCCATCTTGGTCAGCTCGACGCCGGCCGCCGCGATGCCGAGCGCCGACACCAGGGACGAGTCCTTGAACAGCAGCACCAGTTCGTTGGTCAGCGGCGGGATGATGATCCGCAGCCCCTGCGGGATGACGATCGAGAACATCGCGCGGGGATAGGACATGCCCAGCGAGCGGGCCGCCTCCATCTGGCCGCGCGGCACCGCCTGGATGCCCGCCCGGAACGTCTCGGCCATGTAGGCCGCCGCGACCAGGCCCAGGCCGACCGCGACGGCGCCGACCGTCCCGCCGGGCACCGGCCCGCCGAGGGCGACCGGCAGGCCGAACCCGATGATCAGCAGGGTGAGCAGCGCCGGCAGTCCGCGGAAGATCTCCACGAACAGCAGCGCGACCCAGCGGTACAGCGCCACCGACGACAGCCGCATCAGCGCCACGACCAGGCCGAGCACGAAGCCCACCACGTAGGCGCTGACGGTGTAGATGACGGTGTTCTTCAGGGCGACCGTGAACAGGTCCGGGTACATCTCCCGGGTCGCCTTGAAGTCGAAGAACGTCTCCTGGATCTTCGGCCAGTCGATGGTGAAGGCCAGCACGACCAGCACGACCACGAACAGGACGTACTGCGTGATCATGCTGATCCGGCGCCGTTGCCGGGGGGACAGCCCGGACCGGCCGGCGGTGGCGCCGGCAGGTCCGGACGGTTCCTTGCTGGTGGTAACCATGATCGAGATCAGGCCCCCGTCAGAACTTCGGCGTGGTCTGCGGCTCCGAGCCGATCCACTGGACGTAGCTCTTCTTCCAGGTGCCGTCGGACACCGCGGTCTTGATGGTCTCGTCGATGACCTTCAGCAGCTCGGGGTTGCCGCCCTTCTTCACCGCGAAGCCGTACTGCATGCCCGACGGGAACTGGTTGCTCAGCTCGTACTTGCTGGACACGTCGGGCTTCTTCATCCAGTCGTTGACGACCGGCAGGTCCTGGAGGATGACGTCGATCTGCCCGGACTGCATGGCCAGCAGCTGCTTGCCCGCGTCGTCGAACTCCTTGGCCGGGATGCCCTTCTTCTTGGCCTCGTCCAGGCTGGTGGTGCCGGTCTGGACGCCCAGGCGCAGGTTCTTGGCCTTCACCTCGTCCAGCGACTTGACCCCCGCCCCCTTCTTGATCATCAGACCGAGGGTCTCGGGGAAGTAGGGCACCGAGAAGTCCAGGTTGGCCTTGCGCTCGTCGGTGATCGTCATACCGGCGGCGGCCACGTCGCAGCGGCCCGAGTTGAGCGCCGCGCCGCTCTTGATGATGTCGAACTTCACGTCGACGATCTCCTGGGTGACGCCGAGCTTCTTGGCGACCAGGTCGATCATGTCCACGTCGAAGCCGACGGTCTTGCCGCCCTGGGGGAACTGGAACGGCGGGTAGGGCAGGCTGGTGCAGGTCTTCAGCTTGCCGGGGGTCACCAGCTTCACCCCGGGGACCTTGGGCTGCTGTGCCGACGAGTTCTTGTCGTCGCCGCCGGCGCACGCTCCCAGCGCGAGCACACCCGCAAGGGCAATTGCGGCCGTCACGGCACGACGACCCAGAGAACCGGTGCTCATCAGGTCCCCCTCCATTTTCTTCACGTCAGATCCGGGCAGATCCGAGGGTTGAGGGCACATCCTGTCGCATGACGAGGACGTATCCGATTAAGGATGCGAAACAATCACACAACAGTGCGGACCTATCCGCGTGCCCACCGATCACCTGCCGATCATTGCCGACGCCGCCCGCCCGCGTCACGCACCGGTGTCGCCGGCGTCCCGGCGCGGCGGGTCGCGTGACGATCCTCACCTGCCGTTTCCTGGAAGTCCGGCGGCCGTGTGGCACAATCGGACAACGGGTGACCCCCGTACGTCGCGAGATGCCTCCCGGGTGCACGGCCACCAGACCGCACCACCTTGCGGCGGGCATCGCCCGAATCCATTTCACTGACAGGGGTCGCTGTGGCTGCTGAGCCCATTCCCACCGAACCGTCCCTCGACGACGATCCGGCGTTCTCGCTGCACCGCGGCGGCAAGCTGGAGATGCGTTCCAGCATCCCGGTGCGCAACGCCGAGGACCTCTCGCTGGCCTACACGCCCGGCGTGGCCCGGGTCTGCACCGCCATCGCCGACAACCCCGAGCTCGCCCACGACTACACCTGGACCTCCAGGGTCGTCGCGGTCGTCACCGACGGCACCGCCGTGCTCGGACTGGGCGACATCGGCCCGGCCGCCTCCATGCCGGTCATGGAGGGCAAGTCGCTGCTGTTCAAGGAGTTCGCGGGCGTCGACTCGGTGCCGATCGCGCTGAACTGCACCGACGTGGACGAGATCGTCGACACCGTCATCCGGATGGCCCCGAGCTTCGGCGGCATCAACCTGGAGGACATCTCCGCGCCGCGCTGCTTCGAGATCGAGGACCGGCTGCGCGCCGCGCTGGACATCCCGGTGTTCCACGACGACCAGCACGGCACGGCGATCGTGACGCTGGCGGCGCTCAAGAACGCCGCCCGCCTGGTCGGCAAGGACCTGTCGGAGCTGCGCGCGGTCGTGGCGGGCGCGGGCGCGTCCGGCATCGCCGTGTCGAAGATCCTCATCAACGCGGGCATCGGCGACATCGCGCTGTCCGACAGCAAGGGGCTGATCTACGAGGGCCGGGACGGGCTCAACCCCATCAAGCAGGAGATCGCGACGATCACCAACCGGTCGCGCCTGGAGGGCTCCACCGAGGAGGCGCTGGGCGGCGCGGACGTGTTCATCGGCCTGTCCGGCAGCACCGTCCGGGAGTCGTGCGTGGCGACGATGAGCGAGGACGCCATCGTGTTCGCGCTGTCCAACCCGACCCCGGAGGTCCACCCGGAGGTCGCGCGGCGGCACGCGAAGGTCGTGGCGACCGGCCGCAGCGACTTCCCCAACCAGATCAACAACGTGCTGGCGTTCCCCGGCATCTTCCGCGGCGCGCTGGACGTGCGGGCGCACACCATCACCGAGGGCATGAAGCTGGCGGCCGCCGACGCGCTGGCCGCGATCGTCGGTGACGACCTGTCGGCCGACTACGTGATCCCGAACCCGTTCGACGAGCGGGTCGCCCCGGCGGTGACCGAGGCGGTCGCCGCGCAGGCCCGCCGGGAGGGCGTCGCCCGCGCCTGACCCAGGCATCCGACGCACGACGGCCCGTGATCCCCCGGGGGGATCACGGGCCGTCACCGTTCCGGTCACCCCGCGCCACCCCGAGGCGGCCATGGAGTTTGTTTCCGATCGGCCGTCCGACGATCAATTTGACGGCCGCCACCGGCCACGACCGCACAATATTTCATATTCTGCGACTCTCGTGCCTGCTTCCTTCGTCACCCAAGGTGTAATACTCGACATAGGGGAATCACCACCTCAACGATTCGCACATCAGGTCACTCCGTCAGGAGCGCACGTGGACCTCGCCTCTTACGCGGACCTGGCGATCGAACTCGTGAACACGCGGGATTCCGCCGGCGACGCGCTACAGGACCTGACCGGACTACAGACCCTGCTGCGGGACAAACCGCACATGGGCGGCCGCATCGGCCACCGCGACCTGGACGTCATGCGCAGCCTCCGCGCCGAGCTGCACGCCGTCTTCGTCGCCGCCGCGGCCGGACGCGAGCAGGAGGCCATGGACCGCCTCAACTCGCTGCTCATCCAGCATCCCGTCCATCCGCAGATCTCCGACCACGACGGCGAGTGGCATCTGCACCTCAACGAGGGCGGCTCGATCCCCGACCGGTTCGCCGCCCGCGCCGCGATGGGCCTGGCCGTGAAGATCAGCGACCACGGCCTCCAGCGCCTCGGGGTGTGCCGCGCCGACGGCTGCGAACGGGTGTTCTTCGACGCCACGCCCACCCGGACCCGCCGCCACTGCGCCGTCCACTGGACGGGCCGCCCCGGCGTCGCCGCCGCCCGCCGCACCAGCGACCAGGTCACCGCCGAGGTTCAGCCCCCGGCGGGGAACACCCGGGGCGACGGCCAGTAGCGGGCCACCACGCGCCCCAGCACCAGCCGGTCCGGCACCGCGTCGAAGTCCCAGCTGTCCTGGCGCCCGGCGGCCCCCTGGTTGTCGCTCTCCAGCCACCAGCCGTCCCCGGACCGGAACGCCGCGCGCTTCACCACCAGCGTCCCCGGCCGCAGCGGATGCCGCGCGACCACCACGTCCCCGGCCGACACGCGCGCCCCGTTCCGCACCAGCAGCCAGTCCCCCGGCCGCAGCGCCGGCAGCATCGACTCCCCCGTCACCGCGACCGCCCGCACCCGCCGCCGCGCCAGCAGCACGCCTCCGGCGGCCAGCGCGCCCCCGGCCGCCAGCAGCGGCCCGGCGGCTCCCCTCGACTTCATCCCGCGCTCCTCGATTGAACGGCCGCCGAGCGGTGAAGGACCGGCGAGTCCGGCGAACCCGGCGCACGGGCCGTGGCCTGTGGGTCCTACGCCCAAAGACCGAGCGCCCTGACGCGCCGCCGCCGCGCGCACAAGAGTAATGTCAGAGACCTGAGCATGATCCGTTACGAGGGAAGGGAAACGAAGGTGCTCGTCAACCTTCTGCGCCCCACGACCAAGGTGAGCGCGCACTGCGACCTGCCGTGCGGCGTCTACGACCCCGCGCAGGCCCGCATCGAGGCCGAGTCGGTCAAGGCGATCATTGAGAAGTACCACGCCAACGAGGACCCGGTCTTCCGCGCCCGCGCGCTGCAGATCAAGGAGCAGCGCTCCAACCTGGTCAAGGAGCACCTGTGGGTGCTGTGGACCGACTACTTCAAGCCGCCGCACTTCGAGAAGTACCCGCAGCTCCACGAGCTGTTCAACGAGGCCACCAAGCTGGCCGGTGCCGCGGGCACCAAGGGCAGCGTGGACGTGAAGGTCGCCGAGGAGCTCCTCGCCAAGATCCAAGAGATCAGCGACATCTTCTGGGAGACCAAGAAGGTCGCCGCCTGACCTCCGCCTGACCTCCGGGCGAACCCGCGCACGCGCGGACCGGGCCCGCCCGCCGCACTCCGGCGGGCGGGCCCGTCGCGTTCCCGGTACGCGATAACCTGCGGCAATGATCCGCAATGCGACCCCCGAGGACGTTCCGGAGATCCTCCGGCTGATCCGTGACCTGGCCGAGTACGAGCGCGCCCTGCACGAGGTGCGGGCCACCGAGGAGCAGCTGAACGCCGCCCTGTTCGGCCCCGAGCCCAAGGTCTTCGCGCTGATCGCCGAGCACGAGGGCCGGGTCGTGGGCTTCGCGGTCTGGTTCCTGACGTTCTCCACCTGGCTCGGCCGCCACGGCATCTACCTGGAGGACCTGTACGTCGACCCGGAGATGCGGGGCCGGGGCTACGGCAAGCTGCTGCTGGCCGAGCTCGCCCGCATCGCCGACGAGCGCGGCTACGGCCGCGTCGAGTGGGCCGTGCTGAAGTGGAACACCCCGTCGATCAGGTTCTACGAGTCGCTCGGCGCCCGCCCGCAGGACGAGTGGGACGTCTACCGGCTCACCGGTGACACCATCGGGGAACTCGCCGGGAGCGCCGTCACGCCCGTCACGGGACGTTGAGCTCGTCACACGGCGTGACTTATTTCGCTTCGTGTACGGGTTTGCGGGGCGAACTGCGAAGTCGGCGCGACATCGGTGGGAAAGCCACGCGCGCCGAACGCTCGCACCGGGCCCCGTTAGCGGTAGTTTCGAAACAGCGGGACCATCCCACGAGGAGTGACGTGACCGAGGAAACCGCTGCACTGGCGGCCAGTACGAAGTTGTCCGAGCGCGACGTGGTGACGGTGAAGCTGCCGGCCGCCTCCGCGTACCTGTCCGTGCTGCGGACCGCGACGGCGGGTCTGGCGGCGCGCCTGGACTTCACACTGGACGAGATCGAGGATCTGCGCATCGCCGTGGACGAGGCGTGTGCGATGCTGCTCGCGCAGGCGGTCCCGGGGACCGACCTGACCTGCGAGTTCGAACTGACCGACGACACCGTCCGGATCGCGGTGTCCGTGCTGACCGTCGACGGTCAGGAGCCCAGCCGCGAGACGTTCGCCTGGACCGTTCTGTCGTCGCTGGCCGGTGAGGTGGACGCCCGCGCGGGCGCCGACGACCGGGTCACCGTGACGCTCCAGAAGCGCCGCGGTTCTGCGGGGGCCCCGTGACGGAAAAGACGACATCCCTGGCGGGCGAGGGTAACGAGCGCCCCGAGGCCGTGACCGGCAACAGCAGCGCCGTGCCGGACCGCGCGCGGGCGCGCGCGCTGTTCGAGCGGCTCGCCGAGCTGCCCGAGGGCGACCCCGAGCGCCAGCGCATCCGCGACCAGCTCGTGGAGCTGCACCTGCCGCTGGTGGAGTACCTGGCGCGCCGGTTCCGCAACCGCGGCGAGTGGCTGGACGACCTGATCCAGGTCGCCACCATCGGCCTGATCAAGTCGATCGACCGGTTCGACCTGGGCCGGGGCGTGGAGTTCTCCACCTACGCCACGCCCACGATCGTCGGTGAGATCAAACGGCACTTCCGCGACAAGGGCTGGGCGGTCCGGGTCCCCCGGCGGCTCCAGGAGCTGAAGCTGTCGCTGACCAAGGCGATCAGCGACCTCGCGCAGCGCGAGGGCCGCGCGCCCACCGTCAGCGAGCTGGCGGCGCACCTCCAGATGAGCGAGGAGGAGGTGCTGGAGGGCCTGGAGTCCGCCAACGCCTACTCCACCGTCTCGCTGGACGCCCCCGACTCCGGCGACGAGGACGCCCCGGCGGTCGCCGACTCGCTCGGCATGATCGACGAGTCGCTGGAGGGCGTGGAGTACCGCGAGTCCCTCAAGCCGCTGCTGGAGAAGCTCCCGGCCCGCGAGAAGAAGATCCTGCTGCTGCGCTTCTTCGGCAACATGACGCAGTCGCAGATCGCGGCGGAGCTGGGCATCTCCCAGATGCACGTGTCCCGCCTGCTGGCGCGGACGCTGGCCCAGCTGCGCGAGGGCCTGACCGCCGACGAGTGACGCGACGGACGACGAACGCCGTGGAGCGCCGGACCCCGGAAGGGGCCGGCGCTCCACGGCGTCGCGGGGTCACTCCGAAAGCTCGGAGGTGTCCTCGTCCTCCTCGGCCTCGGCCAGCCAGCGGGTCGTCGGGCCCGCCAGGACCGTCACCAGCGCGCCGACCGCGGCCACGCCCAGCGGGATCGCGTACGCCGGCTGGTCGCTCTGCCACAGGCTCCACGTCACCGGCAGCGCGAAAAGCTGGGTGACGACGACCGGCGCGCGGGACCAGTGCCGCGCCAGCAGCAGGCCGCGGGCGACACCCACCATGACGGCCCCGCCCACCAGCGCGAACACGGTCAACGCGACGGCGGTCGCCGGATCGACGGCCTTGCCGAGGACGGTCTCCAGGCCGACGAACAGCCCGAAGCCGAGGGCGGCCAGGCCCTCCAGGCCCTCGAACGCGGCGGCGGCGTAAACGGTGCTGGGACGCTTGGACACAACCCGAAACCCTACTGCCCGCTCCGCGCGGGCCCGCCGCGACCCGACGCGATCGGGCTCCGGTCCGGGCACTGACCGGGTGTTGGGGCGTTCGCGGTGGACCCATGGTGGGCTCATGCCCCGGACGAGGTGGATACCCTTGCGCCGTGCGCGCGATGCTGATCGCCAACCCCATGGCGACCTCCACCTCCCGGCGGGCCCGCGAACTGCTGCTGCGGGCCTTCACCGGCGACCTCGACGTGGACGTCGCCGAGACCGGGCACCGCGGCCACGCCACCGAGCTGGCCCGCCGCGCCGCCGACGAGGGCTTCGACATGGTGATCGCGCTGGGCGGCGACGGCACCGTGAACGAGGCGGTGAACGGCCTGCTCGCGCAGGGCGCGGACCCGGAGCTGCCCGCGCTGGCGGTGCTGCCGTGCGGGAGCGCCAACGTGTTCGCGCGCGCCCTGGGCCTGCCCAACGACCCGATCGCCGCGACCCGCCCGGTGCTGGAGGCGCTGCGGGCCGGGCGGCACCGTTCGGTGGGGCTGGCGGTGGCCGAGCTCGCCGACGGGACCGAGCGGTACTTCACGTTCAACGCGGGCGTGGGCCTGGACGCCGAGGTGGTGCGCGAGGTGGAGCTGCGGCGGCTGGGCGGCGCGAAGGCCGACCCGTCGCTGTATGTGCGCACGGCGCTGCGGCATTTCTTCACCGGCACCGACCGGCGCCATCCGGCGCTTACGTTGGAAGTGCCGGGACGGCCCAGCAAAGAAGGCCTCTTTCTCGCCTTTGTGTCCAATGCCGCGCCGTGGACTTTCCTCGGGCCGTTGCCGGTGAATCCCAGTCCGAAGGCGAACTTCTCGCGCGGGCTGGATGTGTTCGGGATGCGTTCGCTGGACGTGGCGCCGACGCTGGCGGCGCTGGTGCGGATGATGTCGGCGCGGACCCGGCCGGTGGAGGGGCGGCAGGTGGTGAACGTCCACGATGCGGCGCAGGTCACACTGCACGCCGACCGCCCGGTGGCGTTCCAGCTGGACGGCGACTACCTGGGCGAGCAGGAGGGCTTCGTGTTCCGGGCGGTGCCCAGGGCGGTGCGGATCGTCATTTGAGGCCGCCGCCGGACCCTGTTAACAGGAAAGCAACAGCGGCGACCCACTGATGTGACACATACGACACCCAACCTTTGAGAAACATTTCTCAAAGGTCTTGCGTCTGCCCAGGCGGCCCTGACACGCTCAAAGTGCGCCAGCCGACAGGTGGCCCAGTGCCGTCAGCCTCCTGATCGCAGCGCCGCCACACCGTCACCCCTGACCAAACCTTTTGGATCTTGGGGTGTTCGCGACGTGTGAATCTGTTCACAAGTGAAGTGACTTCCACCATCGCTGACGAAGGAGTGGACCGCATGGACTGGCGCCACCGCGCAGCCTGCCGTGACGTGGACCCCGAGCTGTTCTTCCCGATCGGTAACACCGGGCCCGCGCTCCTGCAGATCGAAGAGGCCAAGCAGGTGTGCCGGCGTTGCGACGTGACCGACGCCTGCCTGCGCTGGGCCCTGGAGTCCGGCCAGGACTCCGGCGTCTGGGGCGCCATGGGCGAGGACGAGCGCCGCGCCCTCAAGCGCCGCGCCGCCCGGGCCCGCGCCCGCGCCAACGCCGACGTGTCGGCCTGACGGCGGCCGCACGACGACACCGCGACACCACAACTCCACGAGGACCGCGACACTTCGACGGCGGCGCCGCCTCCGAACCTCCCGGCCGGAGAGCCCAGGGCGTCTCAGGCGAACGAACCCCCGTGACACCACGGGGGTTCGTCGCGTCCCGCCCCTTCGCCGCGGCACCCGTCAGCGCGGCGGTCCGGGGCGCTGCCCGTGGTCGAGGGGGACGTCCACCTCCACCTCCGTGCCGCCGCCGGGCCGGGCCCGGAAGTCCAGCCGGCCGCCCAGCTCGCCGACGATCAGCGTGCGGACGATCTGCAGGCCGAGGCTGTTGCTGTTCTCCACGTCGAAGTCGTCGGGCAGGCCCACGCCGTCGTCGGAGACGGTGACGACCAGCCGCCGCCCCTCGCCCGCCGGTTCGCGCGGCGCGGCCTGGGCGTCGCCGGAGTCGGGCCACTCCCCCCACACGGGGGTCTGCGCCGTGTCCACGGCCGTCCTCACCGCGGGGCCGGGCTCGCCGTAGCGGCGGGCCGAGACCTCCAGGGTGCCGCCCCGGTGGTTGGCCAGGCCGTGCTCCAGGGCGTTCTGCAGCAGCTCGGTCAGCGCCATCGCCAGCGGGGTGGCGATCTCGGCGGACAGCACGCCGAACGTCCCGGTGCGCTTGGGCACCACGCGCGTCTCGGGCGTGGACACCTCCCCCGCCATCATGATCACCCGGTCGGCGATGTCGTCGAAGTCGATCAGCTCGTCCGGGGTGAGCGACAGGGTCTCGTGCACGATCGCGATGGACCCGACGCGCCGCACCGCCTCGTCCAGCGCCGCCCGCCCCTCGGGGATGCGCAGCCGCCGCGCCTGGAGCCGCAGCAGCGCCGCCACGGTCTGCAGGTTGTTCTTCACCCGGTGGTGGATCTCCCGGATGGTGGCGTCCTTGGTCATCAGCTCCCGGTCGCGCCAGCGCAGCTCGGTGACGTCGCGGCACAGCACGATCGCGCCGATCCGGGTGCCGCCGACCACCAGCGGGATGGTCCGCAGCTGCATGATCGACCCGTTGGCCTCGACCTCGACCTCGCGGGGGGCGCGCCCGCTGAGCACGGCGCTGACCGCCTCCTCCACGGGCTCGCCGGTGTCGCACAGCGCACCGGTGACCGTTCCCAGGGACTCGCCGACCAGGTCGCCGGAGAACCCCAGGCGCCGGAACGCCGACTGCGCGTTGGGGCTGGCGTAGGTGATGCGGCCGGCGCGCTCCAGGCGGATCAGCCCGTCGCCGACGCGCGGGGAGCGCACCAGGTTGGGCTCCTCCCCCGGCACCGGGAACCGCCCCTCGGCGATCATCTGGGCGAGGTCGCTGGCGCTCTGCAGGTAGGTCAGCTCCAGGCGGCTGGGCGTGCGGGCGGAGCTGAGGTTGGTGGAGCGCTGGATGACGCCGACCAGCTTGGTGCCGCGCCGGACCGGGATGGACTCCTCGCGGACCGGTATCCCGCTGCCCCACTCGGGGTCGCCCTCGCGCACGATGCGGCGTTCCCGCCAGGCCACGTCGATCAGCCCGCGCCGCCCGGTCCGCACGACCTTGCCCACCAGGTCCTCGGGGTAGGCGGTGGGGCCGGTCGTGGGGCGCATCTGGGCGATGGCGACCCAGCCGGGCACCGCGTCGGGCGCGGCCGGGCGCGGGTCGCCGCCCCGGGGCCGCCGCCCCGGCTCCTCGGGCGGCGCGGCGTCCGCCTTCAGCGGGACCCACAGCAGCAGGTCGGCGAAGGACAGGTCGGCCAGCAGCTGCCAGTCCGACACCAGGGCGTGCAGCCACTCCACGTCCTCGGCGGTCAGATCGGTGTGGTCGCGCACCAGGTCGCTCAACGTAGGCACAAAACACATCATCGCTCATTTGTCGCCCTGCCCCATCCCCGACACCGCTCCCACCTGGCAGGATGCGCGCATGACCGACGTCCTGGCCCGTTTCCGCGCCGCCGCGCTCCGCCGGGAGGAGGCGGGCCTGCGCCGCCGCCTGCACCCCCGCACCGCCGACCACGACGGGCTGCTCGACCTGGCCTCCAACGACTACCTGGGGCTGTCACGCGACCCCCGCCTGATCGAGGGCGCGGTCCGCGCGGCACGGCACTGGGGCACCGGCTCGACGGGATCCCGCCTGGTCACCGGCACCACCGAGCTGCACGCCGAGCTGGACCGGCGGCTGGCGGCGTTCACCGGGGCGGCGGCGGGGCTGACGTTCTCCTCGGGCTACCTGGCGAACCTGGGCGCGGTGGCGGGGCTGGCCGGCCCCGGCGTGCTGGTGGTGTCCGACCAGGTCAACCACGCCTCCATCGTGGACGCCTGCCGCCTGTCGCGGTCCCGCGTGGTGATCGTCCCGCACCGGGACGCCGCCGCCGTGGAGCAGGCGCTCGCCGAACGCGAGGAGGCGCACGCGCTGGTGGTCACCGACGCGGTGTTCTCGGTGGACGGCGACCTGGCCCCGCTGGGCGACCTGCACCGGGCCGCCCGCGCCCACGGCGCCCTGCTGGTGGTCGACGAGGCGCACTCGCTGGGCGTCGTCGGCCCCGAGGGCCGGGGCGCGGCCCACGCCGCCGGTCTCACCGGCGAACCGGACGTGGTCCTGACCCTGACGCTGTCCAAGTCCCTGGCCGCGCAGGGCGGGGCGGTCCTGGGCGCGCCCGAGGTGATCGACACGCTGGTGGACACGGGACGCTCGTTCATCTTCGACACCGGCCTCAACCCGGCGGCGGCCGGCGCGGCCCTGGCGGCCCTGGACGTCGTCGAGGCCGATCCGGACCTGCCGGCGCGGGCCCGTTCCAACGCCGCCGCCCTGTCAAACCTCGCGGCCGGTCTCGGCCTGGAGACCGCCGTCCCGGCCGCCGCCGTCGTCCCCGTGTTCCTCGGTGAACCCCATCTCGCCCTCCAGGCCCGCGAAACCTGCCGTGACCACGGTGTCCGGGTCGGCTGTTTCCGTCCCCCCTCGGTCCCCAAGGGCCGCGCCTGCCTGCGCCTGACGGCCCACGCGGGCCTGAACGAGACCGATATCGCAACACTCCGGGGGGCCCTGACGCGGGTGGCGGCCTCTACCGCCCGTAGTCTTCGGACGTAACATCGGGGACAACCGGTGATGAACGTGAGGAGAGGCCGTGACGGAGGTCAGTGGCAGGCCCCGCCACGGGGTCGGCTACGAACGCGCGCCGTTGGGTGACATCAACAGGCGTCACCCGGCGTCGACGCCGGCGAGGATTCCCAAGTACTACAAGCTCAAGGAACTGCTGGTCGAGCTGATCCAGTCCCTCCCGCCGGGCAGCCCGCTCCCCCCGGAGCGCACCCTGGCCGAGAAGTACGAGACCTCCCGCACCACGGTCCGCCAGGCCCTCGCCGAGCTGGTCGTCGAGGGGCGGCTCCAGCGCATCCAGGGCAAGGGGACGTTCGTCGCCAAGCCGAAGGTCTCCCAGGAACTCCAGCTCGTCTCCTACACCGAGGACATGCGCCACCACGGCCTGCACCCGGAGACCCGCATCCTGGAGATCGGCTACGTGAGCGCCGACGAGCGCCTGGCGGCGCTGCTCGGCATCCGCCCCGGCGGCCGGGTCCTGCGCATCCACCGCCTCCGCCTGGCCGACGGCGAACCGATGTCGATCGACACCTCCCACCTCCCGGCCCGCCGCTTCCCCGGGCTGCGCCGGGAGCTGCCGAGGCACCGTTCCCTGTACGAGACGCTGGGCACGGCGTACGACGTCCACCTGGCGGAGGCCGAGGAGACGATCGAGACCGTCCTGGCCACCCCGCACGACGCGCAGCTGCTCGGGGTGGACGTGGGGCTGCCGATGCTCCTGCTGTCGCGGCACGCGTTCGACTCGACGGGCCAGCCGGTGGAGTGGGCGCAGTCCCTGTACCGGGGCGACCGCTACAAGTTCATCACCCGCCTGCGCCGCGACCGCCACTGACGCCCGGTCACTCTCGGCGACCGCTCCTGCCGTTCTGGGTACGCTCAGAGTCAAGGACCCCTACGATGACTGGAGCAGATCGTGAGGGAGGAGTCGCCGAACGTGACCGTCACGCTTCACTACAGGGACCCGGAAGCCTTCCCCGACACCCTGTTCAACCTGTGGGCGAACGACAGGCTCGATGACTTCTTCCCCGTGCCCGAAGGCTCCAAAGTCGAAGTCGTCGAAGGCGAGATCATCGTGTCCCCCGCCGCACCCCCCGAACACAACGGCTTCGTCGCCGACATCATCGACTCGCTGGGCGACGCACGGCGGGACCAGCCCGATTTCCCGTGGGGATACGACGTCGGGAGCGGGCTCGTACTCGTGGGCACGGAGAAGGGGTTCGTCCCCGACCTGACCGTCCTTGACCGGCAGGCCGCCCTGTCCGTGCGCAGGACGAGGGCCAAGAAGCTCGTCTCCGACGAGGCCGAGATGGTCGTGGAGATCACTTCGCCCGGGAACGCGGACACCGACCGACGTCCCCGGACACGCCGGAACGACAACAAGTGGAACTCCTACGCCGCCTCGGGCATCCCCTACTACCTGCTCGTCGACCGCGACCCGAAAGTCGCCCGCGTCTTCCTGTACTCCATCCCGGACGAGGCGACCGCCGCCTACCTCCACGAGGACTCGTGGGCG
This sequence comes from Actinomadura kijaniata NBRC 14229, assembly GCF_001552175.1. GTDB lineage: Bacteria > Actinomycetota > Actinomycetes > Streptosporangiales > Streptosporangiaceae > Spirillospora > Spirillospora kijaniata. Next base: position 20,617 of record NZ_BCQR01000058.1, read on the forward strand.
TTCGGCGAGACCATCCGCCTCCCGGAGCCGCTCGACTTCGAGATCGACACCGAGCTCTGGGAGCCCTGGGAGTAACGCTCATGTTCCTCCCGGAACGGACACGGAACACTCCGCCCGCCGTGCCCTACGCCATGTGGGCACGGGGCGAGATCACCGTCTCCGTGGCCCCGTGGGACATCCGGCACGACTTCAGGGCCGGTGGGGTCAGCCGCGCAGGGTGCGGGCCCAGGGGGCGTCGACGGTCGTGGCGCCCACCGCGTGGACCACGTTGACCAGCAGGGAGTCGGCGAAGTAGCGGCGGAGCCGCTCGTCGGACGCGCCGGAGACCGCCCTGATGTACTCGACCTGCTTGGCGTAGCAGGCGCGGACCGCCTCGCCGATGACCGGGACGCTCGCGGCGCAGTTGCCGTGCATGAGGATCATCAGCAGGTCGCGGTCGGCGACCACCTTGTCGTAGGACGAGCCCAGGGCCCTGAGGACGACCTCGGGGTCGGTGCCGTCGACGGCCGCGACCGTCTCGGCCGCCGCCTCGCGCAGCCGGGCCGAGCAGTAGTCGATCACGGCCGCGAACAGGGTCTCCTTGTCGGGGAACAGCCGGTAGAGGTAGCCCTGCGAGATGCCCGCGGCCTTGGCGACGTCCATGGTGGAGGTGCCGTAGTAGCCGCGTTCGGCGAACGTGCCGACCGCCGTGCGCAGGACGGTGGCGCGTCGCTCCTCGGCGGTCGAACGCTGCCGCTCCCTGGTGCTCATGCGATTAATCAACCACTTTCATCTCGCGCCCGTCAAACCGGCTGACCGGGGCCGCAGACGACCGCCGCCCGAGATCGGCGGTTTGACATCTCCAAGATGTGAGTGGTTAATTGCTTCCATGTGAGCCGGACGGCCGCCCGTCGGACCGCCGCTCACCGGAGGGGACGCGCGCCGTCCCCCGCCGTTCAACAGCCATGGGCTCAGTGCGCCCTCACAAGAAAGTGGTCAACCGCTTACTAGAGGGCCGGCCCGCACGCGAAAGGACGTCAGGAACCATGACCACCGGCACCGAAGTCGTTCGCGCCCGCGCCCAGCGGACCTTCCGGGACCACCTCGACCTGCTCTCGGCCGGGCGGATCCCCGAGTGGGTGGACCTGTTCACCGAGGACGGGGTCCTGGAGTTCCCCTACGGTCCCGAGGGCTACCCCCGCGAGGTCAGGGGCAAGGCGGGGCTGCACGCCTACATGAGGAACTTCCCCGAGCACTTCCAGGTCGAGTTCACCGACCTGCGCTTCCACGAGACCACCGACCCCGCGCTGGTCGTCGCCGAGTTCCGGAGCCGGGGCACCGCCCGGTCCACGGGCCGCCCCTACGAGCAGACCTACATCTCCCTGGTCTGGACGGAGAACGGCAGGATCAGCCGCTACGTCGACTACTGGAACCCGCTGGTGGCCATCGAGGCCCTCGGCGACGACGCCGACGACATGGTCTCGGCCTTCGGCGCCTGACCTCCGGCACGCGAGGGGCCGCCCCGGCGGCCCCTCCTTCCGATCCCGTTCCCAAGCGGTCGACCACCGACCCGGCACCGACGAGGTGCCGGGCCGCCGCCTGGCCTCGCGAGGGGTGCGCCCGGCGGGGCCGCGGGTGTCAGAGCGTCTTGGACAGGGCCTTGATCGGCATCTGGAGCTCGGTCAGCAGCTCCAGGTCCTTCTCGGCCGGGCGGCCCAGCGTCGTCAGGTAGTTGCCGACGATGATGGCGTTGATGCCGCCCAGCATCCCGTCGCGGGTGCCGAGGTCACCCAGGGTCAGTTCGCGGCCGCCCGCGTAGCGCAGGATCGTGCGCGGCAGCGCCAGGCGGAACGTCGCGATCGTCTTCAGCGCCTCCGGGCCCTCCACCAGCGGCAGGTCCGCGAACGGCGTCCCCGGGCGGGGCGCCAGGAAGTTCAGCGGCACCTCGTCCGGCTCCAGTTCGGCGAGCTGGGCCGCGAACTCGGCGCGCTGCTCGACGGTCTCGCCCATGCCGATGATGCCGCCGCAGCACACCTCCATCCCGGCCTCCTTGACCATCCGCAGCGTGTCCCAGCGCTCCTCCCACGAGTGGGTGGTGACGACGTTGGGGAAGTGGGAGCGGGCGGTCTCCAGGTTGTGGTTGTAGCGGTGGACGCCCATCGCCGCCAGCTCGTCGACCTGCTCCTGGGTGAGCATGCCGAGCGAGCAGGCGATGTTGATCTCGACGGCCGCGTTGATGGCCTTGATCCCCTCGCGGACCTGCGCCATCAGCCGCTCGTCGGGCCCCCGCACGGCGGCCACGATGCAGAACTCGGTCGCGCCGGTCTTCGCGGTCTCCCTGGCGGCCTCGACGAGCTGCGGGATGTTCAGCCACACCGAGCGCACCGGCGACTCGAACTGGCCCGACTGCGAGCAGAAGTGGCAGTCCTCGGGGCAGCCGCCGGTCTTCAGCGACACGATGCCCTCGACCTCGACCTCCGGGCCGCACCAGCGCATCCGCACCTCGTGCGCGAGGGCCAGCAGGTCACCGATCCGGTCGTCGGGCAGGGTGAGGCACTCCAGGGCCTGCGCGGCGGTCAGGCCCCTGCCCTCCTCCAGCACCTGTCGGCGGGCCACATCGAGAATGTCCGTCACGGTCTCTCCTTGTTCAGGCCGAAGGCGTCGCGGAAGGCCGCGGCGTCGAACGAGCCGCCGAACGCCGGGGCCAGCCCGCGATGGGCGGCCACCAGGAACTCGGCGGGGTCCAGGGCGCCGGCCCCGGCGGGCAGTGCTCCGGCCAGCGGGCGGGCGGCGATGGTCTCCAGGTCCTGGATGTTGCTGCGCATGGCCAGGTCGGGGTCGTCCGGCCACTCGCCCAGCACCAGGCCCGCGAGCTGCACGCCGCGGTGCGCCATCGCCTCCAGGGTGAGCGCGGTGTGGTTGAGGGTGCCGAGGTCGGGACGGGCGACCACGACGACGGCCGCGCCCAGCCAGCGCGCCAGGTCGGCGATCGTGGTGCCCTCCTCGTCGTAGCGGACCAGCAGCCCGCCCGCGCCCTCCACCAGCACCAGGCGGCGGGTCGCCGCGAGCTCGCGGACCCGGCCAACGATCTCGGCGAGGCGGACGGGGGGCGTTCCGGCGTGCCGGGCGGCGGCGGCCGGGGACAGCGGGTCCGGGTAGCGCGCGTACTCGTGCAGGTCGTCGATCGCGGCCAGGCGGCGCACCGCGTCCAGATCGCCGGGCTCGCCGTCGGCGATCCCGGTCTGGCCCGGCTTCACGACGGCGACCGACGAGCCGCGGGCCGCCGCCAGCGCGGCGAGCGCGGCGGTGACGACCGTCTTTCCGACGCCGGTACAGGTCCCGGTGACCACGAGCACACTCACGAGCGGCACCCTAGCGTGACCCCGCGCGGAGCACGTCCACCGGAACCCACAGTCTTGCCCCTCCCCTTTTTGTACGGCCGGGAACCGGAACGGCGCCCGCCGCGTCCCACTCGCATGGCCGGTCCATCCGCACGACCCAGGAACGCGACCAGTCGGGGTATCGCGGCGGCCGTCGCGGGAGCGGCGCTCACCGCCTGCGGCCCGGTGGGGAACGGCGCTCCGGAGACGACCCCGCTTCCGGATCGGGCGCCGACCACCTCCCCCGCGCCCACCGCCGCGCCCGCCACGCCCGCCACACTCGTCCTGCGCTGGCGGACGCTCGGCGGCATCGCCGGGCTGGGCGAGCCGGGCGGTCTCCCCGACTTCTCCCTCTACGGCGACGGCCGCGCCGTCACCGCCGAACGCGGCGCCCTCCGGGAGTACCGTCTCCGGCCCGAGGCCCTCCGGCGCCTCCTGGACGAGGCCCGCACCGCCGGGCTGGACCGGAGCCGCACCGCCGGAGACCACCGGATCCCCGACGCGTTGACCCTCGAATTCGTCATGGGCGGGGCGCGCGTCCGCGTCGCGCAGCCCGAGGCGGCCCCCGGCGACCCGGCCGTGCGCTTCCAGAAACGCCTGGATCCGCGCGCCTGGCCCGACGGCGACCAGGCGGCCCCGCCGCGCCCCTACGTTCCGCGGCGCGTGGCGGTGCTGACCGGCGAGGACCCCGCCCCCGACGCCAGGCCGTGGCCGCTGCCCGCGCTCGGCGGGGGCGAGCGGCTGGGCGGCGCGGCGTGCCGGGTCTACACCGGCGCCGACGCCGGGAAGGCCGCTTCCCTGGCCCGGACCGCCAAGCCCGCCGACCGGTGGCGCAGCCAGGGCAGGACCTACTCGGTCCGCTTCCGCCCGCTCCTGCCCGACGAGACCACCTGCCGGGACCTCGCCCGGCCCTGACGCCCATGATGATCACCACCCGAAGGGGCGATGCCGCGTAGGCGGCCGAGCGCCCTGCGCGCCGACTTCCGCCGGGCGGGATCTGCCCGCGCTGCCGCCTCCGCCAGGAGTACGCGGTGGACTTCGACTCGTACCTGTGCGCCTCCTACGACCGCTGGACCAACGGCACCTGCTGGGACGACTCCTGCGCCTTCTGCCGGAACCGTCCCGAACGCCCCAGCCTCGCCCGCGAGCTGGTCCCCGATGACGAGGTCCTCCGCAGGGCGGCCCGCCGCGCCGGGCGGAGGCGCGTCAGGGCGCGCCGGCGTCCAGTTCGGCGGCGACCTCGCGGGTGAGGGCGACCAGCTCGGGATCGAGCCGGTCGAGGCGTTCGTCCAGGTCGTCGGCGAAGCGCAGCCGGTCCAGGCCCTCCGGCGCGGGCACCGCCCGCGGCATCCACGCCGAGTGGATCAGGAACGGCACCGTCGTGCCGTGCGGCGGCGCCAGCACCGCGACCGGGCCGCGCCCCACGTCGGCGGCGTCGAACACCTCCACCCGGAAGCGGTCGTCGTTGTGGACCGCGAGCACCAGGTACCCGTCGTGCCCGCCGGGGGCGGCCCCGGCGTAGGGGTCGCCGCCCGCGCCCGGCGAACGCGGCACGAACGCCGGCGACGTCGGATAGTCGTCCAGCGCGAACGTCCACTCCGCCAGCGGCTTCAGCCCCTCCCGGTCGAACGACGCCAGCACCGCCGGGGTCTCCTCCGCCGGGAACAGCGACCGGTCGATCCGGTCGCCGTAGTTCCGCAGCGCCCGCTGGTTGACCGCCTCGGGGTGGAAGCCGAGGAAGACCAGGTGGTGCCGGGTCGGGGCGAGCTGCCCGGGGAAACTCCAGTCGATCGCCGACAGCTCCGCCTGCCACCAGCGCCGCGGATCGCGGGCACGGGCCCGTTCGGTGACCTCCCCGGTCCCGGGGTCGAAGCGGAGCAGGGTCGTCAGCGCGGGCGTCATGCCGTGGCAGTACATCCCGCGCAGCGCCGGGTCGATCGGCCGCCCGAACGCGTCCACGTCGTCCTCGCGGAGGTACATCCCGATGTCCACGCCCGGCGTGTGCTCCATGACGACCTCGACGCCGTCGGCGTCGTCGTACCGCGCGTAGAAGTGGTTGACCTCCGGCGCGATCCGGAACTCCGCGCAGGTCACCGTGGTGCGCCCCGGGACCAGGTCGTCCTTACGGACCAGCAGCACGGGGCCGTCGGGGTTGTTGGCGACGGTCCGGTCCCCGCCGAAGATCTCCTGCGGATCGACCTTGTAGGCGGTGTCGGCCAGCACCAGCCAGTCCCGGGTCTGGGTGATGGTGTGGGTGGCCTGCGGCAGCGTGGCGTTCTCCACGACCCAGCGGCGCACGTGCTTCCCGGTCCCGTCGTAGCGGACCACCGACACGGCGCCGGACACGACGTCGCGGCTGACGTTCCACATGCAGTCGCGCTCGGGGTCGATCACCGGGTGCGCCGACGAGGAGACCAGCGGCAGCACGGCCTGGTCCAGCGCGGGCCTCCAGTCGTCGCGGTGCCCGACCTCGGCGACGAACGCCAGCGTCACCGGATCGACCTCCACGGGCCGCCCGGCGTCCCAGGTCGCGAACAGCCGGTCGCCCCACGGCAGCGGCGCGGTGTTGGCGGCGTTCACGAACCCCCACGGCGAGCCGGTCCCCACGGGCCCGGCGGTGAACAGGTCGGGCCGCCTGCGCCGCAGCCGCACCGACGGGGTGTCGATCAGGTGGACGCGCCAGGCGAACGTCCCGCCCGGCCCGGGCCGCAGCGCCAGCCGCGCCATGATCCCGTCGCCGAAGAACGCGTGGACGGGATGGGTGCGCTGGTCGGAGGTGCTGACCACGAACTGGCCGGTGATGTCGTCCGGCCAGGCCCCGGCGACGACCGCCAGCTCCAGGTCGGTCATGCCGGCCTTGGACAGGATGGAACGGGGGATCGGCATCACGCCTCCAACAGCGCCCGGCGACACCCCCAACCAACCGCCCCACCCCACCCGTCGTCAAGACCCTAACCACTACGAGCGGGCGGCGTCGCCCGGGGGCTCGCGCCTCACCAGGTCTTGGCGAGCGCGGCATCGCTTCGCGATCTGGCCTGCGGGCCCTCGCCTCCGGCGTCGGCCCCGCAGGTCAGGTAACGCGCTCGCGTGCGTGGCCGAGGCCCACTTTGACGACAGACCCTAGGTCGAGGCGAGTTCCCCATGCCGCGAACAGTGCGCCGTCCACCCCAGCGGCGTCACCTGGACGACCATCCGGCGGCGGCACCGGGGGCAGTACCGGGGCGGCTCCATCGCGCGGGCCGCGCGGCACACCGCGTGGTCGCCCTCCCCGGCGGGTTCCCCGCAACGGTCGCAGTACGTCTCCACAGCGTTCGTCACGGCCGGAACCCTACCTACTCCCCGAGACGGCCACACCAGACCCCATCACCGAACCGCGCGACCACATCAGCGGCACCACCAGTGCGCGGACCGGCCGGGGGGAGGCGTCACCTCGTCGTGGCGGGCCGAGGGTCAGGCGTTCGGCCATGTGGTGGTCACCTTGCCGGGCGTGATCCGCGCGACGACCCACTGCGGGTCCGGTCCGGCGAACCCGGGATACGGTCCGCCCGTGTACTTGTGCGACAGCTCGTCGATCAGCGTGCCGTCCGGGTCGTCCGCGAGGGAGGCGGTGCCCTGCACCTGGACGCTCTCGTAGGGGCGGGCGGGGTCGAAGATCGCCACGGTCGCCCGCGGGTCCCGCTCCAGGTTGGCGACCTTGCGGCGGCTCCTGGGCAGCGCGAACAGCAGGTCGTCCCCGTCGTGCTTCACCCAGACCACGGTCGAATGCGGCCTGCCGTCGGGATCGAGCGTGGAGAGCACGGCGAAGTTCGCGCCGTCGAACAGCGCGCGCACCTTCTCGGTGAGCTGGACCATCGGCTTCCCTTTCCCGTGGGTCGCGGTTTCCGCGTTCGTGGCGGGGTGTCGCGTGCGGCGCGGTCGGTTCGGCTCAGTCCATCGCGGTCGCTTCGAGCGCGACGAGGAGTTGCGGGCTCACGAGACGGTCGACGCCGAGCAGGGTGCTGGCGAAGCGCTCGCCGGCGCCCGCGAAGCGCTCGGTCAGAACGGCGAAGTGCTGGAGCAGCGCGTCGACGTCGGTGGTGTAGACGTTGAGCCGGACCACGTCGGCCAGCGTCATGTCGGCGTCGGCGAGGACCGCTTCGAGGTTGTCGACCGCCATACGGAGCTGGGCGGCCATGTCGCCCGGATGCCGCACGTCGCCGTTGGCGTCGACGGCGTCCTGGGCACTGCAGACGAGTTCCCGGCGCCGGCCCTCGATGAGCTGCGCCTGGTCGAAGCCGAGCCGCACCGACCACGGCCACGGGTTGACGGCTGTGCGTTCCATGATCCCCAATTCCTTTCGTTTTGATAGCAGCTACTTTCTTATGGGAAGTATCTACGCGTCAAGGGCAAGCAGCGGTGAGTACGATGGGGACCATGGCGACGAACCGTCGGTACGGTGACGGGTGCGCGATCGCGACCGCGCTCGACCATGTGGGCGAGCGGTGGGCCCTGCTGATCGTGCGCGAACTCCTGCTGGGGCCGAAACGGTTCACCGACCTGCAGGACGGGCTGCCGGGCGCCGGCCCCAAGATCCTGGCGCAGCGGCTTCGGGAGCTGGAGGGCAACGGTGTCGTGCGGCGCCGCACCCTGCCTCCGCCGGCCGGCTCACAGGTCTACGAGCTGACCGAATGGGGCGCCCGACTGGATGCCGTCGTCGTCACGCTGGGACGTTGGGGACAGGGCGCACCGGAGCCGTCCGGCGAGCACGTGGGGGCGGACTCCGCGATGATCAAGATGCGCGGCCTCTTCCGCCCGCGGCCGGACCGGCCCTGGACCGCCACCTACGAGGTGCGCCTCGGCCGCCACCGCTTCACCATCCGGGTGGTGGACGGCCGGCTCGCCGAGATGAGCCGCGGGGAGCCGCAGGGCCGGCCCGACACGGTCATCGATACCGACCCCGACACCCTGGACCGCGTGGTCGGCATGGACTCGACGGTGCTCACCGGAGCCATCGACGACGGTCGGCTCACCGTCACCGGGGACGGCCGGGCCGGCCGACGCCTGTTCGACGCGGTACGCGTCGAACAGGGCGGCGGCCCGGACCGTGCCACGGACAGCGGGACTCAGGGGCGCATCCGTGCCACCAGGCCGGTGTCGTAGGAGCCGTCCGCGAACTCGGGGTGGTTCAGAAGCTCCAGCAGGAACGGCAGGTTCGTCGTCGGTCCCTCGATCCGGAACGCCTCCAGCGCCTGCGCCGCTCGTCCCAGCGCCGCCTCCCGGTCGGCGCCGAACACGCACAGCTTCGCCAGCAGCGGGTCGTAGAACGGGGTGACGGTGGTGCCCTCGGCGTATCCGGCGTCGATGCGGATGCCCTCGCCGACCGGCTCCTCCCACACCCTGATCCGCCCCGGCGACGGCACGAACCGGCGCGGGTCCTCGGCGTACACCCGGAACTCCACCGCGTGCCCGCGCGGCCGGATCTCCGAGAACGACGCCCGCTCCCCCGCCGCGACCCGGATCTGCTGCTCCACCAGGTCGATCCCGGTGGTCATCTCGGTGACCGGGTGCCCGACCTGGAGGCGGGTGTTCATCTCCAGGAAGAAGAACTCCCCGGCGGCCGGGTCGACCAGGAACTCCACCGTCCCCGCGCCCCGGTAGCCGATCGTCTCGCCCGCCACCACCGCCGCGCCCAGCATCCGGGCGCGCAGCTCGTCGGCCAGCCCGGGCGAGGGGGTCTCCTCCACGACCTTCTGGTGGCGGCGCTGCACCGAGCATTCGCGGTCGCCGAGCGCCACGACCGTGCCGTCGGCGAGCCCGAGGATCTGCACCTCGACGTGCCGGGCGTTCTCGACGAACCGTTCCAGCAGGACGTCGGGGGTGGCGAAGAACCGTTCGGCGCGTCCGCGCGCGGTGCGGTAGGCGGCGCGCACGCCCGCCTCGTCGCGGGCGGGGGCCAGCCCGATCCCGCCGCCCCCGGTGGCGGCCTTCACCATCACCGGGTAGCCGACGCGCGCGGCCTCCTCGACGGCGGTGTCCTCGTCGGGCACCGGCTCCCACACCCCGGGGGTGACCGGCAGGCCCGCCTCCTTCATCAGGTTCCGGGCGTTGATCTTGTCGCCCATGCGGGCGATCGCCAGGGGGTCCGGCCCGATCCAGCCGATCCCGGCGTGCAGCACCCGGCGCGCGAACTCGGCGTTCTCGGCCAGGAAGCCGTAGCCGGGGTGGATCGCCTGCGCGTTGGTGCGGTCGGCCGCCTCCATGATCGCGGGGATGTCGAGATAGCTGCGGCCGGGCTCGGCGGGACCGATCAGGATCGCTTCGTCCGCCTCGGCGACGAACGGCAGTCTCGCGTCGGCCTCCGAGTACACGGCGATGGCCTTCAGGCCCATCGCCCGGACGGTGCGGATGATCCGGGACGCGATCTCGCCCCGATTGGCCACCAGGACCGACTCGAACACCTGGGAGTTCTCCTCTCCGTCCATCGACCCGGCGCCGTCCCGATCCGGCCGCCCGGTCGCCGATCACCGGCTCACGGTTCTGTCCGTGTCCAGTTTGCCCGTGTCCACACCATGTGATCGGTAACTGTGCCTCAGTACCGGGGCCGCCGGTCGACCACGCGGCTCAGCGCCTCGACCACGGTCGGGTCGTACTCGGAGGCCGAGTCCAGGCGCAGCCGCTCCAGCACCGCCGCGCCCCGGTCCCGGTCGGCCGAGTCGCCGACCAGGTCGTCGTAGGCGTTGGCGACCTTGATGATCCGGCTGGCCAGCGGCGGCGGCACCGGCCGCACCCCCGACCCGTCGCCGGGCGCGGCACTGCGGTAGGGGTGGGACGACAGCCGCACGATGTGGGCGACGCGGTCCAGCACCCCGGTCTGCCTGATCACCTCGGCGCCGAGCTCGGCGATGCGGCGCTGCTCGGCGGGCGAGGCCAGCACGGTCGCGCCGCCGGGGATGGGGTCGCCCAGCGACAGCTGCCCGATGTCGTGCATCAGCGCCGCGTACTCCAGCTCCAGCAGCGGGCCCTCGGCCATGCCCAGCTCGCGGCCCATCGCGACGGCCAGCCGCGACACCCGGCGCGAGTGCCCGGTCTCGACGTAGCCGCCGACCTCGGTGACCCGCGACAGCGCCCGCACCGTCTGCAGGTAGGTGGCGCGGATGCCCGCGTACCGGCGGAACGCGAACTGCGTCACCAGGATCGGCGCGGTGAACACCAGCAGCGCGGCCGTGCCGAGGAACGTCGTGGCGACCGCGATCAGCATCGCGGTCGCGCTGGTCGCCGCGCACAGCGGCGCCTTGGCGTGGATCTCGTCGCGCAGCGCGATCCCGAACCGGGCCCGCACCGCCTCCGCCCGGATCATCGCGGCGATCACGACGTCGGCGCAGCAGGAGGCGACGACCACCACGCCCATCGCGGCCAGCAGCACCGGCCAGCCCAGGTCGAGCGAGACCAGCGGCCGGAAGGACACCGCGACGATCCCCACGGTGATCAGCCGCCGGGCGGTGGCGTCCAGCCGGGGGCTGCGGCCGACGGCGACGTGCGGCAGCGACCCGACCAGCATCCCGGCGGCGGTGACCGCGACGACCTGGAGCCAGGAGTGCTCGGCGGGCACCACGCCCAGCGGCCCGACGACCTGCCCGCCGCCGCCCGGCCCGACGCCGACCAGCAGCGCGTAGCCGACCGCGCCCGCCGTGGCGACGGGGGCGACCTCCCGGTTGCCGGGCATGACCATGCGGAACAGCTCGCCGAGCGCGATCAGCACGCCGAACGCGACCGCGACCCGCGCCTGCGCCAGGCCGACCGCGGCGACCTGGGTGACCGCGCCGAGCACGCCGAGGCCCGCGACGGCGATCAGCATGAGCTGGCCGGAGTCCAGGCGCTGCCAGGCGGGCCGGCGGCGGGAGTGCAGGGGGGCGCCGAGCCGTGCGGCGGCGTTGCCTGTGGGGGCGTTCATCCGGGAGCGGTCCCCTTCTCAGCTGCGCACGCCGTCCCCGGCGACCCGGATGGGGGCGCTGGGGTCGTCGTGGTCCTGGCGGGTGGTCTCCACCACGTCGTCGTCGGGCAGGACCGGCGGCCGCGGCGGCTCCCAGCCCTCGCGCTGCAGGGCCCGCAGGAACGCCTCGACCATCACCGGGTCGAAGTGGTCGCCGATCCCGCGCCTCAGCTCGGCCACCGCCTCCTCGATGCTGCGGGCGGGCCGGTAGGAGCGGGTGGAGGTCATCGAGTCGAACGCGTCGGCCACCGAGATCACCCGCGCGAACTCGGGGATCTCGTCCCCGGCCAGCCCCATCGGGTAGCCGCGGCCGTTCATCTTCTCGTGGTGGTGCATGATCCCGGCGAGCGCCTCGTCCAGGAAGCCGATCTCCCGGACGATCTCCAGCCCGCGCATCGGGTGCAGCTGGATGGCGGCGAACTCCTCCTCGGTGAGGGGCCCGTCCTTCTGCAGCACCTTGGTGGGGACGCCGAGCTTGCCGACGTCGTGCAGCATGCCGGCGTAGCGGATCGCCTCGACCCGGTCGGGCCGCATCCCGATCTCCTGGGCGATCATGACGGAGCCGCGCGACACGCGTTCGGAGTGGCCGCGCGTGTAGTAGTCCTTGGTCTCCACGGCCTGGCACAGCGTGGCCAGGGTCGCCTGGTGGGCCTGCTGCTGGGCGTGCGTCTGCTCCATCGCCCACCGCGCGATGAACAGCGGCAGCAGCACCAGCACGGCGGCGAACGGCCCCAGCCGGTCCCACAGTCCGGCGATCAGCAGCCCGAACATGCCGTAGCCGAGGCAGCCGACCGCGAGCTGCCCGCTCTCGCGCAGCAGCTCGCGCGGGGCGGCCTGCTTGGCCAGCAGCAGGATGACGGCCGTGAGGGTCAGGTTGACCAGCACGAACGTGACCAGCGCGCCCAGGAACGGCCCGATCACGTGCTCCACCCAGTGCGGATGTCGGCCGGTGCCGGACGCCGCGCCCCCCAGCGCGACGAACACCATGCCCGAGGCGTAGCCGCTGAGGGCGAACTGGGCGCCGTTGAACAGCCGTTTGACCGGGGCGAAGAACCGCTGCCCGGTGATCACCGCGACGACGCCGAGCAGCGCCGCGCCCTGCGGGCCGAGCAGCACCACCGAGGCGAGGCTGGCGGCGAAGCCCATCGACACCCGCGCCCGCTCCACGTTGAGCTGGGCCGGCGCGGAGTCGCAGATCAGGAACAGTACGGCCAGCACGACCAGCGCGTGCCAGTCCAGCCCCTGGTAGGAGGACGTGACGATGAGGCCGGTCGCCAAGGCGACCACCCCGCAGACGTACGCCCAGGCAGCCAGAGGTAGTCCACGCATTGCCGCCCCCTCGGGAGTCGACTTTCCGGTCGCGCCGTGCGGCGCCTAAACCCAGGACACGCCCTTGCGAGCGGCGTTCGGATGTCCCCCGCCCGTCTTCACACGGTCGTTCAGCATGACCTCTTGCCTCCCCCCGTCGCCGGCTCCCCGGGCGGCGGCCCGTGGGTTCCGGGCCGACCTGGTCCGGGCTCCCCGGATGGGCGCACGCCGCGCCGGTTCGGCGGGCGCGCGCCTGTTCCCATCGCTGATTTCCGGGCCAAGCCTAACGCGAGAGGCCCAGGTCACACAGGCATGCCGGGAATCGTGAGCAAAGCGTGAACTAATCGTCACCGCGTGTGATCAATTCTCCGCGGTGACCCACCGAACGTATCCGCACGGACCTTTTGCACGACCGAAATGCACATGCATCAGCGTTCCCGCGCCCAGGCGACCGTCGCGGCGAGCCCGTCGCGCAGCGCGGTGCGGGGCTCCCAGCCGAGCGCGTCGCGGGTGTCGGCCGGATTGATCGCCATAGCGGGCAGGTCGCCGAGCCGGGGCGGGGCGAACGCGGGCTCGTCGGGCGCCCCGGCCGCCTCCGCGACCAGGGAGTGCAGCTCGCGGTCGGTGGTCTGGAGGCCGGTGCCGACGTTGAGCCGCCGCCCTCCCCCGCCCTCCCCGGCGGCACGGGCGAACGCGTCCACCACGTCCAGCACGTACACGTAGTCGCGGGTCTGCCCGCCGTCGCCGAACACCCGGGTCGGCTTCCCCGTCAGCAGCGCGTCGGTGAAGATCGACACCACCCCGGCCTCGCCCTCCGGCGTCTGCCGGGGCCCGTACACGTTGGCCAGCGTCAGCGCCGTGTAGTCCAGCCCGTGCAGCGCCCGGTAGGTCTGGAGGTAGATCTCGCCGGACACCTTGGAGGCGGCGTAGGGCGAGGCGGGCCGCAGCGCGGCGCCGGACGGCACCGGCAGCGCGTCGGGCACCCCGTAGACCGCACAGCTGGACGCGAAGACGACCTTGCGGGCCCCGGCGCGCCGCGCGCTCTCCAGGACGTTGGCGGTGCCGACGACGTTGGTGCGGGCGTCGGCGAGCGGGTCGCCGACGCTCACCCGCACGCTGACCTGCGCGGCCAGGTGGCAGACCACCTCGGGCCCGAACGCCTCCACCCGCGCGGCCAGCGCGGGGTCGGCCACGTCCAGGCGCCACAGGTCGATGTCGTCGCGCACGTTGGACCCGGTCGACAGGTCGTCGACCCCGGCGACCTCGTGGCCGTCGGCCAGCAGGCGGTCGACCAGATGGGATCCGATGAAGCCGGCGGCGCCGGTGACGAGAACGCGCATCCCTGCACGATAACGGGGGCGGGACCGCTCCCGTGCCGCGGCGTCGCGGCCGGCCCCGGACCGAACCCGGGACCCGGCCGCCGCGTCTCAGGCGTGCTCGTCGGTCTTCAGTTCGCCGCAGATCTGCTCGATGCGGCCCATGACCTTGGCGCGCAGCTCGTCCGGCGCGGGCTCGCAGCCGCACGACTTGCCCACCAGCTTCTTGACGGCCTCCTCGAGGCCGTACTCGCGCAGGCAGGGGCCGCACTCGTCGAGGTGCTCCTTGACCTCGCTGCACCCGCCCTGGTCGAGCTCACCGTCCAGGTAGGTGTAGACCCGGGCCAGCACCTCGCTGCACGGGGTCTCGTGGGGTTCGCCACAGCTCATGGCTCACTCACCCTTCTCGCTCGCCGGGCCGGAGGTCGCGCGTTTCATGCCGAGCCCTCCCTGGCCCCGGTCAGGCCGCGTTCCCGAGCGTAGTCCTCCAGCATGCCGCGCAGCTGGCGACGGCCCCGGTGCAGCCGGGACATCACCGTGCCGATGGGCGTGCCCATGATCTCGGCGATCTCCTTGTAGGCGAAGCCCTCGACGTCGGCGAGGTAGACCGCGATCCGGAACTCCTCGGGCAGATCGGCGAGCGCGCGCTTGACGTCGGAGTCGGGCAGGTGCTCCAGCGCCTCGGCCTCGGCGGACTTCAGGCCGCTGGAGGTGTGCGACTCGGCGCGCGCGAGCTGCCAGTCCTCGATCTCCTCGGTCGCCGCCTGCTGCGGCTGCCGCTGCTTCTTGCGGTAGGAGTTGATGAACGTGTTGGTCAGGATCCGGTACAGCCACGCCTTGAGGTTCGTGCCCTCCTTGAACTGGTGGAAGGACCCGAACGCCTTGGCGAAGGTCTCCTGCACGAGATCCTCGGCGTCCGCCGGGTTGCGCGTCATGCGCAGCGCGGCCGAGTACAACTGGTCCAAGAACGGGAGCACATCGCGCTGGAAGCGTTCCTGGCGCTGCTCCACGGTCTCCGTGGTCCCCGGTACCTGACCCACCCCCTCAGCTGTGGCGACGCTCCCGTGAGCGTCGTACATCACAGACGATATCGGCCCGCGCGGGGAGAACACGCCGCCGGGGGCGGGCGCGGCGCCCCGTGCGCGTTCGGCGAGGGCGGTGGTCATTCGGCTGCACCTCCATGACACGACTGTTGTGATCGGGTGCAACACCGGCGGGGACGATTCGATTCCGCCGATCGTTCTGTGTTGCGGGAAGTGACGGGCGCCGCTCCCCGCGACAATGGAACGGCGAGGAGAAGGTCACCCATCCGCAGGTATACGGAGGGTGATGTCGAGCCCGGACCGGGGAAAGAAGTTCCATACACGCCAAGAACAGGAGCAAACCGTTGCTACCGGTGCCGGCGCGACCGCCCGAGCCCACCATCGCCAGCCTTCGCGGCGCGTCCGGCGACGAGCAGACGCTGCCGCTGTACTGGTCGTTCTACTGGTCGGTGGCGGCCGCCCAGTTGGCCCGCTGGCTGCCCAGGCGCCCGGCGCTGATCGTCGACCTGTCCAACGGCGACGGCCGCACCGCCGCCCAGGCCGCCGCGGCGGGCCACCAGGTGCTGGAGGTCATGGACCCGCTGCTGACCGGCCCGCGGGACCACCATCCCGAGGGCGGGCGCCCGCCGAACGGCGCGCACCGCACCACCCACCGTGACGGCCGCCTGCCCCGCCCGCGCCAGGGCGGCGCGGTGTCGAACGGCCACGCCCACCTGCCGCCCGGCGTGACCCGCCGGGTGATCGCCGACTCGGGGACGCTGCCCTACCTGGGGGACGCGTGCGTGGACGCGGTGGTGGCCGAGCACCGGGCGCTGTCCCGCCACCTGGCGACCGAGGAGACGATCGCGGAGATCGCCCGGGTCCTGCGCCCGGGCGGCCGGGTCCTGCTGTCGGTGGACTCCCTGACCCTGGGCATGGCGCTGCTGGCCGAGCAGAACTGCTGGGCGCACCTGTCGGACGTCCCGGCCGCCGAGGTGGTCCTGGTGCCCTGGCCGGACGGCGCGATCACCCGCTGCTTCTGGTCCGACCAGCTCCGCGAGCTGCTGACGGAGGCGGGCCTGGAGGTGGAGTGGATCCGCCCGCGCACGGCGCTGTCGCCGTCGACGGTGGAGCACGTGCTCAAGCGCTCCCCCGAGGCGATGGAACGCCTGGTCCGGACGGAACTGACGGCCCCGCCGGGCGACGAGTCCCTCGGAGTGCACCTCCTGGCCAGCGCCCGCCGCCGCACCTGATTTCCCAGCCCTGGCCTACGGCGCTCGCGTGCGGCTGAGGCTTTCTTCGAACCAGGTCCCGGGCATGTTCCGGGTGATCACGACGGGTTCGAGGACGGTCGGCGCCGGGACCGGCTCGCCCTGCGCGGTGGGGGCGGGGCCTCGGGGACGGGCTCGACCGACAGGTACCACTCGTGGTCGTCCTCTTCCCCTTCGAGGATCAGGTAACCGGGCCGTGGCAGTCGCAGCCTGCGCTGCCCGTCCTTCGAGCCCCAGACGTTTCGGGACTCCCCCGGCGTCTCAGCGGGCCAGCGGGGCATGTGGCAACGGCAGTCCCGGTCCTGAAGGCATCCGCACACGAACCGGATGCTCCAGGAATCCTTCGATCTGGCCTGCGCGGTGAGCAGCGCGGGGCCGCCGTCGTAGAACAGCACCTCCCTGCCGCCCCTCCCACGCCACTCCGCGCCGAGCGGCGGCGCGGCGGACAGCGGTCTGATGCGCACCGACCAGCGCTGTTCCTCATAGGAGCTCTCGACCCGCAGATGGGTCGGCCCGGGCCACAGCAGGACGCGGCCCTGGCTGGACTCCCGGTAGCTCCGCAGCAGGTCGGTCCCGGTCTCGGTCTCGTCCTCGGTGCGGATGACGGGGGTGACGGCCAGCCTGCCCCCGTTCGTGGAGGTCACCTCGACGATGGCCGGGCGGTCGGGCTCGGGGCGGTCGATGAGCTCCTCGACGGCGCCCTCGCCGCCGCCCACGATCAGGAAGCGCTCTCCGGTCGCGTTCTCCGGCACCTCGGGGGGCTCCGGGGCGTCGCGGCCGGCGTCCAGCGCCGGGAGCGCGTCGATCGGCACCGGGCGGCCGGCCCGCCGGGCGGCCAGCCTGATCAGCGCCGCGCGGCCGTCCCGCAGCGCCGCCAGCGCGGCCCGCTCGCTCCCCGCGGCGGCGGCGCGGTCGTAGGCCGCCAGGGCGAGGCGGTAGTCCTCCAGCAGCCGGGGGTTCGCCTCGGTCTCCTCCGGGGTGACGGTCAGCCCGCGCAGCTCCTCCCCGAACGCCGTGATCGACTCCTGGAGCGGGGCGGGGAGCTCCCCGGGGGCGACGGCGGAGGGACCGCGACGCCGGCCGAGCCAGAGCGCGGTGACGCCGCAGCCCGCCAGGAAGGAGACCACCGCCACCAGCGCGTCGTTCAGCATGAGCGGCATGATCGCAGACGGGCCCGCCCGTGTCACCGGCCGGTTCCCCGGGTGGGTGGGACGGTGTCAGCGCATGGCCCGGTCGTGCTTGGACTGGCAGGTGACGCAGCGGGCCGCGTCGGGGCGGGCCTCCAGCCGGCCCTCGGGGACCTGTTCACCGCAGCCCTGGCACTGGCCGTAGGTGCCCTCCTCGATCCGCTCCAGGGCCGCCAGCACCCCCGCGCGGTGGCGGCCCAGGGAGTCGAGCGCGGCCTGGACCCGGTCGCTGTCGTACAGGTCCGCCCCGGCGTCGGAGGCGGACAGCTCGCGCTCGGGGTGCTCGCCCCGCAGGACCCTGATCGAACGGTCGGCCTCGGCGAGCATCGTCTCCAGGCGGGAACGGGCGGTGGCGGTGTCCACTCGGGACTCCTCCCGGTCGGCCCCGGGTGCGGGGGGTCCTCGCCCTGACCGGGTTTCGGGGGCAGCGGTCAGAACAAGGTGTCGGAGTGGTTGCCTGAACTATCCCCATCTGGAAGGGGTTTCATCAGTTCCGCGCCGTTGTTTCTGACGTTGTTGACCGCCTTCGACACCGGGTAGGCCTCCATCGTCCCGGCCATCGCCGGCACCAGCAGGCCCCGCACCTCCTCGACGTCGGTCAGCGCCGGGTCCAGCCAGGCGTCCCACCGGTCGGGCTCGACGACCATCGGCATGCGGTCGTGGATGCGGCCCAGGTCGTCGGGGGCGTTGGTGGTGATGACCGTGCAGGTCCACAGCCACTCGTCCTCCGGGGACTTCCACAGCTCGTAGAGCCCGGCCATCGCCATCAGCCCGCCGTCCTTGGGGTGGATGAAGAACGGCTGCTTGGCGGGGCGCTTCTTGTCCTTCTCCTCCTCCAGCACGTACCACTCGTAGTAGCCGTCGGCGGGCAGCAGGCAGCGGCGCTTGGCGAACGCCCGCTTGTACGACGGCTTCTCGTGCACCGTCTCCACCCGCGCGTTGATCATCCGGTTGCCGATGGCGGGGTCCTTGGCCCACGACGGCACCAGGCCCCAGCGCAGCTCCCGAAGCTGCCGCAGCGGCTCGGCGGCCTCCTCGTCGGCCTCCCTCGGCGGCCGCGTCAGGACGGCCGGGACCTGTTTGGTGGGCGCGACGTTGTAATCGGCGCGCAGCTCGTCGCCGGTCTCGTCGAGCTGGACCGCGAACTGCTCCAGCAGCTCCTGGCGGGACCGGGCTGTGGCGTATCGACCGCACATGCCCTCCATACTGCCCCGCCCCACCGACACTCGACCATTTCCGGACGCCGCGCGGGGCGGGCGGCGTGCTTGACCGGCGGCGCGATGGGCATGGAGTCGGCATGCGACCCATCACGACCATGGCCCGCCCGTTCGTGGCGGCCCCGTACATCATCACCGGCCTGGAGACGCTGCGTGACCCTCGCGCGCGCGCCGAGCAGGTCGCGCCCACCGTCAAGCCGATCGCCGACCGGATCGACTGGCTGCCCACCAAGGATCCCGAGACGCTGGTCCGGGTGCAGGGGGCGCTCAGCCTCGGCACCGGGGCGCTGCTGCTGACCGGGAAGTTCCGGCGGCTGACGGCGTTGCTGATGGCGGTGCAGGTCGTCCCGACCCTCGCGACCGAGCACCGCTACTGGACCGAGGACGACCCCGAGCGCCGCGCCAGCGAGCGTTCCCACCTGCTGAAGAACGCCGGGCTGTTCGGCGCGCTGATGATGGTGGCGGCCGAGCCGCGCAAGTCGCCGCGCACCGCCGAGCTTCGGCGGCAGCTGCACGACGCCCGCGTCCAGGCGGCGGCCGAGGGCAAGGCGCTGCGCAAGGAGGCGGCGGCCGAGCTGCGCAACGCGCGCCGTGAGACGGCCCGGCAGACGCGGTCGGCCCGGCAGGGCGGCCGGGCCGCCGCGAAGGCGGCCAAGGCCGCCAAGGCCGTGCGGAAGACGCGGCGCGGACGCGGCGGCAACCCGGTGGCCAAGCTCGTCCGGCGGTGAGGCGCCGCTTCCCGAAGGCAACCTTAAGAACGGCTCAACGGCGTTGAACCGCCCGCCGTTCCGGGTCCGTACTGCCCTCTGACCGCCCGTTCCCCAGGGACCCTCGACCCGACGGAGACGCCCGGCCATGGCACTGCCCGGAACGTCCGGCCGCGCGGCCACCGGGCGGCGGAGCCCGCTCCGCCGCCCCCGGCCCGCGCCCGACCGCGACGACACCGCGGACCAACGCGCCATCGCGGCCCTGTACGCCGAGTACCAGCGGCCCCTGACCGCGTTCGCGCTGCGCCTGACGCGGGGCGACCGGCAGTGGGCCGAGGACGTCGTGCAGGAGACGATGATCCGCGCCTGGCGCAACGCCGACCGCCTGGACCGCGGGGCGGCCTCGCTGATGCCCTGGCTGGCCACCGTCGCCCGCCGCATCGTGATCGACCACTGCCGGGCCCGGGACGTCCGGCCGCCCGAGGTGGGCGAGGGTCCCCTGGAGAACCTCCCCGTGGCGGACGAGATGGACGCCCTGCTGCGCAAGGTGGTCGTGGTGGAGGCGCTGGACGCGCTGTCACCCGCGCACCGGCAGGCGTTGACCGAGACGGTGCTGCGCGACCGCACGGTGAACGAGGCCGCCGAGTCCCTCGGGATCCCGGTGGGGACGGTCAAGTCGCGTGTTTACTACGCCATGCGCGCGTTGCGCGTCGCGCTGGAGGAGAGAGGGGTGACGGCATGACCCCGCGGGTTGATCACACGGATGTCGGCGCGTACGCGCTGGGCCTTCTGGAGGACGAGGACCGGCGGGCCTTCGAGGCGCATCTGCGCGGGTGTGAACGGTGCCGCGCCGAGCTGGCGGAGATGTCGGGGCTGGCGTCGCTGCTCACCGACATGGGCCCGGTCCCGGACGCCGAACAGGACGGCGGTGGCGCACCCGCGCCGTCCGAGCCGCCCGCCCAGGTCATCGACCTGATGCGCCGCGGCCGGGAGCGGGACCGCCGGGCCCGCCGCGGCACCTACGCGATCGGCGCGGTCGCGGCGGCGGCGCTGCTGGCCACCGGGACCGTCATCGGCGCCTCGGCCACCGACGACGCCCCGCCGGTCGCGGGCGGCGGGCACTCGCACGGCCCGGCGCAGGCGCTGGTCATCTGGGGCGAGCGGCACTCCGGGCAGAACACCGAGCGCGGCGTGAGCGGCGTGGTGGGACTGGAGAGCAAGGGCTGGGGCACCCACGTGGGCCTGGAGCTGCGGGGCGTGCGCGGGCCCCTGCGGTGCCGGCTGGAGGCGGTCTCCCGCACCGGCGAGCGGGCGGTCGTCACCGGCTGGCGGGTGCCCGACCAGGGCTACGGCGTGCCCGGCAGCCCGAACCCGCTGGTCACCCACGGCGGAACCGCGATCTCCCGGCAGGAGCTGTCCCGCTTCGAGGTGCGGATCGAGGGCGGCGGAACGCTGCTGACCATCCCCGTCTGACCCCGGACGACGCCCGGCGCGGAAGCGGCTCCGCGCCGGGCGTTCCCACGCGCCTCAGGAGAACGCGTCCACCCCGGTCATCCCGCTCGACAGCGCCCACAGCCGCGCCGCGTCCCCGGCGTCGACCGCCCAGGGCTTGACCCCGCCGACGAGCATGTCGTCGGTGGTCGCGGGCTCGGCGACGTCGCAGTCCTGGCAGTACAGTCCGCCCCGTCCCGCCAGCAGCGGCGACGTCGCGGCCCACACCGCCGTGGCCGCCCCCTGGGCGGGCGTCTTGAAGCCGGGCGCGGGCTCGCCGTCCTCGTTCATCCACCCCTGGGCGATCTGGTCCTCGCGCGGGACGTGCCGCTGCAACGGCGTGAGGATGCTGCCCGGGTGCACCGCGAACGCCCGCACCCCGGACCGTTCGCCGAGCGCGTCCAGGTGGACGGCGAACAGCGCGTTGGCGGTCTTGGACTGGGCGTAGGCCAGCCACCGGTCGTAGCCGTTCCGGAAGTGGACGTCGTCCCACCGCATCCCGGACAGGAAGTGCCCCGACGAGGCCACCGCGACCACCCGCGCCCCGGGCGCGAGCGCCGGGCGCAGCAGGTTGACCAGGGCGAAGTGCCCGAGGTGGTTGACCGCGAGGTGCGCCTCCCAGCCCGGCCCCACGCGGGTCTCGGGACAGGCCATGATCCCGGCGTTGGCGATGACCAGGTCGACGGCCCGCCCGGACCCGGCGACCCGCTCGCCGAACCGCCGCACGCTCTCCAGGTCCGCCAGCTCCAGCTCGTCCACCTCGACCCGGTCGACGCCCCGCAGCGCCTCCCGCGCCGCCCCGGTCCGCCGGGCGGGCACCAGGACGCGCGCCCCGGCCCCGCTCAGCGCCCGCGTGATCTCCAGTCCCAGGCCCGAGTACCCGCCGGTGACCAGGGCCGTCCGTCCCGTCAGGTCGATCCCGGCGAGCACCTCCCGTGCCGTGCTGCGCGCTCCGAAACCGCTGCCGATCTTCCGCTGTTCGCTCCACATGCCCGGAACGCTAGAAGTTAGAGTTCACTCAAGGTCAAACCGGAAGGAACGCCGTGTCCGCCCCTCTCTCCATCGGTCAGGTCGCCGAGGCGACCGGGCTGAGCGTCCACGCCCTGCGCTTCTTCGAGCGCGAGGGCCTCATGCTCCGCCCGATCCCCCGCACCGCCGGGGGCCGCCGCGCCTACGACCGTTCCGACGTCGAGTGGCTCCTGCTGTGCAACCGGCTGCGCGACTCGGGGATGCCGCTGGCCACGATCCGGCGGTTCGCCGACCTGGTGCGTTCCGGCCCCGGCAACGAGCCCGAGCGGCTGGCCCTGCTGCGCGGCCACGAACGCGACGTCCGCGCCAGGATCGCCGAGCTGACGGCCTGCCTGGACGTCATCCACACCAAGGTCGTCACCTACGAACGGCACCTCGCCGACGGCACCGCCGCCGGCCTGTGGGCCCCGTCCTAGAACGCCCCTGCGCCCCATACCGGATACACGGGCCGCGCCGTCTCGGGGAGAATGCCCTCCCCCGCCGTTCCCGGGACGGAAAGCGGGCATGAACCTGTCCGTGGCGGAGGAAATCGCTCGGAACGTCGGACCGGCGGGTATCGAGATCGCCTACGAGCGGCTCGGCGACCCGGCCGATCCGCCCGTTCTGCTGATCATGGGGTCGGGCGTGCAGATGGTCGCGTGGCCCGACGGGTTCTGCGCCGCCCTCGTCGAACGCGGCCTGCACGTCGTCCGGTTCGACAACCGCGACGTCGGACGGTCGACGCACCTGCGCGACGTCCCGGCCCCCGACCTCCGGGCGGCGATGTCCGGGGGTCCGCCGTCGGTGCCCTACACGCTGGCGGACATGGTGGCCGACACCGTGGGGCTGCTCGACGCGCTCGGGCTCGGCGGCGTACACCTGGTCGGCGCGTCCCTGGGCGGGATGATCGCCCAGATGATCGCGCTTGACCACCCCGCGCGGGTCCGTTCGCTGACGTCGATCATGTCCACGACCGGCGATCCGGAGGTCGGACGGCCGCGTCCCGAGGCCCTGGCGGGGCTCGGCGCGCCGCCGGAGGACCGGGAGGGGTTCCTCGCCTGGCAGGTGCGGGCGGCGCGCGCGACCGGGTCGCCGGGGTTCGCGTTCGACGAGGCCGCGGTCGCCGCGCGGGTCCGGCTCTCCTACGACAGGGGGCACGACCCCGCGGGAACGGCGCGGCAGTTCGCCGCGGTCTCCACCGCGGGCGACCGCACCGGGCGGCTGCGGTCGCTGACCGTTCCCACCCTGGTCGTCCACGGCGCGGACGACGTGTTGATCGGCGCCGACGGGGGGCGGGCCACCGCCGCCGCGATCCCGGGCGCCGAGCTGCTCGTCATCGAGGGGATGGGCCACGACCTGCCCCGCGAGCTGTGGCCCACGATCACCGACCGCATCGCCGCGCTCGTCCGCCGCGCCGAGTCCGCGCGGTAGGGCCGGTCGGCGGCGGTCACCGGTCGGCGGAGTGGAGCAGGGACAGCAGGTCGCCGGTCGGGCGGACGTCGCCGAAGGAGCGGTAGAAGGTGTGCAGGGTCGCGTTGTGCTCGGCGTCGGTGCGGGCGGCGTTGGCGTCGGCGACCATGACGGTGCGGTAGCCGAGGGTGGCGGCGTCGCGGGCGGAGGACTCGCAGCACACGTTGGTGATGGTGCCGGTGATCAGGACGGTGTCGATCCCGCGCGCGTCGAGCAGGTCCGGCAGCGGACCGCGGCCGGGGAAGAACGCGCTGGGGGCGGTCTTCTCGGCCAGGATGTCGGCCGGGTGCGGGGTGAGGCCCGGCCAGAGGCGGTCGGCGGGCGGGCCCTCGCCGCCGCAGGCGCGGTGGATCTCGTAGACGCGCGGGCCGAAGAACTCCTCGCGGGCGGGGAGGCGCTCGCCGGGGGCGGGCAGCACCCAGGCGACGGTGCCGCCCGCCGGGCGCAGGGCGGCCGCCAGACGGGCGATGTTCGGGACGATGGCGCGGCCGTGGGGGTTGGCCGTGACGAAGAACGGCACCATGTCGATCACGACCAGCGCGGTGCGGGACGGCGTCAGGCTCTCGAACGCGAAGCGGCGGCCCCGGCGCTCCTCGTGCCGGGCGTACTCGCGCGGGTCGATCCACCACCGGTGTCCGGAGGTCACGGGCGTCCCCTCTCGTCGGTTCCCGGCGCTCACGTCAGAGCGTGTCGCCGTTGGACAGCAGGAGCTTGCGGAGCAGGGACGCCAGTTCCTCGCGCTCGGCGGGGGCGAGCGCGGACAGCAGGCGCTCCTGGCCCGCGACGTGGTCGGCGACGGCCGCGTCGATCACGCGGCGCCCCTCGCCGGTGAGGGTGATCAGGACGCTGCGGCGGTTGCCGGGGTCGGTCTCGCGGGTGACCAGGCCGCGGTCGGTCAGCCGGTCGATCCGGTTGGTGATCGCGCCGGAGGTGACCAGCGACGCCTCGCTCAGCGCGCCCGCCGTCAGCCGGTGGGGCGGGCCGGCGCGCAGCAGCGTGGCGAGGATGTCGAACTCCCACGGCTGGAGGCCGTGCCGGGCGAAGACCGCGCGCATCTCCCGGCCGAGCACGTGGGAGGCCCGGGAGACGCGGCCGACCACGCCCATCGGCGCGGCGTCGAGATCGGGGCGCGCGGACGCCCACTGCGCCAGCACGCGGTCCAGATGGTCCTCGGCCTGGCCCGTCATCGCGACTCCTCAACATTGAACTGTTTGACGTAAAGGTATCCGAAGCCTACTCTGCTCAACGTTGAACATTTCAATGTTGAAGCTTAGAGGTGATCCCCCATGCACGCCGACACCGCCATCCCGGCCGTGGAGACGCCGCGCCCGGCCGTTCCGTTGCGGAGCTGGCTCGCGGTCACCGCCGTCGCCGCCGCCACGTTCGCCATGGTCACCGTCGAGTCCCTGCCCGTCGGGCTGCTCACCGCCATCGGCGGCGGGCTCGGCGTCTCGCCGGGACTGGCCGGGCTCACCGTGACGCTGCCGGGTCTGCTCGCCTCCGTCTCGGCGGTCGTGCTGCCGGTGCTGATCCGCCGGACGGACCGACGGCTCGTGCTGCTCGTCCTGCTCGCGGTCATGCTGGTGGCGACGCTCGCCTCCGGCCTGGCGCCGAACTTCGCCGTGCTGCTGACCGCCCGGTTCTTCGTCGGGATCGCGATCGGCGGGTTCTGGGCGCTGGCCGCGAGCGTCGCCGTGCGGCTGGTGCCCGAGCAGCACATCCCCCGGGCGACGGCGCTGGCGTTCGGCGGGGCCACCGCCGCCAACGTCCTCGGCGCGCCCGCCGCCACCCTCGTCGGCGGGCTCACCGACTGGCGGATCGCGTTCCTCGTGGTCGCCGGGCTCGGCGCGTTCGTCGCCGCCGCCCTGTACGCGCTGCTGCCCCAGCTGCCCGCGACCGACCCGATCCGGCCGCGCACCCTCGCCGCGCAGCTCCGCGTCCCGGCCGTGCGGATGGCGGTGACGGCGACGTTCCTGCTGGTGGGCGGGCACTGGGCGGCGTTCACGTTCGTCAGCCCGATCCTCCAGCAGACGTCCGGGCTGGACGAGCGGCTGATCGGCCCGGCGCAGCTCGGCTTCGGCGCCGCCGGGATCGCGGGGACGTTCCTGGCGGGCTCGGCGGCGGCCCGCGACCCGCGCCGCGTGCTGCTGGGCACGGGCGCGCTGCTGACGGCCGCGCTGGCGCTGTTCACCGTCGCGGGGCAGACCCCGGCGGGCGGGGTCGCGCTGCTGCTCGTGTGGGGGCTGGCGTTCGGCGCGGTGCCGGTCGGCGTGCAGACCTGGATCTTCCGGGCGGCCCCGGAGGCGGCCGAGGCGGCGACCGCGCTGAACACCGCCCTGTTCAACCTGGCGATCGCGGTCGGCGCGCTGGTCGGCGGCCTGGTCGTGGACGGCGCGGGCACCGCCGGGGTGCTGTGGACCGGCGCGGCCCTCGGCGCCGTGGCGACCCTGGCGGTGTGGGCGGGCGGCCGCTCCCTCACCCGGTGAGGGGCGGGCGGCGGGCGACCGGCCGATAGCCTTGGGGCATGCCCTCAGCCACGCCGCAGGAACACTGGCCTGCCCCGGTCGCGTCCACGCCGGTCGACGCGACCGTGCCGCTGCCCGGCTCCAAGTCCATGACCAACCGGGCGCTGATCCTGGCGGCCCTCGCCGACGCGCCCGGCACCGTCACCCGCCCGCTGCGCAGCCGCGACAGCGAGCTGATGGCCGGGGCGCTGCGCGCGCTCGGCGTCGGGGTCGGCGAGGACGCCGGCGACTGGCAGGTGCTGCCCGGCGAGCTGGCAGGCCCCGCCCGCGTGGACGTCGGCCTGGCCGGGACCGTCATGCGGTTCCTGCCGCCGGTCGCGGCGCTGGCCTCCGGCGAGGTCCACGTGGACGGCGACCCGCGCGCCCGCGAACGGCCCATGGGCCCGATCATCCGGGCGCTGCGCGCGCTCGGCGTGGAGATCGACGACGGGGGCCGGGACGCGCTGCCGTTCACCGTCCACGGCGCCGGCGGCGTCGAGGGCGGCACCGTCACCATCGACGCCTCCGGCTCCTCGCAGCTGGTCTCCGGCCTGCTGCTGGCCGCGCCCCGGTTCGCCAAGGGCGTGGAGGTCCGGCACGAGGGCCCGCCGGTGCCCTCCGCCCCGCACCTGGTGATGACGGTGGCGATGCTGCGCGAGGCGGGCGCGACCGTCGAGACCGAACGGAACGTCTGGCGCGTCGCCCCCGGCCCGCTGCGCGGCCGCGAGTGGGCGATCGAGCCCGACCTGTCGAACGCGGCGCAGTTCCTCGGCGCGGCGCTGGTGACCGGCGGGCGGGTGACCGTCCCGGACTGGCCGTCGAGCACCACCCAGCCCGGCGACGCGCTGCGCGACCTGCTGGCGGCGATGGGCGCGGAGGTGGCGCTCGGCCCGGACGGGCTGACCGTGCGGGGCACCGGCGCGTTCTCCGGCCTGGACGCCGACCTGCACGAGGTGGGCGAGCTGACCCCGGTGCTGGCGGCGCTGGCGGCGCTCGCCGACGGGCCGTCCCGCCTCACCGGCATCGCGCACCTGCGCGGCCACGAGACCGACCGGCTCGCCGCGCTCGTCACCGAGATCAACGGACTCGGCGGCGACGTCCGCGAACTGCCCGACGGCCTGGAGATCCGCCCCCGCCCGCTGCGCGGCGGGGTCTTCCGCACCTACGACGACCACCGGATGGTGATGGCCGCCGCGCTGCTGGGGCTGGCCGTTCCCGGCGTCGAGGTGGAGAACGTCGCCACCGTGGGCAAGACACTTCCGAACTTCACCGAGCTGTGGACCGCCATGCTGGAGGGTGCTTGATCATCATGCTGCCTGTTCGAGGGACCGGGTAAGTGGCCCGGCGAGCACGCGACTACGACGAGGACGACGTCCGGGTCCGGCCGTCGCGGCGGGGCTCGCGGCCCCGCACCCGGATCCGCCCCGCGCACGAGGACGCCGTCGAGGGGTTCGTGGTGGCGGTCGACCGGGGGCGGTACCGCTGCCTGGTCGAGGACCGCACCGTCACCGCGATGCGCGCCCGCGAGCTGGGCCGCAAGGGCGTGGTCGTCGGCGACCGCGTCGCGCTGGTCGGCGACGTGTCCGGACGGCCCGACAGCCTCGCCCGGATCGTCCGGGTCGAGCCGCGCGGCTCGACGCTGCGGCGCACCGCCGACGACACCGACCCGTTCGAGCGGATCATCGTCGCCAACGCCGACCAGCTCGCCATCGTCACCGCCCTCGCCGACCCCGAGCCGCGCCCCCGCCTGATCGACCGGCAGCTGGTGGCCGCCTACGACGCGGGCATGCACCCGCTGCTGGTGCTCACCAAGGCCGACCTGGCCGACCCCGACGCGCTGCTCGCCGAGTACGCGTCGCTCGGCGTGCCCGCCTTCGTCACCCAGCGCGGCGGCGACCTGGCCGGGCTGCGCGACCTGCTGCGCGGCCAGATCACCGTGCTGGTCGGGCACTCCGGCGTCGGCAAGTCCACCCTGGTCAACGCGCTGGTCCCGGACGCCGAACGCGCCGTCAGCCATGTCAACGCCGTCACCGGCCGGGGCCGCCACACCTCCTCCTCGGCGCTGGCGCTGGAACTGCCGGACGGCGACGGCTGGATCATCGACACCCCGGGCGTGCGGAGCTTCGGGCTGGCGCACGTCAAGCCGGAGAACGTCATCAACGCGTTCGAGGACCTGGCCGAGGGCGCCGCCGAACGCTGCCCGCCGCACTGCGACCACCTGCAGTCCGAGTGCGGCCTGGACGCCTGGGTCGCCGACGGCCACGCCAGCCAGGGCCGTCTGGACTCGCTGCGCCGCCTGCTGCGCAGCCGCGAGGGCGAAGCGGACTGACCGCCCCCGGATAACCGTCCCCCAAGAGGCGATCATGTCGATATCGTCCCTTTCATGCCGCAGGTGATAGCAGGCCGGTACGAACTGGTCGAGGCGCTGGGGCGCGGGGGCATGGGCGCGGTGTGGCGCGCCCGCGACCGCACGCTGGCCCGGGAGGTCGCCGTCAAGGAGGTCGTCCTCCCCACCGGGCTCTCCCCCGAGCAGGTGGAGCGCGTGTACGCCCGCACGTTCCGGGAGGCGCGGGCGGCGGCGCGGCTGGACCACCCCGGCATCGTCACCGTGCACGACGTGGTGGAGGAGGACGGCCGCCCCTGGATCGTGATGCGGCTGGTCCGCGCGCCCGCGCTGGACAAGGTGATCCAGCGCGAGGGGCCGCTGCCGCCCGCCCGGGTCGCCGCGATCGGCCTGGACCTGCTGGCCGCGCTGCGCGCCGCGCACGCCGCCGGGATCGTGCACCGCGACGTCAAGCCGGGCAACGTGCTGCTGCCGCCGCAGGGCGCGGTGCTCACCGACTTCGGGATCGCGACGGCGACCGGCGACGAGACGCTGACGGCGACCGGCGCGATCGTCGGCTCCCCCGCCTACCTGGCCCCCGAGCAGGCCCGGCACCAGAAGGCCACGCCCGCCTCGGACCTGTGGTCGCTAGGCGCGACGCTGTACGCGGCGGTGGAGGGGCGTTCGCCGTTCCAGCGCGGCGACGTGTGGGGCGTGATGGCGGCGCTGCTGTCCGACGACCCCGACCCGATGCGCAACGCGGGCCCGCTGCGCCCGGTCCTGGAGGGCCTGCTCCGCAAGGACCCGGCCCGGCGCCTCCACCCCGACGAGGCCGGACACCTCCTCCGCCAGGTCGCCGCGACCCCCGCGACCCCCGCGTGGTCGTCGCCGATGGGCACCGGCCTGCCGAGCGGCCGCGACACGACGCTGCCACCCCTCTCCCCGCCCCCCACCGAAGGCGTGCCGACACCCTCCCGCCCGAACCGGTGGCCGCTGCTGGTGCCCGCCGGGGTACTCGCGCTCGCGGTGGTCATCGCGGTCGTGACGGTGCTGGCGTTCACGGCCGACGAACCGGGCCCGAGGGGTACGCCGCCGACCGGCCAGGGGACCGGGCCGTCCTCCGCGTCGACCGACAAGGCCCCCGACGGCTACCAGACGTACCGGGGGTCGCATTTCGTCGCCCACATCCCCAAGGGCTGGACCGCGGAGTCCGGCCGGGACAACGACGTGACCTTCAAGGATCCGTCGAAGGAGAGCACGCGCGGCATCGTCGTGCAACGCGTCCTGCCCGGCTCCACCGACAACTCCGTCCAGCTGCGGAACCTGTCGGAGAGCTTCAAGAAGGACTCGACGGAGTGGCCGGACTACGACGAGCAGCAGTTCCGCACCCTCTCCTACCAGGAGGGGAGGGCCGCCGAGATGGAGTTCACCTTCACCAAGAGCGGTAAGCCGGGGCGTGCCCAGCTCCGGATCTTCACCTACCAGGGCGCGACGTGGATGGCCATCCTCGCCGCCAAGCGGGACTCCTGGCCGTCGACGAAACCGCTGTTCGAGGAGTTCCTGCGGTCGTTCCGGCAGCCGTGATCCGGCGACCCCCCGAATCTTTCCGGCGATCCCGGTGAGGATGACGGGATGAACCGACGCGGGTTCCTCGTCGCGGCGGCCGGGACGCTGGCCGCCGCCTGCTCCGACCGTCCCCCCACGACCGCCCCGCCCGCCCGGACGACTCCCCCGGCGGCGTCCCCCTCCCGGACCGGCCCCGCCGACTGGAACGCCCTCGCCAAAGGGCTGGAGGGGAGGCTGATCCGGCCCGGCGACGCCGACTACGGCGCGGCGCGGCGGCTCCACATCCCCCGGTTCGACCGGATCCGGCCCGCCGGGATCGCCTACTGCGGGAACGAGCAGGACGTCGCCGAGTGCCTGACGTTCGCCGCCCGCCAGGGCCTGCCGGTCGCGGTGCGGTCCGGCGGCCACAACTACGCGGGCTGGTCCACCGGCACCGGCCTGGTCGTGGACGTCTCCCCGCTGGACCGGGTCGAGGTCGAACGCGGCCGGGCCGTCGTCGGCACCGGCACCCGCCTCATCGACCTGTACGACCGGCTCGCCGCCGCGAAGGCGCTGGTCCCCGCCGGAACGTGCCCGACCGTCGGGATCGGCGGCCTGACGCTCGGCGGCGGCATCGGCCCGTTGACCCGCGCCTACGGGCTGACCTGCGACGTCCTGGAGTCGGTGCGGATCGTCACGCCCGACGGTCGCATCCGCGAGTGCGACGCGCGGCGCGAACCCGACCTGTTCTGGGCGTGCCGGGGCGGGGGCGGCGGGAACTTCGGCGTCGCGACCTCGTTCGCGTTCCGCACGCACGGGGCCGAGGACCTCACCGAGTTCACGGTGCGGTGGCCGTGGTCGCGGGCCGCCGACGCGGTGCGCGGCTGGCAGGAGTGGGCCCCGGCCGCGCCCGAGGGGATCTGGTCGAGCCTCCAGATCGAGAGCGACCCGGCGTCACTGTCGATCACCGGGTTCGCGCTGGACGACCCCGACGCCGAACTCGACCGCTTCACCGGAAGGGTCGGCGGATCGCCCGACGTCACCACGCGGCGTCTGTCCTACCTGGCCGCGATGAAGCTGACCGCGGGATGCTCGGGCCGGTCGGTCGGCCAGTGCCACACCGGCGGCGACCTGCCCGGGCAGCGCCCCGAAGGGAACTACCCGCGCACCGAGTACACCGCCAAGTCCCACGTCGCGCACCGGCCGCTGCCGCCCGACGCGGTCGACGCGCTGGTGGACCGCTTCTCCGGAGGGGGCCGGCCGGGGCGTTCGGTGCTGATGGACGCGTTCGGCGGCGCGATGCGGCGGACGCGGCCGGGCGACACCGCGTTCCCCCACCGCGAGGCGCTGTTCTGCGTCCAGTACCTCGCCGACACCGGCGACCGGGACTGGCTGCGCGGCACCCACGACGCGGTCGGCCGCCGCCTGCCCGGCGCGGGCGCCTACGTCAACTACATCGACCCGGAGCTGACCGACTGGCGGCGCGCCTACTACGGCGCGAACCTCGACCGCCTGACCAGGATCCGCGCCACCTACGACCCGAACCGCCTGCTGCGCTTCCCCCAGGCCCTCTAGTTGCTGGTCAGGTCCTCCAGGAGGGCCCGGGCGTGTGCCTCGGCGTCCTTCAGGGCCTTGACGTGCTCGGGGGCCAGCTCCTCCACGCAGCGCGTCATCTCGTGGGTGACGTGGCTGAACGCCGACTCCTCCGCGCCCCGCAGCGCCGCCCGCACGCTCGCCGAACGCGCGCCCAGCGTCGCCCACTCCAGCTCCAGGCGGGCCACCGCCTCGTCGAACGTCCGCGCGACCTCCGCGCCCTCCCGCTGGAAGTCCTCCGGGATCGGTCCGCGTCCCGCCTGCCGCGCCCGCAGCGACAGCGCCGAGATCCGGCTCGCCAGCTCCAGCCCCTCGCGGGCCAGCGGCAGCACGTCGTGGATCAGGTCGGTGACGGCCTTGGCCAGCTCCTCCACGCGGGTCAGCAGCGTCGCGGTGGCCCACTCCAGCGCCGCCGACGTGCGCGCGGCGACCCGGTCGGCGACCTCGCGCTGGCGGCGGCCCAGCTCCGGCACCACCTCGGCCTCCAGGCGGCGGCGCAGCTCGGCGCCGGTGACCCGGGTCTCGCCGGACTCGCTCCAGGCCGACCAGATGCGTTCGATGCGTTCGTTGCCGGACGCGGTGATCTCCGCGGTGATCTCGTCGAGGGCCTCGCGGGCCCGTGCCTTGAGCCGCTCCACCCGCCCGTACAGGGCCTCCCGCCGGAACGGGTCGTTGAGGTCGCTGAGCAGCGACTGCAACCGGCGGGACACGTCGATGGAGTGCTCGGCCAGCGGGACGAGCCGGTCGGCGAGCTCGTCGAGCGTCTGCGCCCGGCGGGGGTCGGTCAGCTCGGCCACCCACCCGGGAAGGTCGTGCGCCATGCCCCCATGGTGTCACCGCCGCGCCGCCGGGACCGGCGCAACGCACCGGGCGCGGTCACGGAAAGCGTCCGCTCCCGGTAACGCTGTCGGCGAAAGGCGTGATCACGGTACCGTGGCGGCCGTGGCGGGCTATTCCGATGATCTGCGTCTGGCGCACATCCTCGCCGACGGAGCGGACGACATCACGACCCGGGCCTTCCGCGCGCTCGACGCGCCGGCGCTGGGCCGCCCCGACCTGTCACCGGCCGCCGAGACCGACCGCAGCGTGGAGGAGCAGGTGCGCGGTACCCTCAGCCGGGCCCGGCCCCGCGACGGGGTGCTCGGCGAGGAGTACGGCCGCACCGGGTACGGGCAGCGCGTCTGGATCGTCGACCCGATCGACTGCCCGGAGAACTTCGTGCGCGGCGTCCCGGTGTGGGCGACGATGGTGGCGCTGCTGGAGTACGACGAGGTCGTCGTCGGCGTCGTGTCGGCCCCCGCGCTGAACCGCCGCTGGTGGGCGGCCCGCGACGGCGGCGCGTGGACCGGCCGCAACATCAACCGCGCCCAGCGCATCCGGGTCTCCCAGGTCGCCAAGCTGTCGGACGCGTCCCTGTCCTCCTCCGACCCCGCCGGATGGGAGCGCCACGACCGCCTGGACCACTTCGTGAACCTGACGCGGTCGGTGTGGCGGACGCGGTCGTTCGGGGACTTCTGGTCGCACATGCTGGTCGCCGAGGGCGCGGTGGACATCTCCGCCGAGCCGTCGGCGTCGCTGTGGGAACTGGCCGCCTGCCAGGTCGTCGTGGAGGAGGCGGGCGGCATGTTCACCGACCTGTCGGGGGTGCCGAGCCCCGACGGCGGCAGCGTGCTGTGCACCAACGGCCGCCTGCACGCCGAGGCCCTGCGAGCCCTCGGCGGGGGACCGCTGTCCCTGCGGGTCTGAGCCCCGCCTCTGGCCGATCGCCAACTCGCGACATATCGTGGAACGGCGGACGACGTCGGCTCGTTGTCCGGTTGGGCGGCTCCGTTCTCGGAGGTGGAGATGTCGACCCAGACCAAGCTCGTCATCGGTGGTGTCGCCGTCGGGTTGCTGACGCTGTGGATCTTCCCGTGGTGGATCACCGCGTTGATCATCCTCGGGGTCGTGGGCCTGCCGGTCGCCGCCTACCTGGCGCTGGACCCGTCGCAGCGCAGGCGGGTGCGCGCCCAGGGACGCAAGCGCCTCGGCAGCGGCCGCTGACCCCGGGGCAGCCCGGCCCCGGCGGGGGCCGCTAGGGTTCGGCCGTGGCGCAGGAGCGGATCGGGATCGTCGGAGCGGGGATCGTCGGGCTCGCGGTGGCGCGGCGGCTGGCCGAACGGCGGCCGGACGCGCGGATCACCGTCCTCGACAAGGAGGACCGGATCGCCGCGCACCAGACCGGCCACAACAGCGGCGTCGCCCACGCGGGCCTGTACTACACGCCCGGCTCGCTGAAGGCGCGGCTGTGCCGCCGCGGGATCGGGCTGCTGAAGGAGTACTGCCAGGACCGGGGCCTGCCCTACGTGGAGTGCGGCAAGGTCGTGGTCGCGCGGAGCCTCGCCGAGCTCGAACCGCTGCTGGAGATCGAACGCCGCGCCACCGCCAACGGCGTCCCCGGCCTGCGGCGGCTGCGCGGCGCGGAGCTGACGGAGATCGAGCCGCACGCCGAGGGCGTGGCGGCGCTGCACTCCCCCACCACGGCGATCGTGGACTTCCCGGCGGTCGCCGCCTCCTACGCGGACGACGTGCGGGCGGCCGGGGGCGAGGTGCGGCTGGGCTTCGAGGTGACGGCGCTGCGGCGGGCCGGGGAACGCGTGGTGGCCGTCTCGCCGAGCGAGGAGCTGGCGTTCGACCGGCTGGTGGTGTGCGCGGGGTTGCAGTCGGACCGGGTGGCGCGGCTGGCCGGGGACGCGCCCGCGCCCGCGATCGTGCCGTTCCGGGGCGAGTACTGGCGGCTGCGGGCGGAACGTTCCCATCTGGTGCGAGGGCTGATCTACCCGGTGCCCGACCCGCGCTACCCGTTCCTCGGCGTGCACTTCACGCGGCGGGTGGACGGCGGCGTGGACGTGGGGCCGAACGCGGTGCCGGCGCTGGCGCGCGAGGGCTACCGGCGGCGTGACGTGCGGCCGCGCGACGTGTGGGACATCCTGCGGCAGCCCGGCTTCCGCGCCCTGGCGCGCCGGCACTGGCGGACCGGGGTGAGGGAGATGTACGGGTCGGCGGTGAAGGCGGCGTTCGCGGCCGAGGCGCGGTCGTTCGTCCCGGAGCTGCGCACGGCCGACCTGGTGCCCGCGCCGGCGGGGGTGCGGGCCCAGGCGGTCGACCCGGACGGCACGCTGGTCGACGACTTCCGGATCGGCCGGCTGGGCCCGGTCGTGACGGTCCGCAACGCGCCGTCCCCGGCGGCCACCTCGTCCCTGGCCATCGCCGAGTACGTGGTGGACCACCTGGCGGACCGCTAGACCGGGACCTCCCACAGCGCGCGGTCCTCGCCGCGCGGATCGTTGACCAGGGGGTTCTTCTCGCCGTCGAAGACCTGGACGGGCCGGGTCGCGGTGTCGTAGCGCTCCCAGCCGGGGTCGCCGTCGCGGGCGAACGCCACCCACGCGCCGTGCATGGCGTCGGCGAGCCGCTGCGGCGGGTTCGGCCCGGCCAGCTCGGTGGTGTCCGGGGAGTCGAGGTTGTCGAAGGTGAAGCCGAGCTCCAGGGCGTGGCAGGCGCCGAGGTCGTGGTTGGGGGAACGCCAGGCGAACTCGTACATCCAGGTGTTCCCGGCGTGCGCGGCGGCGGCGCGGTGGGCGGGGACGCGGAACATGTGGTCGGTGACCAGCAGGGCCAGCAGCTCCCCGGCGGTGAGGTCGGCATGGCGTTCCCGGTAGGTCTCCAGCACCCCGGCGGGGACGCCCATCCCGGCCGTGATCGGCCCGACCAGGTCGAAGGTGAGCAGCCCGGCGAGCCCGGTCGGCATCAGGAACAGCCGGAACTCCTCGGCCGTGTACCCGATCAGCAGGTCGGCGTCCGCCCCCGCCCCGTCCGCGATCGCCTGCTGCGCGGGCCGGGTGAACAGGTCGTCCAGCACCGGCACCATCGCCATCGAGCACGCGGCGGTCGTCACGCCCCACCGTCCGGGGTCGGGCAGCGCGGCGACCTCGGCGGCGACGGCGGCCTGCGCCGGGATGATCGTCGCGGGGTCGAGGGCGGCGAACGCCTCGGCGGTCGGCGCGACGCCGAGCCGGGCCGCGACCTCCCGGGTGACCAGCATCGCGTCCTCGGGGGTCTGGTGGACCGCGCCCGCGCCGCTCTGCGCGATGACCCGGCGGAACAACCCCTCCTCGGCCAGGCCGAGCGACAGCAGCGTGGTGACGCTCATCCCGCCCGCCGACTCGCCGAAGATCGTGACGTTGCCGGGGTCGCCGCCGAACGCCGCGATGTTGTCGCGCACCCACTCCAGCGCGGCGATCTGGTCGCGCAGGCCCCGGTTGTCGGGCGCGCCGGGCAGGTGCGCGAAGCCCTCGACGCCGAGCCGGTAGTTGATGGTCACGCACACGACGCCGTCGCGGGCGAAGTTCGCGCCGTCGTAGACCAGGACGGATCCGGAGCCGTTGCGGAAGGCCCCGCCGTGGATCCACACCATGACGGGCAGGCCGGACGCGCCGGGGTCGGGCGTCCACACGTTCAGGTTGAGGCAGTCCTCGCCGGGCCGGTCCGGGTCGGGGATGAGCCGGTCCATCGGCCGGGGGTAGGGCGGCTTCGGCGCGGTCGGCCCGTACTCGGTCGCGTCGCGCACGCCGTCCCAGGGCTCGGGCGGCCGCGGCGGCCGGAAGCGGTCGGCCCCGAACGGCGGCGCGGCGTAGGGGATCCCCAGGTAGGCGGCGACCCCGCGGTCGGTCTTCCCCCGGACCTTCCCGTACGCCGTCTGAACGACCGCCGCCTCCATCTGCGCCCCTCCGGTTCTAGAACACGATTCGACAACCAGAGGGTACGGGACCGCCCGGCCCCCATCCAGGGCCCATCACCGCCCGGAGAGCGCTCCCCGTCCCGCATGCGCGAACGCCCGGACCGCCGGCCGGGCGGTCCGGGCGTCCCGGACGATGGCGGAGGCAGGATTCGAACCTGCGACCTCCGGCTTATGAGGCCGGCGGGGTTCCGAGCTCCCCCACTCCGCTGCCTTCGACACTAGAGAGCCCGGGCCCCGGCGCTCCATTCATTTTTTCGGGATCAGCATCCGGGTCAGGTGGTCGCGGGCGAACGCGCGGATGGACGCCTCGTCCTCCAGCGGCAGGCCGCCGCCCGGCAGCAGCAGGAACGACACCGCCAGCCGCAGCAGCACCTCCGCCACGGTGTCGGCGTCGTCGGCGTTCCCGAAGCGGCGCAGCTGGTCGGCGAGGATGTCGCGGGCGGCCAGCATCACCGCGCCGCCGTTCATGGTGAGCTGCGGCAGGAACGCCTCCGGCTCGCTCTCCAGCACCCGGGTCATCAGCGGGTGCGTGCGCGCCCCCCGCAGCCCGGCGACGAACCCCTCCACGACGGCATCCTCGGGGGTGGGCAGGTCCTCGGTGGCCTCGGCGATCGCGGTCAGGAAGCGCCGCACCTCGCGCAGGATGACCGCCTGGAGGAGCTGCTCCTTGTTGGTGAAGCGGCGGTAGATGGTGGTGCGCGCGACGCCCGCCCGCCGGGCGACGTCCTCGACGCTGACCCGGCGCAGCCCGTAGGTCTCGAACTCGGCCAGCGCCGCGTCCAGGATGCGGGCGTCCAGGTCGTCGAGGTCGGGAGCGGTGGCCAGCAGTCCGGCCAGCGGGGTCGCGTCCGTGGTCATATCCGCACCCTAACCGGGGTGCCCACCGCTCTGGAACGCCCCGGAGAAGCAAAGCTACAATATCCGTTACTTTGTTCTTCCCTCGCGTCCCCGGCGGTGCACATGACGAGCAAGGCCGATCCGGCTCCCCTCGGACCGACCTCCCTGACCTGGCGATACTTCGGCGACACCCGGATGCTGCTGGTCGGCCCGCGCGCCGCCGTGCTGCAGAACATGCTCCCGGCGCTCGGCCAGGGCGTGCTGGACCACTCGGTGTTCTTCAAGGAGACGTTCGCGCGGCTGCGCCGTTCGGCCGGGCCGATCCTCGACACCGTCTACGGCGGCGCGGACGCGGCGGCCACCGGCCGGAAGGTCCGCGACTACCACCACGACATCAAGGGCACGCTGCCCGACGGCTCCCGCTACCACGCGCTGGACCCGGAGACCTACTACTGGGCGCACGCGACGTTCCTGGACCACATGCTGTACGGGATCGAGACGTTCGTGCGCCCGCTGTCGGAGGCGGAGAAGTGGCGGATCTACGAGGAGTCCAGGACCTGGTTCCGGATGTACGGGGTCAGCGACCGGGCGATGCCGGAGGACTGGGAGGCGTTCCAGGCGTACTGGAAGCGGATGCTGGAGGAGGTCGTCGTCCCGCACCGGACGGCCCGGTACGGCGTCGGCTACGTCACCAAGGGCCTGCCCGCGCCGCCGAGGGTCCCGAAGGCGGTCTGGAGGAGGATCTCCCCGCCGCTGAACGCCGTCGCGCGCCTGCTCACCGTCGGCGGGATGCCGCCGCGCCAGCGCGAGCTGCTGGAGCTGCCCTGGAGCGAGGCCGACGAGCGCCGCTACCGGCGGTTCGCGGCGGCCGTCCGCGGGCTGGGCCGGGTGTGGCCGCTGCTGCCGGAGACGGTCCGCTACTTCCCGCAGGCGCGCCGCGCTTTCCTCCGACAGGGTCGTCCGCGTTGACAACCGGCGTCCTCCCCGCGACGTCTTAGAGAAAAGATCAACACGGGGAGGACACATGCGCGTCAGAACACGAGGAACGGCCGTCGTCGTGGCGGCCCTGCTACCCGTCCCGCTCACGGCGGGGGTCGCCGCGGCCGCGCCGGCGCCCGTGCAGAAATGGAAGGTCACCTCGGTCGGCCGCCTTCCGGTGTACGACTCCATGAACGACCTCGCCGCCGTCGGGAAGAAGAGCGCCTGGGCGGTCGGCGAGGCGTCGAACCCCAAGACCGGCGGCATGGCCCCGCTGGTGTACCGCTGGAACGGCGCCAAGTGGGCCCCCGCCAAGGTCCCCGCCACCGGAGGCGTGGGCCTGCACCGCGTCGACGCCACCTCCGACCGGGACGTGTGGGCGTTCGGGGAGGACGGTTCGACCACGCGGAACGTCACCGCCTACCACTGGAACGGCCGCTCCTGGCGGGCCGCCGGCTCCGTCGGCAGTGGCGGCGTCGACGCCGTGGACGCGGTGTCGCCGAAGGACGTGTGGGTGGCCACCGCCAGCGGCCTGCTGCGCTGGAACGGCCGCACCTGGCGCGCCGTCTCCGTCCCCGGCGCCCGCCACCTCAGCGCCCTGCACCTCACCTCCGCCAAGAACGGCTGGGCCGCCGGGGTGGACAGCCGCTCCCGGGCGCAGGTGTGGCGCTGGGACGGACGGGCGTGGAAGGCCGCCGGGATCCCCCGCACCGGGCTCGGCACGTCGGTGGTCAACGGCGTCCGGCAGGTGTCGGCCAAGGAGGCGTGGGCGGTCGGCGGCAGCGTGAGCCGTCCCGACCCCGACGGCGACGACGAGTACACGCCGCTCGTGTGGCGATGGAACGGCACCCGCTGGAGCCGGGTCGCCACGCCCGCCTACCGCTTCGCGCTCTCCCGCCCGGTGGCGGACGGGCGCGGCGGCCTGTGGCTGACCGGCGGCCCGGGACAGCAGGCCGACACGCTCGTCAACCTGCGCGCGGGCCGCTGGAAGAACGCGGGGCTGCCCTCCCTGCCCGGGACGCGCGTCCAGGTGGAGGGCATCGCGCACGTCCCCGGCACCGCGACGCTGCTCGGCGTCGGCACGGGGATCCGTTCGAACGACCCCGCCGACAACCCCGAGAACGCCGCGTTCCTCGCCGCCCGCTAGCCGCGGATGCGGTCGTCGTAGGCCTTGCGCGTCTGGGCGTCGTACTCCAGGAAGACCTTGTCGAGTTCGTAGCGCCGCATCACGAACTCGCGGACCCTCTCCGGGAACAGCGCGCCCAGACGCACCTGGCGGCCGTACCGCTCCGGGACGACCGCCTCGGCGCGCGGGCGGCCGATCAGCGCGACCACGGCGGCGGCCACGTCCTCCGGCTCGATGTTCCTCTGCCCCTTCGGGCTGCGGGTGCCCGCGATCAGCTCGGTGTTGGTGAACGACGGCAGCACCTGGCTGACGTGGACGCCCGTGCCCAGCATCTCCAGCCGCGTGGCCTCGGTGAACGCCACCACCGCGGCCTTGCTGGCGTTGTAGAGGGCGAGGCCCGGCGTCGGCAGCAGGCCCGCGACCGAGGCGATGTTGATGATGTGGCCCCGGCCGCGCGGGCGCATGCGCTCGATGGCGAGCTTGGTGCCGAGCATGACGCCGTGGACGTTGATGTCGAGGCAGCGGCGCGCGTCGGCGTCGGACTCGCCGGTGACCGGGCCGATCGGCATGATGCCCGCGTTGTTGACCAGCGCGTACAGCGGTCCGTGCGCCTCCTCGGCCCGGTCCAGGAACGCCGTGAACGACGCGCGGTCGGTGACGTCCACCGTCAGCGCGGTCACGCCCAGCGCCGCTCCCGCCTCCTTGGCCGCCGTCTCGTCGATGTCGCCGATGACGACGGTCGCGCCCCTGTCCCGCAGGGCGCGGGCGGTGGCCAGGCCGATGCCGCGCGCGGCGCCGGTGATCGCGATGACCTTGCTCATCCGGTGGTCTCCAGTCGTTCGAGGCGGACGGGCAGGCCGTCCTTCGGCGAGGGCAGGGAGGTGGTGTCCAGCGGCCACTCGTAACCGGCGGGCACGCTCCACCGGTACCGCAGCAGCCACTGGTGCAGGATGCTCTTGACCTGCATACCGGCGAAGTGCAGCCCGATGCACTTGTGCGCGCCGCCGCCGAACGGCTCCCAGGCGTACCGGTGGACCTTGTCCTCGCGGCGTTCGGGCGAGAACCGCTCGGGGTCGAAGCGTTCGGGGTCGGGCCACCACTCGGGCATGTGGTGGTTGGTCAGCGTCGGCACGACGACGGTGACCCCGGCCGGGACATGGTGGCCGAGGATCGCGGTGTCCTTGACGGTCCGGCGCGGCAGCGCGGGCACCGGGGCGACCAGCCGCGTCGCCTCCTTCATCACCATGTCGATGCCGGTCATGGCGTCCAGGTCGGCGAACTCCAGGACCGGCCTGCCGATCGCGCGGGACTCCTCGCGCAGCCGCTCCTGCCACTCGGGGTGCCGGGCCAGGTGGTAGGCCATGGTGGTGAGCGTGATGGTGGTGGTGTCGTGCGCCGCCATCAACGCGAAGATCATGTGGTTGACGACGTCGTCGTCGGTGAAGCGGTGCCCGTCGTCGGTCTCGGCCTGGCACAGCGCCGCGAACAGGTCGTCGCCCCCGTCGCGCCGCTTGGCGGGCAGGTGCGCGCGGAAGAACTCCTCCAGCACCTTCCGGGCCCGCATGCCCCGGTGCCACCGCAGCCCCGGGACCGGGAACCGCACGTACGCGGTCCCGGCCCGCACCGCGTCGACGAACGCGCCGTTGATCCGGTCGGCCTCCGCCCGGTCCGGCGACACCCCCATGAACACGTCGGTCGCCAGGTCCAGCGTCAGCTGCTTGACGTGGTCGTAGACCTTGAAGCCGGGGCCGGGCCGCCAGGCGTCCAGGCCCTTGCCGATGCTCGGGGCCATCAT
Source organism: Actinomadura kijaniata NBRC 14229 (assembly GCF_001552175.1). Lineage (GTDB taxonomy): Bacteria > Actinomycetota > Actinomycetes > Streptosporangiales > Streptosporangiaceae > Spirillospora > Spirillospora kijaniata. The sequence continues at coordinate 61,423 of NZ_BCQR01000058.1, forward strand.
GTCCATGTAGGCGTGCAGCCGCGGCCGGGTGAACGCCTGCTGCATGATCCGCCGGTGGTGCAGGTGCTCGTCGAAGTCCAGCAGCATGATGCCGCGGTGGAAGAACGGGCCGATGAAGTAGCTCCAGGCGGGCCCGTTGGCGAACGCCTTGTCCCGGTTGACCAGCACCTGCTCGGCCGCCTCGGGCCCCTGCACGGTGACGGTCCGCTGTCCGAGCAGCCAGCTCCACGTCACCGGGCCGAACTGGGCGTAGCGTTCCCGCGCCACCTGGAACGGCCGCCGCATCGTCCGCAGCGTGTTGCCGATGTAGGGGGGTCCGGGCTCGCCGATCACCGGCTTGAGACCGCTGCCCTCGGGGGGACGGGCGAGGATGCTGGGCATGGGCCCTCCGAACGTCCGGAACGCGCGACGCGCACCGCCAGGGGGAGATGGAACAAAAGAGCGGAATCTGTAGCTTTGTTGTAACGCACGGGACACCCGGAAGTCCAGAGGCGGCGACCGGATGATGACTGCCCGGTCATTCGGGTAAAGGGCGGCCGGGTGTCCGTGTCGTCCCCCGGGTGCCGCCGCCGCCCGGCCCTAGCCTCCGCTCATGATCGTCGCCGTCGCCCTCGCGGGCGCGCTGGCCCTGGGACCGCTCGTTCCCGGTCCCGCTCCCGCCTCCGGGACCGTCCGCCCGGGAGACTCCGGGGCCGCCGTCCTCCACCTCCAGAAACGCCTGCGCGCCCTGCGCTACGACCCCGGCGACCGCAACGGCCGCTACGGGAAGGAGACCGAGGCGGCGGTGTGGGCGTTCCAGAAGGTCCACCGCATGAGGCCCGACGGGATCGTGGACGCCCCGGTCCGGCGGGCGCTGGAGCGTCCCCGCCGTCCCCGCCGCCTCGAACGCGGCCCCCGCCGACGGGTCGAGATCAGCCTCCGCCGCCAACTGCTCACGGTCTACCGGCGGAACCGCCCCGTCCTGATCAGCCACATCTCCTCGGGCAACGGCCGCCCCTACTGCGAGAGGGGCGTCTGCGGCGTCGCGCGCACCCCGACCGGCGACTTCCGCGTCTTCCGCCGGGTGAAGGGCTGGCACCGTTCCCGGCTGGGCTACATGTACCGGCCGCTGTACTTCCACGGCGGCTTCGCGATGCACGGGTCGATGAACGTCCCCCGCCGCCCGGCCTCCCACGGCTGCGTACGGGTCCCGCTCCACACGGCCGACCGGCTGGCCCGGCTCGTCCCGAACGGAACCCACGTCCGCATCCGCCGCTAGGCGGCGTTTCAAAATGGCCTACGG
>NZ_BCQR01000059.1 GCF_001552175.1 Actinomadura kijaniata NBRC 14229
GGCGGCGAGCGCGGCGCGGGCGGCCGCGCCGGGCCAGGACCCGGTCTCGGCGGACGCGGGAACGGCGTCGGCCCGCACCTCGTAGAGGCCGTCCAGCAGCCAGGCGGCGCCCCGCGCGACCAGGGTCGCCTGCATCGTGTACCGCCGGGTGTCGGGCGCGCGCCCCGCCGACCGGACGGTCCGGCGCAGATGGGCCAGCACGGTGACGCCGCCGGGCCCGGCGGCCGTGACGGCGGTGTCGGTGACGTCGACGGCGACGGCGCTGCGGGTCGCGCGCAGGTTCTCGCGGAAGTTCTCGGCGGCCAGGCGGGCGTCGTAGTCGGCGCGGTACCGGGGGGTGACGCGGGCGTGCGCGGCGGCGACGTTCCGGTCGAACCGGTCGTGCTCGAACGTCAGCACCGCCTCGATCGTCCCGGCCGCGATGGCCGCGGCGGTGACGGCGTGCCCGGGCGGGGCCGGGGTGTCGGCGACGGCGGCCGACGGCGCTCCCCGCCGGACGGGCGGGGGCCGGTCGTCGGCCAGCGCCCACACCGTTCCCCCGGCGGCCAGCAGCATCACCGGGATCCCCGCCGCGATCACCCTGCGGCGGCCGGGGCGCGGCCGGGCCGCCGGGGGGACGGGCGGTTCGAGGCGGGGGGTGCGCTCCTCGTCGGCGCGGGCCGCGATCCGCTCGGTGGGCGTCTCGTCGGCCGGGGGCTCGGCCAGGAAGGCGCCGGTGTCCAGGGCGCGTTCGGGCGGCACGGCCGGGGCGGGGGCGCGGCGTCCCAGCAGGTCCAGCAGCGCCTGCTGGGCCTGCGGGCGGCCCGCGGGGTCCTTGTCCAGGCTGGCGGCCACGACCCCGCGCAGCGGTTCGGGCAGCGGGGACAGGTCGGGCTCGTGGTGCAGGATGCGGTGGAAGACCGCCGAGATGGTGTCGTTGCCGAACGGGTGCCGCCCGGTCGCCGCGAACAGCATCGTCGCGCCCCAGGCGAACAGGTCCACCGCCGTGCCCAGGTCCTCGCCGCTGATCTGCTCGGGGGCCATGTAGGAGGGGGTGCCGACGATGCCGCTGGTGGTGGAGCGCACCGCGCCCATCACCCGCGCGATCCCGAAGTCGATCACGCGCGGGCCGTCGGGGCCCATCAGCACGTTGGAGGGCTTGAAGTCGCGGTGCAGGATCCCGGCGCGGTGGATGGCGGCCAGCGCGGTGACCGTGCCGATGGCGAGGCGGTCCAGGTCGGTGCCGACGCGCGGGCCGCGCTCGGTGACCAGCCCGGTGAGCGAGGGGCCGGGCACGTACTCGCTGACCACGTACGGCAGGTCGCCCGCGACGTCGGCCGCCAGGACCTGCGCGGTGCAGAACCCGGCGACGCGGCCGAGGACGTCCAGCTCGCGTTCGAACCGGGCGCGCCACTGCGGGTCCTGGCTGAGCTGGACGCGCAGCAGCTTCACCGCCGCGGTCCGGCCGTCCTCGCCCCGCCCCAGGTAGACGATGCTCTGCCCGCCCTCGCCGAGACGGCCGACCAGCTCGTAACCCCCCAGCCGGGCCGGGTCGTGCGGCAGCAGGGGACGTACGGCCGTCATCGGTGCTCCTTGAGTCGGGCGCTGTTTCCTTCCTCCCTACTGGTTCGACGCCCTCACGGTCCATCGCGTTCGGTGACGAGTCCATTACGGAAAACGCTCCGGCGCCGCCCCGGAAACGGGCGGGGCGTCCCCACCCCGAGACGCCCCGCCCGCATCGGGGGCGGCGCCGGAGGCGTTCGGTCCGCGCCTCCCGGCCGGGTCAGGCCAGTGACCAGCGCGCCTGGGTGCGGACGCCGGGATCGGGGTCGGCCAGCGCCTCGGTCAGCGCGGTCAGGGCCCGCGGGTGGTCGGCGGCCCACTGCTCCAGGGACTGGACGGCGGCGCGGCGGACGTCGACGATGCGGTCGCGCAGCGCGTGGACCAGCGGCGGGATCGCGGTCTCGGGGGCGGCCGCGCCGAGGGCGAGCGCGGCGCGGCGGCGGACCTGCCAGCCGGGGTGCGTGACGGCGGCGGCGACGCGGGCGGCCAGGCGCTCGGGAACGCCCAGCTCGGCGGCGGCGTCCAGGGCGGCCATCCGCACGACCGGGTCGTGGTCGGCCAGCAGGTGGTCCAGGACGGCCGTCCCGGCGGGCGTCGCCAGCCGGGCCAGGCCCTCGGCGACGGCGGCCCGCACCTCGCGGGCGGGGTCGTCGGCGGCCTCGGCGACCTCGCCCGCGGCGCCCAGCACGACCAGGCCGAGCACGGCCTGGACCCGCACGTGGGTCTCGTCGTCCTGGAGGCCCTGGGCGTACAGTTCGGACGCGCCGCGGACCAGGGTGTCCAGCAGGTCGGCGGCGGTGGAGCGGACGTCGGGGTCGCGTCCGTGCGCGGCGGCCAGGCGCAGGGCGCGCACGCCGTCGTCGCCGAGGTACAGCTCGGGCAGCTCGCGCAGCGCGGCGGCGGCGATCCGGCGCACCGCGGCGTCCTGGTCGGCCAGCGCCCAGGCGAGGGTGTCGCCGGTGCCGCCGGGAACGTGGCCGTCGCGGGCGGTGCGGACGAGCGCCCGCAGCGCGGCGACGCGCGCCTCGGGCTCGGGGGCGCGCAGGCGTCCTTCCAGGTCGGCGAGCACGGGCGGATCGGGGTCGAGGGTGTCGGGACGGGAGCGGTGGTCGATGATCGTCATGGTGCTGTCCTCCGGGAGGCCGTCGGATCCGGTCGGGGTCGGCGGGATCAGGGACGGCGACACAGCGCACTGGCCTGCCGCCGGAGGTCGACGTGCAGGCGCGCGGTGAGGGACGCGGTGACGTTCACGCCTCCATGGTCACCCAAGATCTAGATTAAATCAACTAGTTAAGTAGGGAATACGGGCGAGAGCGAGGGAGCGCCGCCAGTGCGCCCCCTCGTCCCGCTACAGCACCCGGTCATGCGACCGGCTCCGCGACCGGCTCCCTCCGTTCGGCGGCGCCCGCGCGGCGCCCGCGCAGCAGCGCCAGCGCCAGCACCGCCCCGAGTCCGGCGACGCCCGCCGCGACCAGGAACGCCGCCTGGAAGCCGTCGGTCAGCCGGGCGGCGTTCCCGAGGGCGTCCGCGCCCCGCGCGGTGGCCAGCGCGGTGGCGACGGCCAGGCCCAGCGCCGAGCCGACCTGGTAGGTGGTGTTGACGATGCCGGAGGCCAGCCCGCTCTCCTGCGGCGCGACCCGCGAGATCGCCGCCATCATCGTGGGGATGTAGGCCAGCGACATGCCGAGGGCCGCGACCAGGGAGGCGGCCAGCACGTCCACCGCGAAGCTGCCGCCGGGCCGGGCCAGCGACAGCCCGCCGAGGCCGAGCGCCAGCACGGCCAGGCCGGTCACCGTCAGCGGCCTGGTCCCGAACCGGCCCATCAGCCGCCCGGTGACCCCGACCATCAGCACCATGATCGTGACGGTCATCGGCAGCAGCGCCGCGCCGCTGGCGAACGCCCCGAAGCCGAGGACCTGCTGGAGGTAGAGGTTGAGGAAGTACCAGGCCGGGATCCACGCGGCGCCCAGCAGGGCGAACACCACGTTGGCGGCGGCCAGGTCGGGCGTGCGCCAGATCCGCAGCGGCATCAGCGGCTGCCGCAGCGCCCGCTGGACGCCGACGAACGCCGCCAGCAGCACCGCCGCGCCGCCCAGTTGCAGCAGCGTCGCCGCCGAGCCCCAGCCCTGCTCGGGGGCGCGGACCACCGCGAACACCGCCAGGGCCAGGCCCGCGGTCACCGCGACCGCGCCGAGCAGGTCCACCGAGCCGCGCCGGGCCCCGACGGCGGGCAGCACCGCCGGGACGGCCGCCAGGGTGGCCAGGCCGATCGGGACGTAGATGACGAAGACCCACGGCCAGCTCAGCCACTCGGTGAGCACGCCGCCGAGGAACACCCCGGCCGTGCCGCCCGCCGGGGCCGCCGCGCCGTACAGGGCCATGGCCCGTCCCAGCTCGCGGGGGTTGCCGCCGAAGATCGCCATGAGCAGGGTCATGGCCGCCGGGGTGATCAGCGCGCCGCCGACGCCCTGCACGCCGCGTCCCAGGATCTCCACCCAGGCGTCCTGCGCGGCGGCCGCGACGACCGATCCGGCGATGAGCACCGCCCAGCCCGCGGCGAACACCCGCCGGGCGCCGAGCAGGTCCGACAGGCGGCCGCCGAGGAGCAGCAGGCCGCCGAAGACGACCACGTAGGCGTTGAACACCCACTGCAGGCCGCCGGACGAGAAGCCGAGGTCGCGCTGCATGTCGGGCAGCGCGACCCCGATGATCGAGGTGTCCATGATCACCATGAACTGGGCCATGGCCAGCACCAGGAGCGCCCACCACCGGCGCCGTTGCACGTTCGCGGACATCGCCGCCTCCATATACCTCTAGGGGGTATCCGTTCGGGAAGTGAAGCTAACATACCCCCTAGGGGTTTAGTAGGTGACGGTCGTCACAGCGAACGGCCCCCGGCGCGCTCGCGCCGGGGACCGTTCGGGAACCGTGCCGGTCAGGCCTTCTCGAGGTACTCCGCGCGTTCCTCGTCCAGCAGGACGGCCAGCTCCGCCGCCAGGGCCGGATGCCCCTTCAGCTCGGGGTCGGCCTCCACCAGCGCGGTCGCCTCCGCGCGCGCGTCGTGGATCACGTCCTCGTCGTTCTGCAACGTCAGCAGGCGCAGGCTCGACGACCGCCCCGCCTGCGCGGCCCCCAGCACGTCGCCCTCCCGGCGCTGCTCCAGGTCCAGCCGCGACAGCCGGAACCCGTCGGTGGTCGAGGCGACGGCGTCCAGGCGCTCGCGTGCCTTGCTGCCGGGCTCGGCGTCGGTGACCAGCAGGCACAGGCCGTGCAGGCTGCCCCGCCCGACCCGGCCGCGCAGCTGGTGCAGCTGGGACACGCCGAACCGGTCCGCGTCCATGATCACCATGACGGTGGCGTTGGGCACGTCGACCCCGACCTCGATCACGGTGGTCGCCAGCAGCACGTCCAGCTCGCCGTCGCCGAACCGCCGCATCACCGCGTCCTTCTCGTCGGGGTGCAGCTTGCCGTGCAGCACGCCGATCCGCAGGCCGGCCAGCAGCTCGTCCTCCAGCCGGGGCAGCAGCTCCATGATCCCCAGCGGGGACCGGCGCGGCCCGTCCTCCCCCTCGGCGGCGGCCGGGACGTCGCCCTCGTCGCCCTCCCGCTCCCCGATGCGCGGGCAGACGATGTAGATCTGCCGGCCCTGCGCGGCCTCCTCCTTGATCCGCTCCCAGGTCCGGGCCAGGAACGCGGGCCTCTCCGGCGGCACGACATGGGTCTGGATCCCCGACCGCCCCGCCGGGAGCTGCCCGAGCACGGAGGTCTCCAGATCGCCGAACACGGTCATCGCGACCGTCCGGGGGATCGGCGTCGCGGTCATGACGAGCACGTGCGGCCGCCCGCCGGCGACCTTCTCCCGCAGCGCGTCCCGCTGCTCCACCCCGAACCGGTGCTGCTCGTCCACCACCACCAGCCCCAGGTCGGCGAACTGCACGTGGTCCTGGAGCAGCGCGTGGGTGCCCACGACGATCCCCGCCGACCCCGACGCCACGTCCAGCAACGCGGCCTTGCGCGCCTTCGCCCCCTGCGACCCGGTCAGCAGCGCCACCCGCGTCGCCTGCTCGGCCCCGCCGATCTGCCCGGCCTGCGCCAGCTCCCCGAGCATCCCGGTGATCGACCGGTGGTGCTGCTGGGCGAGCACCTCGGTCGGCGCGAGCAGCGCGGCCTGCCCGCCACCGTCCACCACCTGCAACATCGCCCGCAACGCGACCACAGTCTTACCCGCGCCGACGTCGCCCTGGAGGAGGCGGTGCATGGGGTGCTCGTGAGACAGGTCGGCGGCGACCTCCTCGCCGACCTGGCGCTGGCCGTCGGTCAGGTCGAACGGCAGGCGCTCGTCGAACGCGTCCAGGATGCCGCCCGGGACCCTCGGCCGGGGCTTGGCGGGCAGGGCGGCGGCGGCCAGCCGGCGCTGCGCCAGGGCGATCTGGAGGACGAACGCCTCGTCCCACTTCAGGCGGCGGCGGGCGCGGCCCAGCTCCTCCCAGTCCGCCGGGCGGTGGATGCCCTCGTAGGCCTCCTTCAGGCCGATCATGCGGCGGCGGCGCAGCAGCTCCTCGGGCACCGGGTCGGGGCCCAGGTCGAGCTGGTCCAGCAGCAGGCCGACCGACTTGCCGATCGCGTCGATGTCCAGGCCCTTGGTGGTCGGGTAGATCGGGATGATCTCGTCGGCCCACTCCTGGGCGGCGGCGGCCGCGTCGCGGGCGGCGACCACCTTGTACTGGGGGTGGGCGAGCTGGCGCTGCACCCGGCCGTTCCGCATGGCGTAGCTGCTGATCTTCCCGGCGAACAGGCCGCGGGTGCCCGGCGACAGGTCGCGTTCGGGCACGTAGGAGCCCTTGCGGCCGAAGAAGCTGAGCTTCAGCTCGCCGGTGCCGTCGGTGACCGTGATCTCCAGCACGTAGCCGGGGCTGCGGGTGAGGCTGCGGCCCTGCACCTTGACGACCTCGGCCATCACGGTGACGTGCTCGCCGTCCTCCAGCTCGTTCAGCGGGGTCAGCTCGCCGCGGTGCGCGTACCGGCGGGGGTAGTGGTGCAGCAGGTCCCCGACCGTGTGCAGGTCGAGCCCCTTGGCCAGCACCTTCGCGGTCTTGTCGCCGAGGACCTTGTGCAACGGCTCGTCGAGATTCGCCACGCGTCCCATTCAAGCCCATGGGGGTGACAGGAACGGCCCGGTGCGGCCGGTCGGGCGGGATGTCACTCGACGCCGACGAGCAGCGGGTAGCGCTCCTGGCGGCCCTCGTAGACGCCGACCTCCACGTCGGGGTGGGCGATGCGCAGGTGCTCCTCCAGCCGTTCGGCCAGCCCGGCGGGGGCGTGGACGCCGACCACGAGGGTGACCAGCTCGCCGCCGGCCGACAGCATCCGGTCCAGGACGCCGCGGGCGACGGCGGGCAGGCCCGCGCCGATCATGGCGACATCGCCGTCGATCATGCCGAGCACGTCGCCGGGCTGGCACAGGCCGACGCTGGTGACGGCCTCCTCGGCGGCGATCTCCAGATGGCCGAAGCGGGTGGCCCCGGCCGCGCGGGTCATGGCGATCACGTCCTCGCCGAAGCGGCGCAGCGGATCGTGCACCGCCAGCGCCGCCAGCCCCTGCACCGAGGCCTTGGTGGGGACGACGGCGATGCGGGCGCCGCTGTCGCGGGCGCGTTCGGCGGCGGCCTCGGCCAGGGCCAGGACCTCCGGCTCGTTGGGCAGCACCGCCACCTCGTCGCCCGCCGCCAGGATCGCCTCGGCCAGCACCGCCAGCGGCGGGACGGCGCCGGGCGCGCGCCGCACCACCGTCGCCCCGCCCGCCTCGAACAGCTCGGCCAGCCCGTCGGCGGCGGTGACGGCGACCACGGCGCGGCCCCGGCAGGGGGCGTGCGGCTGCTCCTGCTCGGTGGCGGGGGCGTGCAGGTAGGTGACGCGGATGCGGTGGACGCGCCCGGCGGCCAGCCCCTCCTCGATCGCGGCCCCGGCGTCGTCGACGTGGACGTGGACGTTCCACAGCCCGCCGCCGCCGACCACGACCAGCGAGTCGCCGAGGCCGTCCAGGCGCGCGCGCAGGTCCGGGACGGTCTCGTCGGGCGCGTCCAGCAGGTACATCACCTCGTAGCCGGGGCCGGGCGCGGGGCCGCGCTCCTCGCGGACGGGGGTGGGCCCGGCGGTGCGGGCGGGGACCTCGTAGCGCTCGGGGTACTCCTCGGTGATCACCGCGGCGAGGGCGTCGAGGACCACGCACAGGCCCGCCGCGCCCGCGTCGACGACGCCGTTGCGGGCCAGCACCTCCAGCTGGCCGGTAGTGGCCCGCAGCGCGCGGCGGGCTCCGGAGGCGGCGGCGCGGGCGGCGGCGGCCAGGCCGGGACCGGCCGGTCCGGTCGCGGCGGAGGCGGCCTCCAGGACGGTGAGGATCGTGCCCTCGACGGGGTGCTCGACGGCGTTGCGGGCCAGCACGGCGGCGTACTCCAGGGCGTCCCCGAACACCTCGCCGTCCGGGGGCGCGCCCTGGTGGCCGAGGATGTCGGCCAGGCCGCGGAACATCTGGCTGAGGATCACCCCGGAGTTGCCGCGGGCCCCCAGCAGCGCGCCCTGGGCGAGGGTGCGCCAGACGGTGGCCGTCCCGGCGCCGGGGGGCAGCTCGTCCACGGCGTCGGCGGCGGCGAGCACGGTGAGGTGCAGGTTGGTGCCGGTGTCGCCGTCGGGGACGGGGAAGACGTTCAGGGCGTCGATCTCGCCCCGGGTGCGGCCCAGCGCCTCGGCCGCCAGCCGCGCCCACCGTCGTGCCGCCGCGCCGTCGAGGACCTCGCCCACCCTGGCTCCCCTCCGTAGGTTCCGGGTTACCTCTGTATCGCGCCCGCGGTGCCGTTGGAAACCGATCAAGGGTGAATCCGCAGGCCGATTCGCATACCGGGCGCAGGGTCGGCTAGTCTGATCCATGCGCCTCGTCCGGGGCGCCTATCAGTGAGCGCCCCACCAGGGCCCAGCGTCATGCGCGGCCGCCGGACCGGGCGCTCCAGATTCAGAGCACCGACACCCACTTGGAGTTTCCCGTGGCTTCCGTTTGCGACGTCTGCGGCAAGGGACCCGGTTTCGGCATGCGCGTCTCCCACTCGCACCGCCGCACCCCGCGCCGCTGGAACCCCAACATCCAGCGGGTGCGCGCCGTGATCAACGGCGGCACCAAGCGGATCAACGCCTGCACGTCCTGCATCAAGGCCGGCAAGGTCGCCAAGCCGACCGTCTGACGCTCGGCCGCGGGAGGAACCCGCGCACCTCTGGCCGGTTCATCGGAGTGATCCGATGGGCCGGCTTTTCGTGTTGCCCCCGGCCGCCCGTGTGACCTCGCGGGGCGGTCGCGGCGACCGCCCCGCGGCTCGCCGGCCCGTGGCTCGGCGGCTCAGCGCGTGCGCCAGCCGTGGTCGACCGGGCCGATGCCCGCGCCGAGCGGGAAGCCCGCGGCGATGGCGCCGGTGACGTACTCCTTGGCCCGCTCCACGGCGGTGGGGACGTCCGCGCCGAGGGCGAGGTGGGAGGCGATCGCCGAGGCGAGGGTGCAGCCGGTGCCGTGGGTGTGCCGGTTGTCGTGCCGGGGCGCGGTGTAGCGGCGTTCGGTCTCGCCGTCGAACAGCAGGTCGGCGGGCTCGCCGGGAAGGTGCCCGCCCTTGATCAGCACCCACCGGGGGCCGAGCGCCTTGACCGCCTCGGCGGCCTCGCGCATGCCCGACTCGTCCACGACCTTGACGCCGGTGAGCTGCTCGACCTCCCACAGGTTGGGGGTCGCGACGGTCGCGACGGGCAGCAGGGCGGTGCGGACGGCGTCCACGGCCTCCTCGGCGAGCAGCGTGTCGCCGTGCTTGGAGACGCCCACCGGGTCGACGATGACGGGCGCGTCCACGGCCGACAGGGCCTCGGCGACGGTCTCGACCAGGGCCGTGGAGGCCAGCATGCCGGTCTTGACGGCGTGGACGCCGATGTCGGACAGGACCGAGTCGAGCTGGGCGCGGACGGCCTCGGGGGGCAGCTCCCAGTAGCCCTGGACGCCGAGGGAGTTCTGGGCGGTGACGGCGGCGATGACGCTCATGCCGTGGACGCCGCAGGCCAGCATCGTCTTCAGGTCGGCCTGGATGCCTGCGCCCCCGCCGGAGTCGGATCCGGCGACGGTGAGCACGAGGGGCGGGGTCGGGCCGGTGGGCGGGTTCTGCGTCATGACGCCCACTCTAGGGGCGTTCGGGGTGATGGGGGATGGTGCGGCCGCCGGTCAGCCGCGCGTGCAGGACCTCTTGTTGATCCGGCAGGCGGAGGGGCCGCCGGCGCGGCCGGCGGCGGTGAAAGTGATCTTCACGGACTGGCCGGGGGCCAGCGCGGGGGCTCCGGCCGGGCTGCGCACCCAGCCGGTCCGGCCGGTCTTGACGACGGTGCCGCCGGAGAGGGAGCGGACCTTGGCCTTCGGGATCTGGAACGCCAGGGCCCAGCGCGCCACGGGGGCGGTGCCGCGGTTGGTGATGGTGGCGGTGCCGGTGAAGCCGCGGGCGGTCTTGGTGACGAGCTGGAACCTGACCGTCAGCCGTTCGGAGTCGGCGCGCGGGGCGCCGCGGCTGGTGCGCCGGCCGGGGTTGCGCTGGGAGACCTGGCTGTCGAGGGGGGCGCCGGCCTGGGGGGCGTGGGAGCCGCCTCCGCCGCCGAAGTTCAGCGAGATCTGCTTGGTGCTGTAGGCGTAGGTGACGACGCCCGCCGCCGCGACCGCCGCCACGATCGGCAGCATCGGCATCGGCAGGTTGAGCCCGCGTCTCCTCGGCTGGTCCGGCCCGCCCTCGGGGGCCTGGTCCCGGTCGCGGGGGTCGTCCGGGGAGGGGCCGTCGAAGTACCCGGCGTGATCCGCCGCGCCTCCGTCAGCATCCGGCTCGCGCTTGTTGTGTCGTCCCATCCCATCCCTCTTCGATCACAGGGATGTATACCAAACCAACACCAAACATGCCTACCAGACGAGTAAACGCGCAGCGGCGGACCGGGCCCCCTCCTTCCGTTCTCATCTGCGGAAATGATCCCAACCGCCGGGGCCGTGCGGCCTTCCGTCCACGGTCACCCCGGGGGCCTCCGGCGCCTCCTCCGTCACCGTTCCGATGACCGTCCAGGACGGGGGGAGGTCGGCGTCCGGGGGGAAGGTCCCGGCGAAGGAGTGGTCCTCGCCGCCGGTGAGGGCGTGCCGGAGAGCGTCGGGGGCGGGGCCCAGGATCTCCGGGACGGGGACCTGGCGGGACCGGACGTCGACGCGGACGCCGGAGGCCGCCGCGATGTGGCCCAGGTCCTGCAGGAGGCCGTCGCTGACGTCCATCAGGGCCGTGGCCCCCGCCCGGCGGGCCTCCTCCCCCGCCGCGTAGGGGGGCCGGGGGCGGCGGTGGGCCTCGATCAGCTCGGCGGGGGCGCTCGCGCCGTCGAGCAGCAGGGCCAGGCCGGCCGAGGACAGGCCGAGGTCGCCGCGCACGGCCACCAGGTCGCCGGGCCGGGCGCCCGAGCGCAGCAGCGGCGGACGGCCGGCCAGGTCGCCGAGCGCGGTGACGGCGATGGTGATCCGCTCGGCCGCGACGACGTCGCCGCCCACGATGGACGCGCCGGTCAGCGCGCACTCGTCGGACAGGCCCCGGTAGAGCTCCTCCGCCCAGGCGGTCTCCAGGCCGGTGGGCACGGCGAGCCCGACCAGCAGCGCGGTGGGGCGGGCGCCCATGGCCACGACGTCGGCGAGGTTCTGCGCGGCGGCCTTGCGGCCGATGTCGTAGGGGCCGGACCAGTCGCGGCGGAAGTGCCGTCCCTCGGCCAGCAGGTCGGCGGTGGCGACGACCCGGCCGTCCGGCGCGGCGACCACGGCGGCGTCGTCGCCGGGGCCCAGTTCCACCTGCGGTCCCCGCGGGAGCCCGCGCGTCAGCCGCCCGATGAGGCCGAACTCACCGAGTTCCCCGATCGTTCCCATACGTCCCGTTCCGCCCGTCCCGTGTGCCGATTCCGGAGATCTCCTGCGGCGGCGTTCCGGGCGTCCCCGGGCCCCGCCGTGGTGGCCGGTCCCGGAGCCTGGCACGATGGTCTTGTCCGGGCCCGGTCCCCCGTCCCGGTCCGTAACACGATACGGTGACCGTCCGACGGCATTTTCTCCGCCCGGGGAGGACGTGATGGTGCAGGCCTACATCCTCATCCAGACCGAAGTCGGCAAGGCAGCCGACGTGGCCGGTGAGATCAGCGGGATCAGCGGCGTCACCCTGGCCGAGGACGTGACCGGTCCCTACGACGTCATCGTGCGGGCCGAGGCCCGCAACGTCGACGAGCTGGGCAAGCTGGTGGTCGCGCAGATCCAGGCCGTCGAGGGGATCACCCGGACGCTCACCTGTCCGATCGTGCACATCTAAAGGGGCTCGCGACTTTCGTGTTCGGCTTCTCCCGGTTCGCCCGGCCGGTCCTGGTGGCGTGCGCGGTGCCCGCGTCGCTGCTCACGGCCTGCGGGGGCGACGCCGTCCAGGTGAACGCGCCCAGACCCGACGCCGCGACCAAGCGACTGTGCGAGGGGCTGCGCCTGCCCGAGAAGGTGCACGGGGAGGCGCGCCGCGACACGGCGCCCGCCTCGCCGCTGACGGCCGCCTGGGGCTCTCCCGCGATCGCGTTGCGGTGCGGGGTGGAGCGTCCGGCGACGCTGCGGGCCGACTCGCAGCTCCAGACGGTGAACGGGGTGGAGTGGTTCGGCTACCCCGCCGACCGGCCGGTCACCTGGACGGCGGTGGCGCGGCAGGCGTACGTGGAGGTCACGGTCCCGGCGAAGTACGCGCCCCCCGGCGACGTGCTGGTGGAGCTGGGAGACGTGATCAAGGAGACCATCCCGGCCAAGCCCGAGGGGCAGATCTAGCGGGGCGGCTCCGGCAGCGGGCCCGCCGCCGTCAGGTGTCGGTGAGCAGCGGCCCGGCGAGGGCGGCCAGCTCGGTCCGGTTGGCCACGCCCAGCTTGGCGTACACGTGCGACAGGTGGGTCTTGACGGTGCTGCGGCTCATGAACAGGCGGGCCCCGATCTCGGGGTTGCTGAGGCCCTCGACGGCCAGCCGCACCACGCCGCGTTCGGTCGGGGTGAGGCTGTCCCAGCCGCTGGAGGGACGGCCGCGGCGGCCCCGGGCGCGGCGCGCGTAGGCGACCGCGTCGCGCAGGTCTAGCGCCCGGCCCTCGGCCCGCGCCGCGTCGTGGGCGTCGTCGCCCAGCGCCTCGCGCAGGAGCGCGGGCAGGTCGTCGGCGGGGCCGCGCCAGGGGGACCGCCGGGGGTACCCCATCTCCTCGCGGGCGCGGTCGCAGGCGCCCAACAGCCGGGCCGCCTCGACGAACGACCCCGCCCGGGCGGCCAGCCCGGCCAGCGCCTCCAGGCCGGGCACGCAGCACAGCCACAGCCCGTGGTCGGCGCGCAGGGCCAGGGCCTGGTGGTGCAGGTCCTCGGCGCGCGCGGCGTCGTCGGCCAGCAGGGCGGACTGCTCCAGTGCGTCGGCGAGCACCCGGGGCATCCCGGCGTGCCGGGCGGCGGCGAGGGCGCGCTCGCAGGCCTCGGTGGCCGCGTCGGCGTCGCCGGTGGCGCGCAGCGCCTCCGCCAGGCCCGTCAGGGCCTGCGGGGTGAGGTCGGCCAGGGTCGCGCCGTCCCGCCAGTCCGCCTCGCTCCGGAACCATCCGGCCGCCTCGCCCGGCCGTCCCTCCCACAGGCGCAGCCATCCCATGGCGCGCGCCAGGCCGGGCACGAACGGCGGCGGGTCGGAACCCTCCAGCAGCCGGACCATCGGCTCCAGGACCGCGTGGGCCTCCGCCAGGCGTCCCGCCGTGCCCTCCACGGTCGCCAGCACGGCGCCCGCGAGCCCCACCCGGTGCAGGCCGCCCAGGGGCCGGGCCATGCGCAGCGCCTCGGCGGCCAGCTCGCGGGCCCGCGCCGGGTCGCCGCCGTACAGGACGCCGGCGGCCAGGAACGCCAGCGCCGTGGAGGCGATGCCGCGTTCGCCGCGCGCGGCCAGCCCGGCGACGGACGCCTCCAGCAGCGGCACCGCCGCCGCGTGGTCGTCGCGCAGGTGCGCGATGATCCCCGTCAGGGCCGTCGCCGCGTCGGCCACGAACGCCTCGCCCGCCCGCCGCGCCTGGTCGCGGGCGGCCTCCGCCAGGGCCCGGCCGGCGTCCAGGTCGAACGCGAACCGGCCGACCGCGAGCAGCAGCCGGGCCAGGCACGCGCCGGCCTCGTCGCCGAGCCCGGTGGAGATCTCCAGCGCGGCCTCGGCCGCGTCGTACTCCAGGCCGAGGGGGCGGGTGGTGTCGGCGACCAGCGCCAGGCCCGTCAGCAACCGGGCCTGGAGCGCGGTCCGCTCGCCCGCGCCGCGCTCGATCGCGCGGCCGAGCAGCTCCATCCCCTCGTGGCCGTGCCCGTCCAGGTGCCACAGCCAGGCCAGCTCGGCGGCGAGCCGCCGCCCGCGCCCGGCGTCGGGCAGCGACAGGCCGTGCTCGACGGCGGCGCGCAGGTTGTCCCGTTCGGGGACGACCGCGGCGCGCCAGGCGTCCTTGTCGGTGGCGAGCAGGGGCGCGGCCTCCTCGGCGAAGGCCAGGTAGGTGTCCAGGTGGCGGTCCCGGACGCGTTCGGTCTCGCCGGACGCCTCCAGCAGCGCGGCGGCGTACCGGTGGACCGTCTCCAGCATCCGGAACCGGGCCGGGTCGCCGCGGGTGTCGGCGACCAGCAGCGACTTGTCGACCAGCCGGCGCAGGCCGTCGCGCACCGCGGTCCCGTCCAGGGGCTCGAACGCGCACACGCCCCGCGCGGTCGCCAGCGTGAACCCGCCGCACAGCGCCCCGAGGCGCCGGAACAGGACGCGGTCGTCCTCGGCCAGCAGATCGTGGCTCCAGGCCATCGACGCGGCGAGGGTCCGGTGCCGGGCCGGCACGCCGCGCGGGCCCCGCACCAGCAGCGCGAACCGGTCGTCGAGCCCGCGCAGGATCTCCTCCGCCGACAGGGTGCCCGACCAGGCGGCGGCCAGCTCGATCGCCAGCGGGATGCCGTCCAGCCGCGCGCAGGCCGTGCGCACGGCGGCCCGCGCCCGCGCCGACGCCGGGGCACCGCCCGCACGCTCCTCGAACAGCGCGACCGCGTCGCCCCCGCTGAGCGGCGGCACCCGCCACACGACCTCGCCCGGCACGCCCAGCGGCTCGCGGCCGGTGGCCAGCACCACCACGTCCGGGCAGCCGCGCAGCAGCTCCATCACCAGCTCGGCGGCCGCGTCCAGCACGTGCTCGCAGTTGTCCAGGCAGATCAGCGCGCGCCGGTCGCTGAGCTGCCGGGCCAGCGCCGGGGCGGCGGCCCGGCCGGGCGCGACCAGGACGCCCAGCGCCGCGCCGAGCGCCCCGGGGACGGCCGCCGGGTCCGCGACGTCCGACAGGTCGACCCACCAGACCCCGTCCGGCCGTGTCCGGGCCTGCCGGGCGGCGGTCTCGGCCGCCAGCCGGGTCTTGCCGCAGCCTCCCGGGCCCACGAGGGTGACCAGCCCGCCGCCGCGCAGCGCCTCGGCCAGCCCGTCCAGCTCGGTCTGCCGGCCGACGAAGCTGGTCAGGCGCGGTGGCAGCCGGTGGGGAACACGCTCAGCGGACATCGCGGACATTGTGCCAGTCCCCGGTCTCGTCCAGGCGTCTTCCCGGCATCGGCCACCTGGCCGATGTTCCGATCGGCGCGCGGCGACATCGTTGTCAGTGCCACACCGCAACACCGCAACGCCCCGGGGAAGACCGGGGACGACGCCGAGGAGCACGCCATGGGCAAGGTCATCGCGAACATGTCGATGTCGCTGGACGGTTTCATCGCCGACCCCGCCGACGGGATCGACCAGCTGTTCGGCTGGATGGGCAGCGGGGACGTCGAGGTCCCCACCGCCGTGGAGTGGGCGACGTTCCGCATGTCGCCCGCCAGCGCCCGCTACATGCGCGACGCCATGGCCGACGTGGGCGCCCTGGTCGCGGGCCGCCACCTGTTCGACATCACCCAGGGCTGGGGCGGCACCCACCCGCTGGGCGTGCCGATCGTCGTGGTGACCCACCGGGAGCCGCCCGCCGACTGGCCGCACACCGACACCTTCACCTTCGTCGGCGACGTCGAGGAGGCGGTGCGGACGGCCCGCGCGGCGGCCGGTGACAGGAACGTCGTGGTCGCCAGCGCGAAGATCGCCCGGCAGTGCCTGGACGCCGGGCTGCTCGACGGCGTCCACGTGGACCTGGTGCCGGTCCTGCTCGGCGAGGGCGTGCGCTGGTTCGACGACCTCGCCAAGGCTCCCGTCCGCCTGGGCGACCCGGTCGTCATCGAGGGCGCCGGCGTCACCCACCTGGCCTACGAGGTCGTCCGGCCCTCCTGACGCCGGGCGGGCGGAGCGGTCACCAGAGGGGGACGGGGGATTCGCCCCGCCGGTAGTAGCCGGGGATCGGCTTGCCCGCGGCCGCCCGGTCCAGGCGGCGCCTCATCCCGTCCGACAGCACGCCCGCCTTCATCATCTCGACGAAGACCGCCGTCACGTTGCCCAGGTCGAACCAGTCGCGCTGCCACGACCACCGGCCGTCCCCGGCGTAGCGGAACCAGCTCCCGCCTATGCCGGGGACCTCGTAGGGGGTCCCGTCGGGGCGGACGGCGTCGGCGACCTGCTTCCAGAAGCCGACCACCTCGCCGTTGCCCTCGTCGATCAGGATGCGCTGGTAGGGGTAGGTCCAGCCGTCCAGGCCGCCCATCTCCGCGCCCAGGGCCAGGTCCCGGATCTCGGTGCGGCCCACCGCCATGAAGTCCTGGTCGGGGCCGATGTTCCAGCCGTAGGTCGCGTCCTCGGTGTACAGGTCGGCCAGCGGACGCCAGTCGCCCCGCTCCTCGCAGCGGCGGTTGGCCTCCAGCCAGCGGGCGACCATGGCTTCCATCTCCTCGCGCGGGAACGCGGGCATCACGCCTCCAGTCGAAGGGCCCGGGTGGGGCAGAAACGGACGGCGGCGAGGACCTCGTCCCGCTGGTCCTCGGTGGGATCGGCCAGGACGCGGACCCTGCCTTTCGGCGGGACCTCGAAGACGTCGGGGGCCTCCAGCTCGCACATGGCGTGGCCCTGGCACAGGTCGAGGTCGACATGGACCCTCATCGCCGCCTCCGGTAGCGGACGGCGCAGGGGCGGGCGAGCTGCACGACCATCTTGGAATGGTCGTCGCGGTAGGTGCCGGGCGGCTGGGCCAGCGCGAACTCCCAGTCGCGCAGCAGCACCGAGAAGATCGCCTTGAGCTGGATCATCGCGAAGTTCGCGCCGACGCAGCGGTGGCGGCCCGCGCCGAACGGCACCCACGTCCAGCGGTTCAGCAGGTCCTCCTCGCGGGGCGCGGCGTAGCGGGACGGGTCGAACGCGTCGGGGTCGGGGAAGTCCCCGGGGATCCGGTTGGAGACGGCCAGGCCGCACCCGACCAGCGTTCCGGCGGGGATGCGGTGGCCGAGGACCTCCTGCTCGGTCTTGGCCACCCGCAGCAGCAGGATCAGGGGCGGGTGGAGGCGCAGGGTCTCCTTGATCGCCGCCTCCAGGCGCGGGATCGCGCGCAGGGCCTGGAAGCTGATCTCCCGGCCGTCGGCGTACAGGCCGTCGAGCTCCCGGGCGACCTCGGACATGACCTCCGGGTGGCGGAGCAGCTCGATCAGGGTCCAGGCCGCCGTGCCCGAGGAGGTGTGGTGCCCGGCGAACATCATCGAGATGAACATGCCGGTCACCTGGTCGGCGGTGAAGCGGGGGGCGCCGTCCCCGTCGCGGACCGAGATGAGGATGTCGAGCAGGTCGCGTTCCTCGCGGGGCGGGTCGGGGTCGCGGCCGTCCATGATGCCCTGGACCAGCTTGACCAGCTCGGCGCGGGCCGCGTCGCGCTTGCGGAAGCTCTCGATCGGCGCGTAGGGGTCGACGTAGGCGAGCGCGTCGGTGCCGCGCTCCAGGTCGTGGTACAGCTCGGCGAACCGGCGGTCGAGCTGGTCGCGGAACTTGCGGCCGATCAGGCAGGCCGACGAGGTGTAGATCGTCAGCTCGGCGAACCAGTCCAGCAGGTCGATCTCGCCCGCCTCGCCCCAGCCGGCCGTCATGCGTTCCACCTCGGCGGCGATCGTGGCGGCGTGGCCCTTGAGGAACGAGCCCTTGAGCGCCTGGTTGTGCAGGGCCTCGCGGCGCTGCTCGGGAGTGGCGTCGAACACCACGCCCTCACCGAAGATCGGCGTCATGAACGGGTACGCCTCGGCCTGGTCCAGGTCCTCGTCGGGGGCGCGGAAGAAGAACTCGTTGGCCTCGGCCCCCGACAGCAGGACCACGGTCCGGTCGGCGAGCCGGAACGCCCCCACGTCGCCGCACTCGGCGCGCACGCGCCGCATCAGCGCGATGGGGTCGGTGCGCAGCTCCTCCAGGTGGTCGGGGCCACCGGAGACCACGGGGATGCTCATCTCTCCTCCAGGGGGGCCTCGGGCTGCACCTCGACCAGGGTCAGGTGGGCGCCGCGCGGGGCGGACACGACGGTGGCGACGGCCGCCGCCACGTCGGAGGGGCGCAGGAAGTAGGGGTGGCGGGCCAGCCCCCACCTGACCCACTCGTCCAGGACCTCGCCGGTGACCCGCGGATCCCAGTTCATGCCCATGCCGGTCGCGGTCGGGCCGGGGCGGACGATGGAGGCGCGCACGCCCGTCCCCTCCAGCTCCATCTGGAGGGCGCGGGCCATCCCCTCGACGCCGTTCTTGGCCGCGACGTAGGCGCCCATGCGGGTGCGGGGCGCGCGGACGACGTCGGAGGAGACCAGCACGATGTCGCCGCGCCGGCGGGCGACCATGCCCGGGCAGACCTGCGCGACCAGGCGGTGCGCGCCGACCAGGTGGACCTGGATCTGGGCGAGGAAGGCGTCGGGATCGAGGTCGTGGAGGCGGTCGGCCGCCAGGTCGCCCGCGCCGGACACCAGGACCTCGGCCGGGCCGAGGGCGTCCTCGGCGGCGGCGGCGAACGCCTTCACCGAGTCGGAGTCGCCCACGTCCAGGGGGTGCGCGAACGCCTCCCCTCCCCCGGCGCGGATCGCGGCGGCGAGCTCCTCGCACCGGTCGGCGCGGCGGGCCCCGAGGGCGACGGGATGGCCCGCGGCGGCCAGGGCGGTGGCGGTCGCGGCGCCGATCCCGGAGGAGGCGCCGGCGACCAGGGCGGGACGGCGGTCGGGGTGGGGGTCGAAGCGGGGCATCTACCGCACCTCCAGGCGGACGGGCAGGGTCGCGAAGCCGCGGACGTTGGCCGAGTGGACGCGTTCGGCCCGGTCGCCGTCGACCTCGTAGGCGCGGACGCGCGCCACGAGCTCGCCGAGGGCGATGCGGGCCTCCAGGCGGGCGAGGTTCGCGCCCAGGCAGAAGTGGCGGCCGCCGCCGAAGCTGACGATCTGGGAGGTGTCGCGGTCCAGGTCGTAGTCGTCGGGGCGGTCGAAGGCGCGGGGGTCGCGGTTGGCGGAGCCGACCAGCAGCAGCATCCGGTCGCCCGCGGCGACGCGCCGGTCGTGCAGGGTCAGGTCCCGCGTGACGGTGCGGGCGAGCATCTGGCTGGAGGTGTCGTAGCGGAGGGTCTCCTCGATCCAGTCGTCGACGCGGGCCGGGTCGGCGAAGGGCTTGGCGGCCTGGCCGGGGTTGCGCCAGCCCCAGTACAGGGCGTTGGCCAGGAGCTTGGTGGTGGTCTCGTTCCCGGCCACGACCATCAGGAACAGGAAGGCGATGACCTCCTCGTCGGTGAGGCGGTCCCCGTCGATCTCGGCGTCCAGCAGCGCCGAGGTCAGGTCGTCGCGGCGGCGGCGACGGCGCTCGGCGACCATGTCCTGGTAGTAGCCGACCAGGGTCAGGGCGGCCGCCATCCCGGTGAGCGGCACGTCGTGCACGCCCTCCTCGCGGTGGACGACCGTGTCGGCGAGCCGCCGCACCTCGGCGCGGTCGCCCTCGGGGACGCCCATCATCTGCGAGATCACGTCCATCGGCAGAAGGCCCGCGAACTCCGCCACGAAGTCGCCCTCGCCCTTGTCCAGCAGCGGGGTCAGGTAGCGGCGGGTGAGGTCGAGAATGCCGTCGCCCAGCTCCTTCACCCGGCGCGGGGTGAAGCCCCTGGACACCAGGGCGCGCATCCGGGTGTGGCGCGGCGGGTCCAGCGCCAGGAACGACATGGTGCGGTGGGCGTGCGGGCCCCACGCGTTCGGCTCCAGGGACACGCCGTTGGCGCTGGAGAACGTCGCGTGGTCGCGGAACGCCCGGGCCACGTCCCCGTGCCGCGACAGCGCCCAGAAGTCGAGGTCGTCGTTGCGGTAGAGCGGGGCCTCCTCGCGCAGCCGCGCGTAGATCGGGTAGGGGTCCTCGTGGACGGCGTAGTCGTACGGGCTGTAGGAGGGAGCCCGGTCAGGGGAGGGCACAGCCGTCACCTCGCTAAGAGTCGTTCAGGATGAGCTCCGCCGTCTCGCCCAGCCGGTCGGCCATGCGGGCGTAGGACGTGTAGCCCATGCCGGCGTGCACCAGCGCGCCCGCATAGGCGATCTCCAGCGCGCCGACCACCCGCGGGTCGGCGCCCTCCCCCAGCGCGGCCTGGAGGCGCGCCCGGATCTCCAGCCCGATCCGCACCCGCAGCTCCCGCACGTCGGGGTCGCCGCCGAGCATCGCGGACGTGCAGGCGGCCGCCAGCTCCGGCTCGTCCGACACCAGCAGCGCGATCCCCCGCAGCACGCCGCCGACGTCGCCGGGCTCGGTGACCGGGGGCAGGGCGCTGAGCCGCCGCCAGAACACCTCGGTGATCAGGTGGTTCTTGGAGGCGAAGTAGGTGTAGGCGGTGGCCGGGGCGACCCCCGCGCGGCGCGCGACGTTGCGCACGGTGAGCCCGTCGTACCCGGTCTCGCGCAGCTCCGCCACGGCGGCGTCGGTGAGCCGCCGGACGGTGCCGGCCTGCCGTTCGGTGAGGCGGCGGCGGGTGGACTCGGTCGTCAGATGCTGGTTTCCGGACACGTGTCCAGACATTAGTTCAGCGACTCCCGCGAGACAACCCGTCACCGCCGCCGACCTTCCCGGACGGCGGCGGTTCCGTGACGGCGGGAACCGGAAGGAGACGCCCTACCGCGAACGGCCGGGCGCCGCCGTCACGGGTAGCGCACGCGGTACCGCAGGTGGGTGACGTCCTTGGCGTCCAGCACCGTCAGCGGCCCCTCCAGGTCGAGCGGCGCGTTCCGCAGCTCGTCGAAGTAGGGACGGCCCGCGCCGAGCAGCACCGGGGCGAGGGCGACCCAGATCTCGTCCAGCAGCCGCGCCTCCAGGCACTGGCTGGCGATGGTGCCGCCGTTGACGCCGACGTCCCGGCCGCCCGCGATCTCCCGGGCCGTGGCGACGGCGCTCTCGATCCCGTCGCCGACGAACGTGAAGTTCTCCCCCCTCTCGGCCCACCCCTCGGGCACCGAGTGGGTGAGCACGACGACGTGCCGGCCCAGGGGGTGCCGCCCGCCCCAGCCGTTGGTGAAGTCGAACAGCCTGCGGCCCACGACCAGCGCCCCGGTGTTCTCGATCATCGGCACGAAGACCCCGGCGTTCTCCTTGGTCAGCCGGAACTGCACGTCCGGGTTGGCCGAGGGAACCTCCACGTCCCCGTTCCCGTACCACCGGAACAGGCGATCGAAGCCACTCTCGTCCGGCCCGGCGATGAAGCCGTCCAGGGAGACGGTGGCCGCCGTGTAGACCTTGCCCATCATCCACTCCTCAGGGTGGGTTGCCTTACACCGGAACAGACCACGCCTCCCGGCGAAAATCACCGATCCCCCACGCAGGGGAGGCGGCTCCCCAGCCAGCGGGAGGCGCCGACCCCGCACCACGCACGACGCTGGCCCCATGACGAACGACAAACGCCTGTGGCGGGCGCGCCTCATCGCCTGCCACGTGACGATCGCGGCCTGCGTCCCCTACCTGTTCCTCAAGGTCATGTGGCTGTCGGGAAGCAGCATCGGCTTCGGCTCCACCGACATGACCACCGCCGAGTACGTCGCGGGCAACGCCGTCACCGCGGGCATGGACCTGGTCGCGGTCCTCGTCGCCCTGGCGTTCACCTACCCCTGGGGACAGCGCGTCCCCGCCTGGCTGGTGCTGGTCCCGATCTGGGTGGGCACCGGCCTGCTCACCCCGATCGCGCTGGGCATGCCCGCCGGCCTGACCGTCCAGGCGCTGGCCGGCGGCTCCCCCATCCCCGAGTCCCCCGGCGCCGACGGCGAGCCGTGGGTGTTCGCCGTCGTCTACGGGGGCTTCACCCTCCAGGCGATCGGGCTGCTGACGGCGTTCGTCCTGTACGCCCGCGTGCGCTGGGCGGACGTGTTCGCGATGCGCGCCGCCGACCTCGCCGACGGCACGACCCGCCCCCTCCAGGTCCTGCTGGCCAACACCGCCGCCGTCGCGACGATCGGCTACGCCCTCGTCCGCGTCGGATGGGTCCTCACCGGCGACACGATCTTCGAGACGGCGGCGCAGAAGACGTTCGTCGCGGTGGGCGCGACACTGGCGGTCCTCGGCGCGGCCGGAGCCCTGGGCGTGGTCCACCGCCGGGGCACCCGCCTGCTGCCCGCCCTGGTGGCCGCGTGGGTGGGCACCGGGGCGGCGTTCACCACGGGCTTCATGAGCACCCAGACCAACCACCTGGTGGACACGTCCGGCGCGATCGCCGGAGCCCTCCTGGCCCTGGCCACCCTCCTCCCCCTGATCGAGACCCGCCGCCCCGCCGCCCTCCAGCGAATCTGATCCCACCAAGCGCACATGGCTCCGTGCGCGACAACGGCGGCCACGCCCCCGCCGTGGCCGCCGTCCAACCGCGCCCGCAATCCAGTGGTTTCCTCACACGATCATGAACAGCCATACAAGAATGAGCACATGAGAACAGCGTAAAAATGTCGGGCATATCCCGATCCCGAACAGGCGGCCCTACTCGGCCGCACGTTCGGATACGTACGCCTGATATGGAACAAAACCCTGGCCGAACGACACCGCCGCTGGCACGACGAGGGAAAATCCACCACCTACAAGCAGACCGACGCCCAGCTCACCGCCTGGAAGAAGACCGAGGAACTGACGTTCCTGAACGAAGTGTCGTCGGTGCCGTTGCAACAGACGTTGCGCCACCAGCACGCCGCATTCACCAACTTCTTCGCCGGGCATGCCCGTTACCCTCGCTACAAATCCCGCAACGGACGGCAGAGCGTCCACTTCACCCGCGCCGCGTTCCGCATGCGCGACGGCAAACTGACGTTGGCCAAGACCACGGCCGCGCTGCGGTTCGTGTGGTCGTTCGAGGACGTGGACCCAGCCACCCTGCATCCGACGATGGTGATCGTCTCACGGGAACCCGACGGCCGCTGGTATGTCACCTTCGCCGTCGATATCCATGCCCCCGACCCGCTCCCCCAGATCGGACATGCCATCGGCGTCGACCTGGGGATCAAACACTTCGCCACCACCTCCGACGGCGACCGCATCACCAACCCCCGCCACCTGGAGCGCAAAGCCCGCAACCTGGCCCGCTACCAACGACGGATGGCCCGCAAGCAGCCCGGCAGCGCCAACCGGAAAAAGGCCAAGGCCAAAGTCGCCCGCGCCCACCGCAAAGTCCGCAACGCCAGGCAGGACTTCCTGCACCGCACCACCACTCATCTGGTGCGCTCGGCCGACACCATCGTGATCGAGGACCTGACGGTCGCCAACATGATGCGCAACCGGCGACTGGCCAAGGCCATCGCCGACTGCGGCTGGGGCGAGTTCCGCCGCCAACTCGACTACAAATGCGCCCGCACCGGACGCACCCTGACAGTGATCGACCGCTGGTCCCCCTCCAGCAAGACCTGCTCGGCCTGCGGGCACCTGCTGAAGACACTGACCCTGTCCACCCGGCACTGGACGTGCCCCTCCTGCCGCACCCGGCACGACCGGGACCTCAACGCGGCCAAGAACATCCTGGCCGCTGGTCGAGCGGTGACAGCCTGGGGAGCTGACATCAGACGGCAAGGGCACGCCCTTCCGCAGTCGGCGACGAAACAGGAAACCCAGCCCGCGAGGGCCGGACTCCCCTGCCGATAGGGGAGCAAGACAAAGCCGGGCCCGGTTCTCAGCCTTCGCGGATTCGGTGGGGCGGGTGGGATTCGAACCCACTCAGCGTTAAGCGCTTGCTTTACAGGCAAGTCCGGCTCTCCTGCTCCGGCGCCGCCCCTTGGTGCCCTCGGCAGGATTCGAACCTGCATCCTCCTCGTCCTCAACGAGACGTCTCTGCCGTTGGACTACGAGGGCATGGTGCGGCTCCTGGGATTCGAACCCAGATCATCTGGTTCCTGAAACCAGTTCCTCTGCCGTTGGGATAGAGCCGCGTGGGGTTTGCTGCGATCGGCGTCGCTGTCGCACGCGGCCGGAAAGTCAGGGAAGGGGATACCGGCCGGGGCTCGTCAGCGACGCCTTGGGCAGTCGATACAGGTGGAGCTTCACGGCCGGTCCTCCTTTCGGGAAGTCATCGTGTCGCGGTGACGTGATCTACGGTGCCAGCGGGGTGCGGGTCCGCGCAACGGGATTTACGCGGTCGGCTCGTCGGGGAGGGTGGAGCCCCAGGCGGCCAGGGCGAGGAGGCCGATCATCAGCCAGCCGAGGACGATCCCGGTGATGCACATCCAGCCGCCGCGTTCGTTGTTGCGGCGGTGGCGGACCCAGCCCATGTGGCCGCAGACGATCGCGGGGATGGCGGTGAGTCCGCAGGTGAAGAGGCTGAGGATGCCGAACGTCAGGGAGAAGACCGCCGCGCTGTTGTAGGGGGGCTTGCCGTAGGCGGGCCTGGCCTCCTGGTGATAGGCGGGTGCCTGGGTCGGCTGGCCGTAGGGGTGGTGCGGCTGGTGGGATTCGGTGCTGGCGGCGCGCTGGTACCAGTAGTTGGCCTCGTCGGCGCGGCCGCTCTGGCTGAGGAGGACGCCGAGGTTGCGCATGGCGGCGGGGTCGCCCGCGCCGGCGGCCTGGCGGTACTGGTGTTCGACGAGGGCGGCGGCCTCGCCCTCGGCGAGCGGGGCGGGTGGGGCGGGCGTGGAGGGTGGGGACGGTGTCGCCGGGGTGGGGGCGGGCTGGGGGTCGCGGGCGCCGCTGGAGATGAGGCGGTCGAGGATCTCCTGGGCGGTGGGGCGCTGGTCGGGGTCCTTGGCGAGGGCGGCGCGGACGACGGTGAGCAGGGTGCCGCCCAGGCCGGTCAGGTCGGGTTCGCCGGTGACGATCCGGTGGATGATCACGGGGAGGGAGGGGCCGGGGAAGGGCTGTTCGCCGCGGGCGGCGAAGGCGACCGTCGCGCCCCAGGCGAACACGTCGGAGGCGGGGGTGGCGGAGCGGCCGTTGATCTGTTCGGGGGACATGAACGCGGGCGTGCCGATGATCCCGCCGGTGGCGGTGAGCCGGGTGCCGCCGGCCGAGCGGGCGATGCCGAAGTCGATGACGCGGGGCCCGAAGGTGGACAGCAGCACGTTGGCGGGTTTGAGGTCGCGGTGGACGACGTCGGCGTCGTGGATGGCGGTGAGGGCGGTGGCCATGCCGACGGCGACGGCCTCCAGGTCGGCGCCGCGCAGCGGGCCGTCCTTGGCGACGGCGGCGTCGAGGCTGAGGCCGTTGACGAACTCGGTGACCAGGTAGGGCGGGTCGGCTCCGGGGTCGGCGTCCAGGACGGGCGCGGTGCAGAACGGCCGGACGCGGCGGGCGGCGCTGACCTCGGCGGCGAAGCGGGCGCGGTACTGCGGGTCGGCGGCGAACTCGCGGCGGATCACCTTGATGGCGACCTTGCGTCCCTCGTGGTCGAGTCCGGCGTAGACGATGCCCATGCCGCCCTCGCCGAGCCGTTCGACGACCCGGTAGGGACCGATGCGTTCCGGCAGGGGGGCATGGCGTTCCACGGTGCGCGCTCCTCGATGTGGGTCGAACATCTCAAGCGTGGCATATGTGAGCGCGTGCCGGGGTTTCGCCGATCACATGTCGAGCACGAGCCGGCCGCCGGAGGCCCGGGAGACGCAGACCAGCAGGGAGTCGGGGTCGGTGTCGCCCGGGTGGCGGCGGTCGGCGTCGCCGGCGAGGAGGCCGACGCGGCAGGTGCCGCAGAAGCCCTGGCGGCAGGAGTGGGCGACGGCCGGGTCGTACTCGGTGAGGACGTCGAGCGCGGTCCGGTCGGCGGGGACCCGGAGGGTGACGCCGCGGCGGCGCAGTTCGATCTCGAACGGGCGGCCGTCCACGACCGGCGCGGGCGCGAAGCGTTCGAAGTGGAGGGTGGCGGGGCCGTGGGGGGCGAACGCGGCGCGCACGCCGTCGATCATGGGGGCGGGGCCGCAGCAGTAGATCGCGGCGTCGGCGGCGGGGGCGCGGGTGAGCAGTTCGGCGCAGTCGGGGACGCCGTGGTCGTCGTCGGTGCGGATCTCGACGCGGTCGGCGGGGAGCTCGTCGAGGAACGGCAGTGACGCGCGGGTCCGTCCGGTGTAGACCAGCCGCCAGTCCGCGCCGAGCCGCCGGGCGGCCTGGACCATGGGCAGGAGGGGGGTGATGCCGATGCCGCCGGCGAGGAACAGGTAGCGGTCCCGGGGCAGGAACGGGAAGGCGTTGCGCGGTTCGGAGACGGTGAGGAGGTCGCCCTCGGCGAGGGCGTGGGCCTCCAGTGATCCGCCCGCGCCGTGCGGGAGCCGCCGCACGGCGATCCGGTAGGTGCGGCGGTCGGCGGGGTCCCCGCACAGGGAGTACTGGCGGCGGCGTCCCGAGGGGAGCCGGACGTCCAGGTGGCAGCCGGGTTGCCAGGCGGGCAGCGCGCGCCCGTCGGGGGCGGCCAGGCGAAGGCCGACGACGTCCTCGGCCTCCTGGCGCACTTCCCGGACGACGGTGGTGAGGGTGCGGTCGACGGGGGTGACGGGCGGGAGGACCGGCGTGCGGAGGGAGCGGACGCGCTGGATGCCGTTGAACAGGGCGCTGGCGGCCACCCAGAACGGGTCGCGGGCGCGGCGTCCGCGCAGGTCGGGCGGGATCTGGGAGGGGGTCATCGCAGGGCCGCCCGGGCGGCCGGGGAGGAGGCGAGGTAGGCCAGGGCCTGGCTGGTGGAGCCCTCGTTGAGGGGGCTGTAGGAGCGGCGCAGGTAGCGTCCGATGGAGGCGGCGACCATGCGGCCGCCGGGGGTGAGCCCGGCGGCCCCGGTGCGCCGCACGTGGTGGAGGCCGCCCTTGATCCGGCCCTGGACGATCGGGTCGGCGGCCATGAGGAAGCGGTGGCCGCGCCGCCACAGGGCGGTCAGCGCGGTGATCGTCTCGGCCATGGCGCGCAGCCGGGCGGGGTAGGAGCCGTCCAGGTGCATGAACAGGTCGTGGGCGACGTGCCGGTGTTCGACCTCCTCGGCTCCGTGCCAGCGCAGCAGGTCCAGCATCGTGGGGTGGGCCCCGGCCTCGTCGAGCGCGGTGGCGTTGAGGATCCAGTCGCCGAGCACGCCGGTGAAGTGCTCGATCGCGGCGATGAGGCTGATGCGTTCGTACAGCCACGCCTGTCCGCGGGTCCCGGTGAGGTTCCGGTCGCCGAGCAGCCCTTCGAACAGGAACTCGACCTGCCGCACGAACGGCCGCACGTCCAGCCCCTGCGCGAGGAAGTGGTCGAGCACCTGGTCGTGGGAGGAGGCGTGCACGGCCTCCTGTCCGATGAAGCCGAGCACGTCCTCGCGCAGCCGGTCGTCCCGGATGTGGGGGACGGCCTCCTTGAACACGCGGACGAACCACTCCTCGCCCGCGGGGAGCAGCAGGTGCAGCACGTTGATCAGGTGGGTGGCGACCGGGTCCCCCGGGATCCAGTGCAACGGCACCTCGGACCAGTCGAAGCGCACGTCGCGAGCCTGGAGGACGATGTTGCCCGGCTCGGTGGGCGGGATGGTCACGCTGCCTCCCGACGAAGAAGCGACCACTTATTGACGAACCGTCCAGTACGGTACCGCCGCGCGTCGCCCCTGGACAACGGGCACTTCTGGTGAGGCGCGTCACCAATCCCCGACGGCGAAGGCCCCCGGCGGGCGCCGGGGGCCTCGCGACACGGGACGTTCTCAGACGTAGCTGACGCAGGTCGCCGCGACGTAGCCGCGCGTGCCCCGGTAGTCGATGTAGTACCAGGTCTTGCTGGTCACCCCGCAGGCCGTGTACGAGGTCGCGGACGTGTGGCGGCTCATGGAGCAGGCCGTCGTGTCCTTGTAGAACAGACCGAGGGACGTGCCGCCCATCGAGGCCCGGATGTGGACGTTCTCCTTCGCCTTGACGGTGGTACAGGCGGTGACGGCCGGGCTGTCGGCGGCCGCGACGCCGGACAGCCCGGCCCCGGCCGCGGTGAAGGCGGCCAGCGCCGCCGGAACGAGGAGAAGCTTCTTCATCTCGGGCTCCCTTCGACCCCACCACGGGCCCGCCGGGCCCGCGCGCCGGAATGATCACCGGCAGCGCCACGGTAGAAGGAAGCGATCATGAAGATAAAGATCAACTTTTCACATGGTCGCTAACCCGGACTGTTCAGATCTCCCGGAATGTGCGGGGTTCCGTCACGCAGCGGAGGGAACCGGTGGCGGGCGGCGGTGGTGCCGCGCGTCATGCGGGTGATCTCGGCCTCGGGCAGCACCGGGGTCTCGTCGTCGATGACGACCTCCCAGCGGCAGTGCGGGACCCGTCCGGCCGGGACGCGGGGCGGGCGGTGCACCGGCCGGATGCGGGCCCTGGGGTTGATCGCCTGGGCCGTGATGTCGAACGTGCCGTCCTCGATCGTGTGGCACATGCCCCTGACGGAGCGCTCGCCGAACGGCTCGACGTCCAGCAGCGCGCCGCAGGAGCGCAGCTGGAAGAAGCCGTGGGTCTCGGAGACCAGCTCGTACTCGACGTCCATGTACGAGAAGGTGAACCCCGGATCGAGCTGGAGCGCCTTGAAGATGGCCGAGACGCCGTCCCCCTCGATCCTCATGATCTCGCGGATGCGCTCGGTGTAGACGGGGCTGGCGCCCTTCCACTCCTCGATGGCGATCTCCTCGACGGCCTGCTGGCCGTACCGCAGGCCCACGGCCGCGAGGCCGGAGCGGTCGAGGATCTGGGGGATCAGCGCGTACTCGCGGACCAGGCGGACCAGGGCTTCCTTCGACAGGTCCTCGAAGCGGAAGTCGGGGTCGAACTCGCCGGAGTAGTCCTCGCGTTCCGTCATGGCCCGAACTGTAGTCTGGACACCTGTCCAGAACAAGCGATCGATTGGTCTCGGAGCCCGGCGGGGATGATGGCGGCGATGTTCGGCTTGGTCACCGTCGCGGCCGTGGTGGACGTGTGGGGCCGCTACCGCCTGGGGGTCCACGGCAAGCAGATCACCGCCGAGGTGGTCCGCGTCCACGAGGGCAGGGACGGTGACGGAGATCCGCGCTACTTCCCCGTGGTGGCGTTCACCCCACCGGGCGGCGCCAGGGTCCAGGTGGAGTCCCCGACCGGGAAGCCGCACCCGCCCGAAGTCGCCGCCTTCCCGGGCGGCCGGACGACGGTCAGATACGACCCGTCCCGGCCCGAGCGGATCCACGTCGAGGGGTATCCCGCGAGCGGCGTCCTCATGAGCCTGCTGATCGCGGTGGTGGCCGGGACGGTGACGGTCGCGTGCGTCGCCGGCATGCTCTCGTGATCCGGATGCGGACGATCACCATCTGGTACGTGACGACGGCGAGGGCGTAGGAGAGAAATCCCCGAAGGGTTGCCCGAGGACCTCTTACGCAGGGCCGCGCGGGAAAGGTCCTCGCAGCGGAAGTCGGGAGCGAATTCTCCGGAAGAGCCCTTGCGTCCCGTCGTGCCCTGAACTGTAGTCTGGACACGTGTCCAGAACAAACGATCGCTTGCTTGCCGATCCGTCCCCCCTGTTGCTGGACGGCCGTCTGGTCCCCGCCGCGGACGGCCGCACGTTCCCGACCGTCGACCCCGCCACCGAGGACGTGCTCGGGCACGCCGCCGACGCCTCGGCCGGTGACCTGGACCGGGCCGTCGCCGCCGCCCGCCGGGCGTTCGACGAGTCCGGGTGGTCCACCGACGTCGCGCTGCGGGCGCGCTGCCTGCGGCAGTTGCGCGAGGCGCTGCGGCGGCACGCCGACGAGCTGCGGGAGCTGACGATCAGGGAGGCCGGCGCGCCGCGGTTCCTCACCTTCGGGGCCCAGCTCGACGCCCCGGTCGAGGACCTGGGATGGTTCGCCGACCTCGCCGAGTCCTACGCCTGGGAGACCGACCTCGGGCGCGCCGAGCCGATGGGCATGCCCAGTCTGCGCCGGGTCGTGCGGGAGCCGGCCGGCGTCGTCGCGGCCGTCACGCCGTGGAACTTCCCCCACCAGATCAACCTCGCCAAGGTCGGCCCCGCGCTGGCCGCCGGGAACACCGTGGTGCTCAAGCCCGCGCCCGACACCCCCTGGTGCGCGGCGGCGCTGGGGACGCTCGCCGCCGAGGAGACCGACCTCCCGCCCGGCGTCCTCAACGTCGTCACCTCGTCCGACCACGCGCTGGGCGCGCGGCTGGTCGCCGACCCCAGGGTGGACCTGGTGTCGTTCACCGGCTCCACCGCCACCGGCCGCGCGGTGATGAGGGCGGCCGCCGAGCACCTGAAGAAGGTCTTCCTGGAGCTCGGCGGCAAGTCGGCGTTCCTCGTGCTGGACGACGCCGACCTGAAGGCCGCCTGCTCCTACGCCGCGTTCGCGGGGGTCACGCACGCCGGGCAGGGATGCGCGATCACCACCCGGCTGCTGGTGCCGAGGGACCGGTACGACGAGGCCGTCGAGATCACCGCGCGGACGCTGGGCAGGCTCGGCCCCGGCGACCCGCACGACGACTCCACCGTCTGCGGGCCCGTCATCTCCGCCCGGCAGCGCGACCGCGTCGAGGGCTACCTCGAACTCGCCCTGAAGGAGGGCGGGCGGTTCGCGTGCGGCGGCGGGCGGCCCGAGGACCGGGACCGGGGCTTCTGGATCGAGCCGACCCTGATCACCGGGCTCGCCGCCGACGCCCGCGCCGCCCGCGAGGAGATCTTCGGCCCGGTGCTGGTCGTCCTGCCGCACGACGGCGACGACGACGCGGTCGCGATCGCCAACGACTCCCCCTACGGCCTGTCCGGCGCGGTCCACGGCGGCGACCCGGACCGGGCGCGGGCCGTCGCCCGGCGCCTGCGCACCGGGACCGTCAGCGTCAACGGCGGCGTCTGGTACGGCGCGGACGTCCCGTTCGGCGGTTACAAGCAGTCCGGAATCGGCCGCGAGATGGGCGTGGCGGGATTCGAGGAGTACCTGGAGACCAAGGCCATCGCGGAGGGCACCACATGAGCTCGGGCGTGCGGTTCGAAGGGAAGGTCGCGGTCGTCACCGGCGCCGCGCAGGGCATCGGCGAGGCGTACGCGCGGGCGCTGGCCGCCGAGGGCGCGCACGTCGTCGTCGCCGACGTGGACGAGCGCGGCCAGGCCGTCGCCGACGACGTCAAGGGCCTGTTCGTCCGCACCGACGTCTCCGACCCCGCGTCGGTGGAGGCGATGGCCACGGCGGCCGCCGAACGCTTCGGCGGCGTCGACCACCTGGTCAACAACGCCGCCATCTTCGGCACGATGAAGCTGGACTTCCTGTTCACCGTGGACTGGGACTACTACAAGCGGTTCATGGCGGTGAACATGGACGGAGCGCTGCTGTGCGCCCGCGCCGTCCTTCCTCACATGCGGGCGCGCGGCGGCGGTTCCATCGTCAACCAGTCCTCCACCGCCGCCTGGCAGTACTCCGGCTTCTACGGCCTGGCCAAGGTCGGCGTCAACGGCGTCACCCAGCAGCTCGCCCACGAGCTCGGCTCGCTGAACGTCCGCGTCAACGCCATCGCCCCCGGCCCTATCGACACCGAGGCCAACCGGAGGGTCGTGCCCGGCGGCATGTCCCAGAAGATCGTCCGGGACAGGCTCGCCCTCAAGCGCATGGGCACCCCCGAGGACCTGGTCGGGATGTGCCTGTTCCTGCTGTCGGACGAGGCGTCCTGGATCACCGGGCAGATCTTCAACGTGGACGGCGGCGAGGTGTTCCGCTGATGGACGTCGGATTCGTCGGCCTCGGCCAGATGGGCGCGCCCATGGCGACGCACCTGGCGGGCCCCTCCCTCACCGTCTACGACACCCGCCCCGAGGCCATGGAGCCGCTGGTCGCCAGGGGCGCGCGGGCCGCCCGCGACCCCGCCGAGGTCGCCGCGCGCGCCGACCTGGTCTCCCTCATGGTCCGCGACGACGACCAGGTGAACGAGGTCGCCGCCGCGCTGCTGCCCGCCGCCCGCCCCGGCACGGTGCTCGCGATCCACTCCACCATCCGCGCCGCCACCGCCGAGCGCCTGGCCGAACGCGCCCGCCCGCACGGCGTCGAGGTCGTGGACGCCCCGGTCAGCGGCGGCTTCATGGGCGCGGCCGCCGGAACCCTGGCGGTCATGGTCGGCGGCTCGCCGGAGGCGTTCGACCGCTGCCGCGAGCCGTTCGGCGCCTGGGCCGGCCTGATCCTGCGCATGGGGCCGGTCGGCGCGGGCACCCGCGCCAAGCTCGCCCGCAACCTGCTGCACTTCGTCGCGTTCACCGCCGCCGCCGAGGCCCAGCGGCTGGCCGAGGCGTCCGGCGTCCCGCTGCGCGACCTGGCCCGCGTCGTCCGCCACACCGACGCGATCACCGGCGGCCCCGGCTCCATCATGCTCCGCGACACCACCGCGCCCCTGGACCCCGGCGACGGCCTCCACGACATCCTGCGCCACGTCCGCGCGCTCGGCGAGAAGGACCTGGCGTTCGCCCTGGAACTGGCCGACGAGCTGGACGTCGACACCCCGCTGGCCCGCCTCGCCCTGGAGCGCTTCGCCGCCGGGCTCGGCCTCCCCGAGGAGGACCCCCGTGGATGAACGGAGACGGCGCGGCCTGGAGATGATGCGCCGGGTCTACGGCTGGGAGATGGACGACGCCCCCGGCGACTTCTTCGGCATCACCGTGGAGCACCTGTTCGGCGAGGTGTGGGCCCGCGACGGCCTCACCCTCCGCGACCGCCGCCTGCTGCTGATCGGCATGCTCGCGGGCCAGGGCCTCAACGACGTCCTCGACATCCAGATCCCCGCCGCCCTCGACAACGGCGAGCTCACCCCCGACGAGCTCCGCGAGATCGCCATCTTCCTCACCCACTACGTCGGCTGGCCCCTCGGCTCGAAGCTCAGCGTCCAGGTCGACACCCTGATCGCCCGGCACGAGAGGAAGGACCGCGGGGGCTGACCGCCCTCCCCCGCGCGGGTGAGCCGTTCGACCGCGCGGGGGAAGTCCCCGCCCCGGGTCCGTTGCGAAGCTGGCGGCACGTCAACGGATCCGAGGAGACACCATGCGCACCACGATCGCCGCCGCCGTCCTGACCGCCGGGGCCCTGGCCCTCGCCGGCGGCTCCGCCCACGCCGCGTCCCCGTCGCCCGCCGCGCCGCCCGCTGCCTCGCCCGCCACGTCGCCCACCACGTCGCCCGCCACGTCGAAGGAGGGCCACGTCACCGGCGACGCCTGGGTCCGCTACAGCGTCGATCCGCAGAACCCGCTGCGCCGCTTCGTGTTCGACGCCCACGGCCAGCCGTTCAGGGTGGCCGACGGGAAGATCGTCTTCGGGGCGGCGCGCGGCACCGTCCGCTTCGACCACCCCGGCCCCAACGGCGAGCACAACTGGGGCACCGTCAACGTCGACTACGTCATGACCGGCGGCCCCGTCGCGGTCGTGTCCGGCACCAGCGCCGGAGGACGGTGGCCCAAGGGCGCGCGGATGACGTTCACCGTCCATGACGACCCGCGCGGCGACCGGTACGACCGGATGGGCTTCTCCTGGGGCGTGGTCGACCCGCGCTGCGCCCAGATGGACATGGGCCCCGCCCCGTTCACCAGCTACGCGTCGGGCAAGGGCTACCGGGTCCGGCACGCCGAGCTCCCGGCCGTCCCCGAGGGCACCCAGGGCCCCGACAAGGCCCCCACCTGCGTGAACGCCGACCTGCTCGGCTGAGCGCGGGGGCGGGCCGCGGACGTTAACCCGGTGGCCGTCACCGATCCGCGGCCCCGCCCCGCCGCGCCATGCTCCTGTCACCCGACACGACGAGGAGCGACGACATGCGAAGACCATCGAAGGTGGGACGCCGCGCCGCCCTGCTCACGGCGGCGACGGCCTGCCTGAGCCTGGCGGCCGTGCCCGCCGCCACGGCCGCGGAGGCCCGCGCGGCCAAGCCCGGACCGTTCTACTGGATCATCAGTGTGAGCTCGGGCAAGGCGCTGATGCCCTACGAGCACTCCAAGGCCGCCCAGGCCCCCATCGTGCAGAGCATCCAGGGCGACTACGGGGCCCAGCACTGGAAGATCGAGGGCGCCGGAAACCTCCGCGTGCTGAAGAACCGGCACTCCAAGCACTGCGTCATGGCCTCCCTCCCGGCCGGCGGGCTGCTGCGCCAGTTCTACTGCCGCGACCACTGGGACCAGGAGCCGAACTCCGCGACCCGGGAGACGTGGATCCCCTCCAGCTACGACGACATGTGGGCGGGCAAGCCGATCACCTGGCGGTCCTACTACGGCGGCCTCGGATGCATCACCGTGTACGGGGCCGCGGCCTTCAACAAGCCCTGCGACGGGAGCGTGAAACAGCAGTTCCGGCTGGTCCACGTGCCCGGCACCTGAGGAGCCGGGTCAGTCCGGCGACGGCATCAGCATCGGGCCCGTCACGCGGAAGCGGGTCACGCCCTGGCGCGTCAGGTGCACGCGCAGGTCGATCCAGCCCGGCGCGGACGCGCGGCGGCAGTCCGGCGCGCCGGGCTCGGGGAAGTGCAGGTCGCCGACCGACAGCTTCGCGCCGCGCACGTGGACCGGCAGCAGGATCCGGGACCCGGCGGGCAGCGGCGCGATGCCGCACGAGGCGATCCGCCGCCCGAGCGACTCGCTGCGCAGCGCCTCCGCCGCGACCCGGCCGAGCAGCGCCCCCTCGGCCGGGCCGCCCGGCACCACCCCGGCGCGGCGCAGCGTGTCGGCGTCCGGGGCGCAGCCGACCAGCCCCGGATGCCCGCCGCGCGCGGACCGGCCGTCGGCCCGGCCCATCCCCAGCACGTCCACCACGATCACGTCGCCGGGCTCCGCGCCCACCACGACCAGCGGCCCGCACAGCACCGGCTCGGCGCCGGGCACGCGGGCCGGGCAGTCCATCCGCACCGACCCCCCGGTGATCACTTCGGCGGCGGCCGGGATGTCGGGGTGCCAGCGGTCGTGCCCGGGGACGCCGCGGGCGGCCGGTTCCAGCGGGGCGAGCGGGAGTACCAAGGCCACGGGCTCCTTCCGGGCGGGGACGACGACCCCACGATCCTGCACCGGCGGCTGTTTCGGACCTGTTTCCGCGTCCTGAAGCTTCGGTTAGCCGATCATCACCGAGAAGGACGGAACCAGCGCCCCGGACCGCGCGTCCAAGCTCCATGCGAGCCCGTGCGTTCATCCCCCTGGTCCCCGCCGCGCTCCTGCTCGCCGGATGCGGAGGCGGCGCGCGCGACGACACCCCGCCGGCCGACGCCCCGCCGATGCGGCTGGTCGCCTACGACGACTGCGACGACCTGCTGAACGGACTGCGCACCGCCACCGCCGAACGCGTCGGCCCCTACGGCCTCGGCGGCGTCGTCGCCCTCCAGGAGCGGTTCGGCGGAGCGCCCTCCGGCGCGCTGCCCGCGCCCGAGGCCGCCGACGGCATCGCCAAGGGCGCCGCGCCCCGGGAGCACTCCCGCACCAACGCGCACGAGGCCGGGGCCGACGAACCCGACACCGTCAAGACCGACGGCCGCCGCATCGTCGCGCTCGCCAAGGGCCGCCTGCACGTCATCGACCCCGCCACCCGCCGGATCGTCCACAAGCTGGACCTGCCCGACCTGGACCGTCCCGGCAACGACCCGCAGCTACTGCTGCACGGCGACCGCGCCCTGGTGCTGGCCGCCGCCACCCCGCTGCTGCGCGAGATGGCCCCGGCCGACACGCCGTCGCCCACCACCTCCAAGACCACCCTCACCCTGATCGACCTGGCCGGGACGCCGAAGGTCGTCGACACCCTGACCGCCGACGCCGCCTACGTCGACGCCCGCCAGTCCGGGCAGACCGCGCACGTGGTCGTCCGTTCCACGCCGCGCATCGACTTCCCGGCGGTCCGGCGGCCGGACGGCGAGAGGCAGGCCACCGAACGCAACCGCGAGGCCGTCCGCAAGGCCCCGCTCAGCGCGTGGCTGCCGACGTTCCAGACCGGCGGGGGGACGCGGCACACGGTGCCCTGCGAACGGGTGTCCCGCCCCGCCGACGCCACCGGCACCAGCGTGGTCAGCATCCTCACCCTCGACCTGACCCGGCCGTTCGGCGACCCCGGCGCCACCGCCGTCGTCGGGGAGGGCCAGACCGTCTACGGCAACGGCTCCTCCCTCTACATCACCGGCACTCCCCCGCAACCGGGGACGTGGGGCCGCCCCGTCCGCCCGCAGGACGTCAAGGAGCGCACCGACCTGCACCGGTTCAGCGTCGGCGCGGGCGGGCGGCTCAGGTACGAGGCGTCCGGGTCGGTGCCGGGCCACCTGCTCAACCAGTACTCGATGTCGGAGCACGGCGGCCTGCTGCGCGTCGCGACCACCGACGGCACGCCGTTCACCAGGCCCGGCGAGAGGGCGCCCCGCTCCCAGAGCGCCGTCCGGGTCCTGCGGCAGACCGGCCCGTCCCTCAAGGTCGCCGGGACCGTCGACGGCCTCGGCAAGGGCGAGCGGATCCACTCGGTCCGGTTCCTCGGCACCAACGCCTACGTCGTCACCTTCCGGCAGACCGACCCGCTGTACGTGGTCGACCTGAGGGACCCGGCCCGGCCGCGCGTCACCGGCGAGCTGAAGATCAACGGCTACTCGGCGTACCTGCACCCCATGGCCGACGGCCGGATCCTCGGCGTCGGCCAGGACGCCGACGACCAGGGCCGCACCAAGGGCACGCAGGTGTCGCTGTTCGACGTCGCCGCCGCGCCCCGCCGCGTCGGGGTGTTCCACCTGCCCGGCACCGGATCGCAGACCGAGTTCGACCCGCACGCGTTCCTGTACTGGCCGAAGACCGGCCTGACCGTGATCCCGGTGAACCGCCACCGGGACGGGACGTCCCAGGCCCTCGCCCTGAAGGTGGACGGGAACGGCCTGCGCCGCGCCGGGACGGTCGAGCACCCCGGCGGGGAGTACGACAACGCCATCGGCCGCTCCCTGATGGTCGGCGACACGCTGTGGACGTTCTCCCCCAACGGGGCGCGCGCCACCGACGCCGCCACCTTCCGGACGGGCGACTGGGTGCGGTTCTGACGCGGGCTCTAGCGCAGGCCGACCGGGCGGCTCAGGGCGGTCTGGATGAGCCGGTCCACCAGGGCCGGGTAGTCCAGGCCGCTCGCCGCCCACATCTGCGGGAACGCCGACGACGGGGTGCAGCCCGGCATGGTGTTGATCTCGTTGAGGAGCCAGCGGCCGTCGGCGGTGTAGAAGAAGTCGACGCGGGCCAGCCCCTCGCAGTCCAGCGTCTCGAACGCCCGCACCGCGATGGCCTTCATCTCCTCGACCGCGCCCGACGGGAGCTCCGGCGGGATCGCCATGGAGGTCGCCGAGTCCAGGTACTTGGTCTCGAAGTCGTAGAAGTCGTGCTCGCCCTGGATGACGACCTCGGCGGGCAGGCTGACCTCCGGCGGGGCGTCGTCCAGGCCCTGGAGCACGCCGCACTCGATCTCCCGGCCGACGATCGCCGCCTCGACGATCACCTTGGGGTCGTGCTCGCGGGCCGCCTCGACCGCCGCCTCCAGGTGCTCCTCGGAGGAGACGCGGCTGATGCCCATGCTGGACCCGGCGCGGGCGGGCTTGACGAAGACCGGGAAGCCCAGCTCCTTGATCTCGTCGATCTTGCGCTTGCGCTCGCGCCGCCACTCGCGGTCGCCGACCAGCACGTACGGGCCGACCGGCAGGCCGCGCGCCTCCCAGACCAGCTTCATGAAGCCCTTGTCCATGCCGACCGCGCTGGCCAGCACGCCCGCGCCGACGTAGCGGACGCCCGCCAGCTCGAACAGGCCCTGGATGGTGCCGTCCTCGCCGTAGGGGCCGTGCAGCAGCGGCAGCAGCACGTCGACCTCGACCGGGGCGGGGCCGTCCCCGCCCAGCGCCAGCAGCCGCGAGGCCCCGGAGTCGAACGACAGCGCCAGCGGCACGCCCTCGCCGGTGACCTCGGGCAGCACCCCCTCCTCGACCGTCAGCCGCAGGTCGGCGGGGGGCAGCACCCAGCGCCCGTCGCGGGCGATCCCGACCGGGACGACCTCGTACCGGTCCCGGTCGATCGCGGCCATGACCGCGCCGGCGGTGATGCAGGAAATCGCGTGCTCGGAGCTGCGTCCGCCGAAGACCACGGCCACGCGGATCTTTGAAGCCTGGGACATGATGCCCGAGCCTACCGGTGATCAGCCCAGGTCGGCCACGGGTGACGGCTCGGGTGTCCGCGGCGCGGGAGGCCCCCCGGCGCGCGCCACCACCCGCCGCACGGTGTCCAGCGCCTCGGTGGCGTCGCGCACCAGGTCGTCGGCGTCCTCCAGCCCGATGGCGAACCGGACGGCCCCCGGGTCGATCCCGGCGGCGGCCAGCGCGGCGTCGTCGAGCTGGTGGTGGGTGGTGGTGGCCACGTGCGACACCTTCGTGCAGGTCCCGCCGAGCGAGGTCGCGACCTTCGCCAGCTTCACCGCGTCCACCAGCGCCAGCCCGGCGTCGCGGCCGCCGTGCGGGGTCACGGTGACCACGGCCCCGAACCGCGTCCCCTCCGGACCCGCGTCGAACAGCCGCCGCGCCGCCGCGTGCCCCGGGTGGTCGGGCAGGCCTGGGTAGTCGACGCGCCGCACGGCCGGGTGCCGGGCCAGGGCGGCGGCGAACATGCTGGCGGTGTCGCACTGGCGGCGCACCCGCAGCGGCAGCGTCTCCAGCCCGCGGCGCAGCAGGAACGCCTCGTCGGGAGCCAGGCACCCGCCGGTCAGGTGCGCCACCCGGACGACCTCCGCCAGCAGCGGGGCCCGGCCGACCACGACCCCGCCGGTCGCGTCGCCGTGCCCGCCGATGTACTTGGTGGCCGAGTGGACGACCAGGTCCGCGCCGTGCTCCAGCGGGCGGCACACCACCGGCGTGGCGAACGTCGAGTCGACCGCCAGCAGCGCCCCGGCGGCGTGCGCGGCCTCGGCGAGCATCGGCAGGTCCGCCACCGCCATCGTGGGGTTGGCGAGGGTCTCGGCCCAGACCAGGCGGGTGGTGGGACGGATCGCGGCGCGCACGGCGTCGGCGTCGGACAGGTCGGCGAGGGTGACCTCGACGCCGAACCGCGCCAGCAGCCCGGTCAGCAGCCCGTAGGTGCCGCCGTAGACGGCGGCGGGCGCGACGACGTGCGTGCCGGCCTCGGCGAACGCCAGGAACACCGCCGTCGCGGCGGCCATTCCGGACGCGAACGCCCGCCCCCGCGCCGGCTCCTCCAGCCGGACGCCCTCCAGCGCGGCGACGGCCTCGGCGAACGCGTCGGAGGTGGGGTTGGCCAGCCGGCTGTAGGAGTAGCCCGCGGCGCGGCCGGTCAGCAGCTCGGTGTGCTCGGCGGCCCCGGCGAACCCGAACGCGGCGGTGCGCCACACCGGCAGCCCGGTCGGCGTCTGCTGGGGCACGGGCGGGGACGGCAGGTGGACCGCGCGGGTGTTCTCGCCCGGCCGGTGGGGCCCGGCGCGGTGAGCGCTGTCGTGGAGA
The DNA here is from genome assembly GCF_001552175.1 of Actinomadura kijaniata NBRC 14229. Lineage (GTDB taxonomy): Bacteria > Actinomycetota > Actinomycetes > Streptosporangiales > Streptosporangiaceae > Spirillospora > Spirillospora kijaniata. Next base: position 39,385 of record NZ_BCQR01000059.1, read on the forward strand.
GGTTCTCTACGCATCGCTCACAGCATGTCACACCCCGTAGCGCTCCGGCTTGGGAGAACGCGAGATCAGCGAGATCGCCGCCTCCTTGAGCGGCACGTCGCGGTGCAGCACGTTCACCACGGCCTCGGTGATCGGCATCTCCACGTTGTGCTTGCGGGCCAGCTCCAGCACCGGTTCGGCCGACTTGACGCCCTCGGCGGTCTGCTTGGTGACGGCGATGACCTCCTCCAGCGTCATGCCGCGGCCCAGGTTCTCGCCGAAGGTGCGGTTGCGGGACATCGGCGAGGAGCAGGAGGCGATCAGGTCGCCCATCCCGGCCAGGCCCGCGAACGTGTGCTCGTCGGCGCCGAGCGCCGCGCCCAGCCGGGCGATCTCGGCCAGGCCGCGCGTCATCAGCAGCGCGCGGGTGTTGTCGCCGAACCCGAGGCCGACCGCGATGCCCACGCACAGCGCCACGACGTTCTTGACCGCGCCGCCCAGCTCGACGCCGACGACGTCGGTGCTGGTGTAGACGCGGAAGTAGCTGGTCATGGTGGCGGCCTGCAACCGCAGCGCCACGGCCTCGTCGGCGCAGGCGGCCACGGCGGCGCTGGGCTCGCCCCCGGCGATCTCGCGGGCCAGGTTGGGGCCGCTGAACACCGCGACGCGCTCGGCGGGCACGTTCGCGACCTCGGCGATCACCTCGGACATGCGGCGGGTGGTGCCGAGCTCGACGCCCTTCATCAGGCTGACCAGCACCGACTCCGGCGGCAGCAGCTCCACCCAGGCGGCCAGGTTCTCCCGCAGGGTCTGCGCCGGGACGGCCAGCGCCACGAAGTCGGCGTCCCGGAGCGCCTCGGCCGGGTCCAGCGTGGCGCGCAGGTTCTCCGGCAGGACGACGCCGGGCAGGTAGTCGGGGTTCTCGTGCCGTTCGTTGACGGACTCGACGACCTCGGGGCGGCGGGCCCACAGGGTGACCTCGCACCCGGCGTCGCACATCAGCTTGGCGACGGTGGTCCCCCACGACCCCGTCCCCATCACGGCCGCCCGGAACGTCACGCGCCCTCCCTGGTGTCGCTCTCGACGGTACCGCCCGGGACGCCGCCCTCGGCGCCTTCCCCAGCGCCTGCCCCGGCGCCTTCCCCGGTGCCTTCCTCGATGCCGCCCTGGTCCGCCAGGCCCTGCGCGCGGCGGCGCTCGGCCAGCACCTTGTGGTGGTCGTAGAGCTCGGCGGGCGGGGCCTCGCCGCGCAGCTCGCCGACCAGGCCGGCGATGGCGCGCATGATGTCGTCGGTCGCGGCCCGCAGCGTCTCCTTGGTGAGCGGCCGCCCCTCGTACCGCGACAGGTCCACCGGCGGGCCCGCGATCACCTTCATGGTCTTGCGCGGGAGCGGGTGGAAGCCCTTCTTCAGGGTGCCGCGCAGCCCGGCCGCCTCGCCCTTCTTGTAGGGCAGCAGCTCGTGCGCGCCCCAGCTCGCGACCGGCACGACCTTCGCGCCGGTCTTCAGCGCCATCCGCGCCACGCCGGTCTGCCCGGTCATCGGCCACAGGTCGGGGTCGCGGGTGCAGGAGCCCTCGGGGTAGAACATCAGGCACTCGCCGCGCCGCAGCGCCGCCTCGGCGTCCCGCAGCGCCAGCGCCGCGTCCGCGCGGTCCCGGTAGACCGGGATCTGCCCGGTGCCGCGCAGCACCTGCCGGAGGAACGGCACCTCGAACAGGGTGGACTTGGCCAGGTACACCGGGAACCGGCCCGACTCGTACACGAAGTGCGCCAGCGCCAGGGGGTCGGCCTCGGAGATGTGGTTGGCCGCGATGATCAGGCCGCCGTTGCGGGGGACGTTGCCCCGGCCCCGCCAGTCCCGCTTCAGCAGCCCGAACAGCAGCGGGCGCAGCACGACGATGGCGAACCGCCGCCAGGCCGGCGAATAGCCCCGCCTCTCCGTCTTGCCCACGGCCCCATCCTCCCTGTCCCGGACGCCCCGAACGCGGGGTGTCCTCAAGTGTCGCGGTTGCTTGCGCATAGTGTCGAGTTCGTCATGTCTACAGCAGAGCGCAGCGCGCCTCATCTCCAGTGGTCGCTCGTGGTGCCGGTCAAGGTGCTGGCCAGGGCGAAGACCCGCATGTCACGCGCCGCCGGGCCGCACCGGGAGGCGTTGGCCCTGGCGGTGGCGACCGACACCGTGGCCGCCGCGCTGCGCTGCGCGCGCGTGGCCGGTGTGATTGTCGTCACCGACGACCCGCGGCCCGCCGCCGACCTGGCCGCGCTCGGCGCCCGCGTCGTCCCCGACGAGCCGGACGCCGGGCTGAACCCGGCGCTGGTGTACGGGGCGCGGCGCGGCCGGGAGATGTTCCCGGACGCCGGGGTGGGGGCCCTGTCGGCGGACCTGCCCGCGCTGCGGCCCGCGGAGCTGGCGCGGGTGCTGGACGCGGCGGCGGCGAGCCCGGAGGCGTTCGTGCCGGACGCGGCCGGGATCGGCACCACCCTGTACACCGCGCGGCCCGGCGTTCCGTTCGCGCCCGCGTTCGGCGGGGGGTCGCGGGCCGCGCACCGCGCGCGGGGCGCCCGCGAGCTGCTGCTCGACAGCGTCGACAGCGTGCGCCGCGACGTGGACACCCCGGACGACCTGCGGGCGGCGACGGAGCTGGGGCTGGGGCCCCGGACGGCCGCGGTGGCGGCGCTGCTGAGCCCGGCTCCGGCCGGGACCGATCGTTAGGGTGGGGGCATGCAGGCGACCGTGCGGACCTTCGACGCCGAGACGCGGACCGGCAGCGTGCTGCTGGACAACGGGATCGAGCTGCCCTTCGACGCGGGGGCGTTCGACGCGGGCGGGCTGCGGCTGCTGCGCTGGGGGCAGCGGGTGAACCTGGCGCTGCGCGGCGGCCGGATCGCCGCGATCACGCTGTCGACGTTCCCGCTGCCCGAGCAGCCCGCCGAATAGGCCCGGAACGGCCCCGTTCACGCGTCAGCGCCCGGGGCCATCGTGGTGACGGCTCCGGGCGCTGGCGGTCGCCTTACTTCTTGTTGCCGGCGACCAGGTTCTTGAAGTCGGCGCCGGCCTTGAACTTCGGCACGGACGTCGCGGGAACCTGAATGGTCTTGCCCGTTGCCGGGTTCCGAGCCGTGCGGGCAGGCCGGTCGGCCTTCTCGAACGAACCGAACCCGGTGATCGCGACCTTGTCGCCCTGGGCGACGGCGGTCTGGATCGTCTCCAGGATGGCGTCGACGGCCTCGGCGGCGGCCTTCTTGCTGCCCAGCCGCTCGGAGATGGCGTCGACCAGCTCACGCTTGTTCATGGGTTACTCCTCTAGTTCCCCCCTTGCCCGAACGAAACTAAGGGAGCCTCGGCAACGACACAATCACCTGCACGGAAGAGTTACCGTGTCGCAGGCGTTTTTGTCGCCCTCGCCCTCGTCTCGCCGGGCGCCGGATCAACCGGCCACGGCCGAACCTAGCGGGCCCCGGGTGAACTTCGGAAATCGGCCCCGTGTTCGGCGAGGAACGCGTCCAGCCTGCGATCGGCCAGTTCGGCGTCGCGTTTGGCCAGGTCGGTGATGGCCAGCAGGTGGCGGATGAGGCGGCGGCGGGTGTCGGAGGGCAGCGGCGCGACCAGCCGGTGCGCGTCGCGCAGCCGCCGTGCGAGCCGGGTCAGGGTCGGGTCCTCCCAGCGCGGACCGTCCCACCGCGGCTCGTCCGGCAGGGCCGTGCTCACTGATGCGTCCCCCAGAGGTGTGCGGACATGCCTTGGGGAAATCATTCCCCGTGGCCCGGGGGATGCGGTCATCCGGGGTGGGTTTTCGCGTCAGCTCCCTGGTCAGGAACATGCCGACGGGCCGCCGAACGTGGTCCGGCGGCCCGTCGGGCGGTACGGTCGGGTCAGACGGTGGTCGGGAGCCAGGCCGCGCGGTGCCCCTCGTAGTCGGTGATGTCGTCGGCGTGACGCAGGGTCAGGCCGATGTCGTCCAGGCCCTCCATGAGCCGCCAGCGGGTGTAGTCGTCGATCTCGAACGGCGCCACCAGGTCCCCGGCGCGCACCTCCCGCCGCTCCAGGTCCACGGTGATCTCGGCGGCCGGGTCCTGCTCGGCGCGGGTCTGGAGCGCCTCGACGGTCGCGGCGGGCAGCACGACCGGCAGCAGCCCCATCTTGGTGGAGTTGTTGCGGAAGATGTCGCCGAAACGCGGGGCGATCACGACGCGGAACCCGTACTGCTGGAGGGCCCACACCGCGTGCTCGCGGGAGGAGCCGGTCCCGAAGTCGGGGCCGGCGACCAGGATGCCCGCGCCCTGGTACTCGGGCTTGTTCAGGACGAACCCGGGGTCCTCGCGCCAGGCGGAGAACAGGCCCTGGTCGAAGCCGGTGCGGCTGACCTGCTTGAGCCAGACGGCCGGGATGATCTGGTCGGTGTCGACGTTGCTGCGGCGCAGCGGCACCGCGCGCCCGGTGTAGGTGGTGAAGGCTTCCATCTCGGCGGATTCCCTTACAGATCGGCGGGAGCGGCCAGGCGGCCGGTGACGGCGGTGGCGGCGGCGACGGCGGGCGACACCAGGTGGGTGCGCCCGCCCGGCCCCTGCCGGCCCTCGAAGTTGCGGTTGGAGGTGGAGGCGCTGCGCTCGCCCGGGGTGAGCTTGTCGGGGTTCATCGCCAGGCACATCGAGCAGCCCGCCTCGCGCCACTCGGCCCCGGCGGCGGAGATGACCTCGTTCAGGCCCTCGGCCTCGGCCTGCTGTTTGACCTTCATGGAGCCGGGCACGACCAGCATCCGGACGCCGTCGGCGACCTTCCGGCCCGCCAGCACCTCGGCGACGGCGCGCAGGTCCTCGATGCGGCCGTTGGTGCAGGAGCCGACGAACACGGTGTCCACGGCGATGTCGCGCAGCGGCGTTCCGGCGGTCAGGCCCATGTACTCCAGGGCGCGCTCGGCGGCCTGCCGCTCGGCCGGGTCCTCGAACGAGGCCGGGTCCGGGACGCGCTCGGCCAGCGGGAGGCCCTGGCCGGGGTTGGTGCCCCAGGTGACGAACGGGGTCAGTTCGGAGGCGTCGATCACGACCTCTTTGTCGAAGACCGCGTCGTCGTCGGTGCGCAGGGAGCTCCAGTACTCGACGGCCCGGTCCCACTCGGCGCCCTGCGGCGCGTGCGGGCGGCCCTTCAGGTACTCGAACGTGACCTCGTCCGGCGCGATCATGCCGGCGCGGGCCCCGGCCTCGATGGACATGTTGCAGACCGTCATGCGGCCCTCCATCGACAGCTCGCGGATCGCCTGCCCGCGGTACTCGATGATGTGGCCCTGGCCGCCGCCGGTGCCGATCCGCGCGATGATGGCCAGGATCAGGTCCTTGGCGGTGACGCCGGCGGGCAGCGAGCCGTTCACGGTGACGGCCATCATCTTGGGCTTGACCTGCGGCAGCGTCTGGGTGGCGAGCACGTGCTCGACCTCGCTGGTGCCGATGCCGTGGGCCAGCGCGCCGAACGCGCCGTGCGTGGAGGTGTGCGAGTCGCCGCAGACCACGGTCATGCCGGGCTGGGTCAGGCCCAGCTGCGGGCCGATGACGTGGACGATGCCCTGGCCGTCGTCGCCCATCGGGTGCAGCCGGACGCCGAACTCGGCGCAGTTCTTGCGCAGCGTCTCGACCTGGGTGCGCGACACCGGGTCGGCGATCGGCCGCAGCAGGTCGGTGGTGGGGACGTTGTGGTCCTCGGTCGCGATCGTCAGGTCCGGGCGGCGCACGGTGCGCCCGGCCATCCGCAGGCCGTCGAACGCCTGCGGGCTCGTCACCTCGTGCACCAGGTGCAGGTCGATGTAGAGCAGGTCCGGTTCGCCCTCGGCACGTCGCACGACGTGCGCGTCGTACACCTTGTCGGCCAATGTGCGGCCCATCGCTCCACCTCACCTGGTTTCGTCCGCGGCGCCCCACTGCGCCGTGATCTCCGTCGCCCCGGCTTGCGTCTCAGATGACGAGACGGCAATATCAAGACATGGACAACTCTAGCGGAGTCGGCGTACTTGACAAAGCGGTTCTCGTGCTGAACGCGTTGGAGGCCGGCCCGGCCTCACTGGCGCAGCTCGTGCAGACGACCGGGCTGGCCCGCCCGACCGCGCACCGTCTCGCCGTCGCGCTGGAGCACCACCGCCTGGTCCACCGCGACACCCAGGGCCGCTTCATCCTCGGCCCGCGCCTCGCGGAACTGGCCGTCGCGGCCGGCGAGGACCGCCTGCTGGCCATCGCCCAGCCCGTCCTGGCGCAGTTGCGCGACCTGACCGGCGAGAGCGCCTCGCTGTTCCGGCGGCAGGGCGACGTGCGGGTGTGCGTGGCGGCGGCCGAGCGCAGCAGCGGCCTGCGCGACACGATCCCGGTGGGCGCCGCGCTGCCCATGACCGCGGGCTCGGCGGCCCAGATCCTGCTGGCCTGGGAGGAGCCCGACCGGATGCACCGGGGCCTGCGCGGCGCGAAGTTCGAGGCGACCACCCTGGCCTCGGTGCGGCGGCGCGGCTGGGCCCAGTCGGTCGGCGAGCGCGAGCAGGGCGTCGGCTCGGTGTCGGCCCCCGTGCGCGGCGCGGGCGGCCGGGTGATCGCGGCGGTGTCGGTGTCGGGCCCGCTGGAACGGTTGACCCGCTCCCCCGGCCGCCTGCACGCGGGCCCGGTGATGGCCGCCGCCGAGAAGATCACCGAGTCCATGCGCCGCACCGGCAGCTGACCCCCTCCCCCGAGACCCACGGCGCGCCCCGCCAAGGGGCGCGCCGTCCTGCTTTCCCGGGGCGCGGCGCCCTCAGGGGCGCAGGGCGGCCAGCAGGTCGTCCACGTGGGCCTTGAACAGGGCGGGCATGTCCACGCCGTCCGGGTCCAGGAGCCACTGGACCTGGAGGCCGTCCATGACGGAGATGAGGCGGGCGGCGTGGGCCTCGGCGTCGATGCCGGCGCGCAGGTCGCCCGCCTCGGCCGCCTCGCGGAGCGCGCGGGCGATCCGGGTGCGGGTGAAGGCGTAGCGGGCCCGCGCCCAGGCGCGGGCCGGGTGGTCGGCGGTGACGGCCTCGCTGGTCAGCACGGTGAACAGCCGCACCAGTTCGGGGGTGCGGGCGTTGTGCTCGACCAGGCGGACCAGGCCCGCGAGCAGGTCCAGGCCGGACGGCGGGTCGTCGGCGTCGCCGAAGAGGCGTTCGACGTCGCGCCGGTCGCGCAGCTCCAGGACCGCGACCAGCAGCTGCTCCTTGCTGCGGAAGTGGTGCAGCAGGCCGGGCTGGGAGAGTCCGGCGCGCTCGGCGACCCTCGCCAGCGAGGCGCCCCGGTAGCCCTTCTCGGCGAACTCCTGCATCGCGATGTGCAGGATGCGTTCGCGCCGCGCGTCGCCGACGGCGTACCCGCGCCGTCCACCGGAGTCCGTCCTGGTCGCCACGCCCTCACCTTACGCAGGAAACCAAATGTAACGTCCAAGTAACAAACCTACCTAGTACTCGGTAGTCGGACGTAGAGTCGCGGCGGAACGGCTAGGTTCCGCTGACCGCCCCCGAAGGAGGCTCCGATGTCCATCGACGAGGCCGACCTGCGCAAACGACTCGCCGAACTCACCCTGGAAGAGAAGGTCACCCTGCTGACCGGGGCCGACTTCTGGACGCTGCCACCGATCGAGAGGATCGGGCTGAAGAAGATCGTGATGTCGGACGGGCCGAGCGGCGTCCGCGGCACCCGCTGGGACGAGCGGGAGACGAGCCTGCTGTTCCCGAGCCCGACCTCGCTGGGCGCGACCTGGGACGTCGCGGCCGCCGAGCGGACCGGGCGGCTGAACGGCGCCCAGGCCCGCGACAAGGGCGTGCACGTCCACCTCGCCCCCACGATCAACATCCACCGCACCCCGCTGGGCGGCCGCCACTTCGAGAACTACGCCGAGGACCCGCTGCTGGTCGCGCGGATCGGCGCGGGGTTCGTGCGGGGCGTGCAGTCCACCGGCGTGGCCTCCACGGTGAAGCACTACGTGGGCAACGACTCCGAGACCGAGCGCAACGCCTACGACGCGGTCATCGACGAGACCACGCTGGAGGAGATCTACCTGCGCCCGTTCCGGGAGACCGTCTCCGCCGGGGCCTGGGCGGTCATGGCCGCCTACAACAAGGTCAACGGCCCCACGATGACCGAGCACGGAGGGCTGCTCACCGACGTCCTGAAGAACCGGTGGGGCTTCGACGGCATCGTCGTGTCCGACTGGTTCGCGATCTCCTCCACGGTGGAGAGCGCCAACGGCGGCATGGACGTCGAGATGCCCGGCACGCCCGGCGCGTGCTGGCGGGACAAGCTCGTCGCGGCCGTCCGCGAGGGGAAGGTCGCCGAGGAGCTCGTCGACGACAAGGTGCTGCGCGTGCTGCGGCTGGCCGCCCGCACCGGCGCGCTGGAGGGCTACTCCGTCCCCGCCGGGGTCACCACCCCGGCCGACGCCCGCGACCAGCTCCGCGAGCTGGCCGCCCGGTCCATGGTCGTGCTGCGCAACGAGGGCGGCCTGCTGCCGCTGGCGTCGCCGCGCCGGGTCGCCCTGATCGGCCCGAACGTCCGGCGGTTCGGCTCCCAGGGCGGCGGCAGCGCCCACGTCAACCCCGCCGACCTGGTGCTGCCCGAGCAGGGCCTGCGCGAGGTGCTGGGCGACGGCGCCGAGCTGTCGGTGCACGCGGGCGTTTACCCGCACGCGAGGCTGGCCGAGCTGCCGGTGGCGATCTGCGCCGACCCCCGGACCGGCGAACGCGGCGTCCGCGTGGACTACCTGGACGCCGACGGCGAGGTCCTGCTGTCGGAGCTGCGGCAGGCCACGAAGCTGATGTTCCTGGAGGGACTGCCCGAGGGCACCGCCCGGATCAGGGTGACGGCGGACGTGACCGCGCCCGCGTCCGGCGTCCACACCTTCGGGGTGGCGGGCACCGGCGCCTACACCCTCACGATCGGCGGGGAGCGGCACGAGATCTCGCTGGCGCTGGACGGCGACGACCCGTTCATGGCGTTCCTGGCCCCGCCCGAGCACCGGGTCGAGACCGCGATCGACGCGGGCGCGACCGTGCCGCTGGAGCTGGTCTGCTCGATCGACGAGGGCCCGCTCGGGCTGTCCACCTTCGCCCTCGGCTACTTCGAGCCGCACCTGCCCGAGGACGAGGAGCTGGCCGCCGCGGTCGCCGCCGCCCGCGCCGCGGACGTGGCGATCGTGCTGGTCGGCACCAACGACGAGGTGGAGTCCGAGGGCTTCGACCGCACGACCCTCGCGCTGCCGGGCCGCCAGGACGAGCTGGTGGCGGCGGTCGCCGCCGCGCAGCCCGCCACGGTGGTCGTCGTCAACGCCGGGTCCCCGGTGCTGATGCCGTGGCGGGACGAGGTCCCCGCGCTGCTGTGGGCGTGGCTGCCCGGCCAGGAGGGCGGCGGCGCGATCGCCGACGTGCTGGCGGGACGCCGGGAGCCGGGCGGGCGCCTGCCCACCACGTTCCCCGCGACCGAGGAGGGCATCCTGCTGCCCTGGCCGAAGGACGGCGTGCTGGAGTACTCGGAGGGCACCGCGATCGGCTACCGGCACTACGCGGCCGACGAGGTCGCGTTCCCGTTCGGCCACGGCCTCGGCTACACCACCTGGGAGTACGAGGCGCTGACCGTGTCCGGCGGCGTCGCCGAGGTGACGATCCGCAACGCCGGCGGGCGCGACGGCCGCGAGGTCGTGCAGGTCTACGCGCACGGCCCGGACGTGCCGGTCCGGCTGGCGGGCTTCGCCGCGGTGGACGTGCCCGCCGGAGGGCACGCGACCGTCCGCGTCGAGCTGGACGGGGCGCTGCCGGAGGGCGCGACCCGCGTGCGGGCCGGACGCTCGGTCGCCGACCTGCGCCTGGAGGCCGCCCGGTCCTGACCCCGCGCCGCCACGGGGCCCGGTCCGGCGAACCGGGCCCCGTGGCGCCTTCCGGTCGTTCTCCGGAAAGTGCCGGTGCCCGAACTTTCGGCGGGGTTACGATCCGCACAGGGGAGGGTGCGGAATGTTGATCTCCGAGCTGAGCGACCGCAGCGGCCTGACGGTTCAGACGATCAAGTTCTACATCCGGGAGGGCCTGCTGCCCCGGGGCGAGGCGGCCGGGGCGACCCGCGCCCGGTACGACCGGCGGCACCTGGAGCGGCTGCGCCTCATCCGCGCCCTGCGCGAGCTGGGCGACCTGCCGGTCGCCGCCATCCAGAAGATCATCGCGGCGGTGGACGACGAGGGCGCCGGCCTGCCCGAGCTGTTCGGCGCGACCCAGCACGCCCTCGGCCCGCACGTCGCGCCGCCCGACGACCCGCACTGGCGCGCCGCCCGCGAGGACGTGGACGCGCTCGTCCGCGAGCTGGACTGGCGGGCCTCGGAGCGGGCCCCGGCCCGCGACCTGCTCGCCCAGGCGTTCGTGGCGCTGCGCCGCCTCGGCTTCCCGATCACCCTGCGGGACCTGCGCCCCTACGTCCGGGCCGCCGCCGACGTCGCCGAGCACGAGATCGGCCGGGTGGCCGACGGCGAGCCGCGCGCCCGCACCGTCCACACGCTGCTGGTGTCCACGGTGCTGTACGAGCAGGTGCTCACGGCGCTGCACCGGCTGGCCCAGGAGGACGCCGCCGCCCGCCGTTTCGCACCGTGAACACCCGTGTGTCGCGTTTCACGAGACCGATCCCGTAAGGTGAGGACCGCAGGTCACACCTCAGGCTTCACGGGGCCCGCGACGCCGCCTCCAGCGGCGGAGCCAGTGGACCGCGCCCGTCACGGACTCCCGCCGGGGATCCGTACGCAAGGTCGGGCGCAACGGGTTCCCGGACGGATGTTCTTGCGGCTGAGCGACGGGAGCCCCCCTCCCCGTCCCCAGACACGCAAGGAACGACGAGCCTCATGTCCTCCTCCACCCCCGCGCGCGCCTTCGACACGACCTGGTTCATCCGGGCGAGCAAGGCGCTGCTCACGTTCACCGTCGGCGGTTTCGCCCTCTTCGTGGTGTTCGGCAACGTCACCGACTACTGGACCAACTTCGAGTTCGTCTCGCACGTGTTCGCGATGGACGCGCAGAAGCCCGCGCTGCACGCCGTCAGCAACATCAACTACCGGGCGATCGAGTGGACCTGGTTCCACCACGTGGCCTACGTCGGCGTCATCCTCACCGAGGCGACCATCATGGTCGCCTGCCTGGTCTCGGCCTGGCGGCAGGCCCGCGCGCTGCGCGCCCCCGACGCCGCGTACCGGGAGGCCAAGAAGTGGGGCGTGGCCGGCTGCACCGTCGGTCTGTTCCTGTGGTTCTTCGGTTTCCAGGCCGTGGCCGGCGAATGGTTCGGCATGTGGATGAACGAGACCTGGAACGGCATTCCCGACGCGGTCCGGCTGTGCACCTACATCGGTGGCGTCCTCGTGTACCTGACGCTGTCCAACGACCGCCTGACGAGCGAGGCCACCGGAAAAACAATTCCTGCATAACATGTAGGAATTCACCATGAAATTGTTTCGCCTAGCATGAACCGGCGTCCCCCGAAAATCCGTGCCGAGCATTGCGGAGCGAAACGACGATGACCGTGACGGACCCCCCGCGGCCCGGCCGGTGGCCGGGCCGCCTGCTGGCCGAGGGCTCCGACCCCGACCCCCGGTTCACGCTGGCCAACGAGCGCACCTTCCTGGCCTGGATCCGCACCGCCCTGGCGCTGATCGCCGGCGGGGTCGGGACCGCGCTCAGCGGGGAGCTGCTGGCGGCCCCGCTGCGCACCGGGCTGGCCGCCGGGCTGGCGGCGGTCGGGGCGCTGGTCGCGGGCCTGGCGTTCCGCCGCTGGCTGCGCACCGAACGCGCGCTGCGCCGCGCCGAGACCCTGCCGCCGCCCGCCCTGGCCCCGGTGCTGTCCTACGGCCTGGCGGTCGCGGCGGTGGTGCTGCTCGGCGCGGTGTTCGCGGCCCGGTGAGCCCGCCCGCGCCGCTGTGGGACCGGGGCGCGCAGCCCGAGCGCACCACCCTGTCGTGGACCCGCACGATCCTGGCGCTGCTGGTGGCGGGGCTGTTGTGCGTGCGGTTCGCGCCCACCCCCGCCGCCGCCGGCCTGGCCGCGGCGGCGGTCTGCGGCGCGGCGGCCCTCCAGTTCCGCCGCGCCGCGCGCCAGCACCACCGCCGCCACCGCCGCCTCGCCGCCGGGGAGCCGGTCGCCGACCCGGTCTCGATCCTGCTCGCGACCGCCGTCACGGTCGCCCTGGGCCTGACGGGCGTCGCCTTCGCCCTGACCTGAGCCATGCCCGACCCGCATGGCGGGCACGAAGGACGTTCGTGGAACGGACGCGCTGCCGGAGGTCGAGGTCGTCGCCGCCCCTCCCTAGCCCGCTCCGGCGGCGGTCACCTCCGCGACGACCGCCCGCAGCCCGTCCAGGAACGCCGTCACGGCGGGCGCGCGGCGCGCGTGCCGGGCGACGGCCGCGTAGACGGTGCGCCGGGGCGGGTCGGGGGTCAGGGGCCGCAGCGCCACCCGCCCGCCGAGCGCCCCGGCGGCCATGGCGGGCACCAGCGTGACGCCGCAGCCCGCCTCCACCAGGCCCAGCTTGGTGATCCACTCGGCGGCCCGCAGCGGGGTGTGCGGCACGAACCCGGCGGCGGCGCAGCGGGCGTGCAGGGCGGCGACCGCCGGTGGCGAGTCGGCCACGATCCAGGACTCCTCGGCCAGCTCCGCCAGCGGGACGCGCCGCCGCCGCGCCAGCCGGTGCCCCTTCGGCAGCGCCACCAGCAGCGGGTCCTCGCACAGCCGGACCAGCTCCACCCCGGACGGCTCGGCCGCCTTGTGGGTGCTCACCACCGCCAGGTCCAGGTCCCCGGCCTCCAGCAGCGGCAGCAGTTCCTCGGTCAGTCCCTCGCGCACCTCGACCCGCACGGCCGGGTGCCGTTCCCGGAACGCGGCCAGCGCCCGGGGCAGCAGCACCGCGCCCGCCGTGGCGAACGTCCCCGCCCGCACCGCCCCCGCGTCCAGCCGCCGCAGCTCCGCCACGGCCCGCGCGGTCTCGGCGTGGCGTTCCAGCAGCGCCCGCGCGTGCGGCAGCAGGTGGTCGCCGGCCGGGGTGGGCCGCACCCCGCGCGCGCCCCGCACGAACAGCTCCACCCCGCAGGCGTCCTCCAGCGCGGCGATCTGCCGGGAGACCGCCGACTGGGTGTAGCCGCCCGCCTCGGCGGCGGCGGTGAACGAGCCGAGCTCGGCCACGGCGACGAAGGTCCGCAGCGGGACCGGGTCCAGGGAGTCGGGGCGCACGCCCCGCAGCTTAGGCTGTTGTCAAAGGCCCTGGCCCACGGCGCTCGCCCGGGGGCTCGCACCTCACCAGGTCTTGGCGAGCGCGACATCGCTTCGCGATCTGACCGCGGGCCCTCGCCTCCGGCGTCGGGCCCGCAGGCCAGGTAACGCGCTCGCGTGCGTGACCGGGGCCCGCTGTGAGTTCGTTTGGTGGACGACCGCGGCCTCGCTGTTCGTTCGGGGCGCTGACGACGCCGGGCGCGGACGGAGATGCTCGGATCCGGCCTGGCACGTCGGAACGCCCGCCTCCCCTGCGGGCGGGCGCTTTCGTCGGGGCGGGCGGCGGGCCGCCCATGGGGCAGTACGGGCGGCCCGCCTGAAGGGGGGATGTGCCCTCGCCGGCCCCGCAGGGGCCGGCGTACCGGAAGACGGGCACGCCCGGCCGGTGATCGTGCGGGATCTCCTCTCGATGCGCCGCCCGGCCGGGACCCCCCTGTCCCTTCTTCGCACGGGCGGTCGGCGCCGGACGGGGGGACGACCCGGCGCATCGGCCCGCGCGGTCCGTCCTGTTCCCGCCGGCGCGCCGATGCCACGTGAACCGGGGATACGGCCATGCGGCGGCGCCGATGATGTCGCCCCTATCCCGTTGTCTCCCGCTTGCCCGCGCTTGTTTCCCCGGACCGGTCCCCGGCGGTGTCCGCGCGGGGCGGGTCAGGTGTGCAGGGTGTGGCTGGGCGGAACGCCGTAGGCGGCGCGGTAGGCGGCCGCGAACCGGCCGGGATGGGCGAATCCCCAGCGGGTGGCGACGGCGGTGACGGTGATCCCGGTGGTGGGGTCGGCGGCGGCCAGGTCCGCGTGGGCGGCGGCCATCCGCACCTGGCGCAGGTAGGCCATGGGGGTGGTGCCGCGGTGGCGGCGGAAGGCGTACTGGACGGCGCGGGGGGTGGCGCAGGCCGCGGCGGCGATGTCGGCGATCGACAGGTCCGGGTCGGCGTAGTGGGCGTCGATGTGGGCGACGGCGCGGGCCAGCGTGGTCGGGGTGGCGTCGACGCGGGCGGCGCGGTCGGCCGACGGATCGTCGCGGTGGGTCCAGGTGTTGGGGAAGACCGCCAGGGCGGTGGCGGCCAGCAACTGGGCGGTGCTGCCGAGGATCAGCAGCGGGGCCGGGCCGCCGGGGTCGTCCAGGAGCCCGTCGAGAACGCCGTCGACGTAGTCGACGGTGGCCTTCCAGTGGGCATGGGCGGCGGCGGTGAGCGGGCGCCGGTCGGTGAAGCGCAGTGGTCCCGGGAAGTGGTCGTCGCCCGCGGCCCGGGTCAGCAGCGGCAGCGGCAACGTGACCGTCCGGGCGTGCAGGCCACGGCTGCGCGCCCAGCAGCCGAGGTCGGGACGGCCGCCTATGTGCGCCTGGCCGACGGAGAAGCGGTCGGTGTCCTTGCCGTGGTCGTACTGGACCACGCCCGCCAGGGACATGGCGATGATCAGGTAGTCCGACCGGGTCGCCTGGTGGGTCAGCTCGCCCGGCAGGGTGAGGTCGGCGGAGGTGAACCGGCCGGCGTCGCACACCGTCAGGTCCAGGCCCAGGGGGGCGCCGCGCGACCTGCCCACCAGCAGTCGGCTGTCGTAGAGCCGTTCGAAGCACGCGCGCGCCTGGTCGGGGTCGTCGATGACCAGGTGCGTCCGCGTCAGCGGTTGACTAGCCGTCATGACGCCTCCGCTCTCTGGCGGTGAGCCGGTTCGGGGGTGGGTTCGGGTACGTGGTTCAGTCGCGCAGGGTGAGGCCGGGTGTCACGCCGTAGGCCTGCTGGTAGGCGACGGCGAACCGGGCGGGGTCGGCGAACCCCCAGCGCAGCGCGATCCGCTCCACGGTCTGCCCGGCGGTCCCCAGCAGGTCGGCGTGGGCGCGCTCCAGCCGCACCCGGTGCAGGTAGGCGGTGGGGGTGGTGTCGAGGTGGCGGAGGAACGCCTGCCGCAGCGCGCGGGGGCTGGTGCGCACGGCCGCGGCGATGTGGGTCAGGGTCAGCGGCACATCGGCGTGGGCCTCGATGAAGTCCACCGCCCGCCGCACCACCGCCGGGGCGGCCCGGCCGGGCCGCGGCAGCCGCGCGGCGGCCATGGTGGTGTTGGGGAAGGCGGCCAGCGCCGCGGCGGCCAGGGTCGCGGCCATGTTCTCGGCGACCAGCCGGTTGGCCATCACGGTCTGGGGGGCCAGCAGCTGCCGGTGGACGAAGTCGAAGGTCCGGTACCAGTGGGCGGCGGCCCCCGGCAGCGGTTGCAGGGCGGTGAAGCGCAGGTCGGCGGCCGGCAGTCCGGTGGACTCCTCGGCCAGCCGGGCGACCGTCGCCCACGGCAGGCGCAGCGAACTGACGGAGATCTCCATCGGGCCGGTGGCGGGCGGTTCACCGTAGGGGTAGTCGATGATGACCGGGCGGTCGTGGGGGTACAGGCAGCCCTGGCCCACCTGCGGTATCGCCTCCTGGTAGGCGGAACCGCGCCCGGTCCGCAGCCGGGTCCGGCCCTTGAGCAGGGTGAAGGCCGTCAGGTTCGCGAAGGGCTCGGTGGCCGCCCGCATGTCGAACTGGAAGCTGTCGACCCGGTCGGCGGCGATCTGCTCGACCTCCACGGTGGAGATCCGGTGCCGCAGGTCCGGCCCGAGCCGCCGCACCCGGACGTCCAGGTCGACGTACACCTGGCGGATCAGCTCGGCGGTGGCCTGCGGGTCGGCCGCCGCCAGCGTCGCCTGCCGCACCGGCTGCCGACCGGGGAACGCGCGCATCGAAGATCACCCCTGACGGAACGGCCGTTGGGAACCCGGGAACCGCGGCCTCGGCCCGTGCCCGCCCTCACGCTACGCCCGCCCGGCGGCGGTGTCCGAGAACCCTCGAAACAGTCCCGCCGAAGACAGGGATATGGTGCGCGCAATCGGCGACGCGGCCGCGCGCCCCGGTGACGGCAGGGGTGTGACCTGGTCTTCCTACCGTGTTGGTAGGATCGGCGCTCCGCCATCCCCGCTGGTCCGCGAAGGTGTCCCGTGTCCGCGTCCCGTCCGTTCGTCAGCCTGGCCACCGACTTCGGTGCCGCCTACAGCGCCATCTGCGCCGGGGTCGTCTACTCCATCACCCCGGACGCGAACGTGCTGGTGCTGAGCGACGAGATCACCCCGTACGCGATCGTGGAGGGCGCGATGCTGCTGGAGCAGGCGCTGCCCTACCTGCCGGTCGGCGTGCACGTGGGGATCGTGGATCCCGGCGTCGGCACCCGGCGGTACCCGGTGGGGATCGCGACCGGGCGCGGCGACCTGCTGGTCGGCCCCGACAACGGGCTGCTGGTCCCGGCCGCCGAGGCCCTGGGCGGCGTGGTCCGGGCGCACCGCCTGGAGAACCCCGCCTACCGGCTGCCGGAGGTGTCCACCTCCTTCCACGGTCGCGACGTCTTCTCCCCCGCCGCCGCGCACCTGGCGAGCGGCGTGGACCTGGCGGAGTTCGGCCCGGCGACCGACCTGATCCGGCTGGATCCGCCCCCGGCCGCCGTGCGCGACGGCGCGCTGGAGACGACCGTGCTGTACGCCGACCAGTTCGGCAGCCTGATCCTGGCGGCCGGGCGCGACGACCTGACCGCCGCGCTCGGCGACCTGCCGTTCGGGACCGCCCTGGAACTGGCCTGGACCGGGCCGGACGGCATCCCCCGGACCGCCCGGGCGCCGTTCGAGGAGACGTTCGGCAGGGTCGCCAAGGACGAGCCGCTGCTGTGGATCGACTCCTCGGGCCGCCTCGGCCTGGCCGTCAACCAGGGCTCGGCCGCCGCCCGCTTCGGCCTCGGCGGGTCCGCCGCCCTCACCATCCGTTCCATCTGATCTCTCTTCTCCCCGGAGGCTCGCCTTGGCCCGCCGTTCCCTGCTCACCGCCCTCGCCGGGCTGGCCGCCGTCACCCTCGCCGCCACCGCCTGCGCGCCCCAGAAGAAGGAGACCGGGTCCGGCACGGCCGCGCCCGCCTCCTGCGCCAAGGACCAGCTGAGGCTGGTGAACAAGGGGCGGCTCACGGTGGCCACCGACAAGCCCGCGTTCGAGCCGTGGTTCAAGAAGAACGACCCGAGCAACGGCGAGGGCTTCGAGAGCGCCGTCGCCTACGCGGTGGCGGGCAAGCTTGGCTTCGCCAAGAACGAGGTCAGGTGGGTGACCCAGCCGTTCGACGCCTCCTACGCGCCCGGCCCGAAGAACTTCGACTTCGACATCAACCAGATCTCGGTGACCCCGGCGCGGCAGAAGGCCGTGACGTTCTCCGACGGCTACTACGAGGTGCAGCAGGGCGCGGTCACGGTGAACGGCTCCAGGTACGCCGGGGCCAGGAGCCTCGCGGAGCTGAAGGACGCCCGGATCGCCGTGCAGGTCGGCACGACCGCGTTGCAGGCCGTCCGCGACCAGATCAAGCCGACCCGGCAGCCCAAGGTGTTCAACAGCCAGATCGACACCGTCAACGCGCTGAAGAACAAGCAGGTGGACGTGCTGGTGCTGGACCTGCCGAGCGCGTTCTACGTCACCGCCGCCCAGGTCGACGACTCCAAGATCATCGGCCAGTTCGCCTCCGGGTCCGCCGCCGAGCACTTCGGGCTGCTGCTCCAGAAGGACAACCCGCTGGTCGGCTGCCTGAACAAGGCCATCGGCGAGCTGAAGTCCGCCGGCGAGCTGACCCGCATCCAGGACAAGTGGCTGGGGGCCGCCGCGGGCGCCCCGGTCCTGAAGTGACGGCGCGCCGGTGACCTCGCTCCACAAGCGGCCTTCCGGCGAGTGGGTCAAGAGCGAACGCCAGCTCGACCGCGAACGCCGCCGGCGCCGCCAGGGCGTCCGGTCCGGATCGGTCGCGGCGGCGTCCACGATCCTGTTCGTGGTGCTCGTCGCGCTGGCGGTGACCTCCTCGCCGGGCTGGCCGCGCGTGCGGGAGACGTTCTTCGACTGGGAACGGTTCAGCGCCGCGTTCCCCGACGTGCTCGGCGGCTTCTGGCTCAACATCCAGATCTTCCTGGTCGCCGAGGTCGTCATCCTGGTGCTGGGGCTGCTGGTCGCGCTCGCGCGCGGCCTGCGCAGCCCCCTGTTCTTCCCGCTGCGGATGCTGGCCACCGCCTACACCGACGTGTTCCGCGGCATCCCGACGATCCTGCTGGTGTACCTGGTCGGGTTCGGGCTGCCCGCGCTGGAGCTGCAGGGCGTGCCGAGCAGCCCGGCGGTGCTGGGCGGCCTGGCGCTGGTGCTGTCCTACGGCGCGTACGTGGCCGAGGTGTTCCGGTCCGGCATCGAGTCGATCCACCCCAGCCAGCGCGCGGCGGCGCGGTCCCTCGGGCTCAGCCAGGCGCAGGCGCTGCGGTTCGTGATCCTGCCGCAGGCGGTGCGGCGGGTCGTGCCGCCGCTGCTGAACGACTTCGCCTCGCTGCAGAAGGACACCGCGCTGGTGGCGGTGCTCGGCCCGCTGGAGGCGCTGCGGCAGGCGCAGATCCACCAGGCCGAGACGTTCAACTACACCCCCTACCTGGCCGCGGCCGTGCTGTTCATCGCGCTGACCGTGCCGATGGCCCGGTTCACCGACCACCTGGCGGCCCGCGCCGAGCGCCGCCGCGCGCCCGGAGGTGCCCCGTGACCGGACCGGCGACCGAGCCGACGGCCGAACCGGCGACCGCGCCGCTGCTGCGCGTCGAGGGCGTCTGGAAGAACTACCACGGCCACCACGTGCTGCGCGGCGTCGACCTGGAGGTCGCGCCGCACGAGGTGGTGTGCCTGATCGGCGCGTCCGGGTCCGGCAAGTCCACGCTGCTGCGCTGCCTGAACCTGCTGGAGACCGTGGACGACGGCGCGGTCTGGCTGGACGGGCGGGAGATCACCGACCCGGCCGCCGACCCCGACGAGGTGCGCAAGCGCATTGGGATGGTCTTCCAGTCCTACAACCTGTTCCCGCACATGACGGTGCTGGACAACATCACCCTCGCGCCCGTCCGGGTCCACCGGCGGTCGCGGCGGGAGGCCGTCGCGCGGGCCCGCGCCCTGCTGGAGCGCTTCGGCCTCGCCGACAAGGCGGACGCCTATCCCGACCGGTTGTCGGGTGGCCAGCAGCAGCGCGTGGCGATCGTCCGGGCGATGGCGTGCGAGCCGAGCGTGCTGCTGCTGGACGAGGTCACCTCCGCGCTCGACCCGGAACTGGTCACCGAGGTGATGGGCGTCATCCGCGAGCTGAAGCAGGCGGGGATGACGATGGTGATGGCCACCCACGAGATGGGCTTCGCCCGCGACATCGCCGACACCGTGTGCTTCCTGGAGAACGGCGTGCTGCTGGAACGCGGCCCCGCCGAGCAGATCTTCACCGAGCCGAGGGAGCCGCGCACCCGCGCGTTCCTGCAACGAGTTCTGGAGTCCGGCCGCCTGTGAACCGCGAACTCGACGTCGTCGCCTGGGTCCACGTGTCCGGCGGCCGGATGCTGGCGGTCCGGTCGCGGGGCCGCGACCTGCTGTACCTCCCCGGCGGTAAGCGCGAGCCGGGCGAGGACGACTGGTCGGCGGTGTCGCGGGAGGTCCGCGAGGAGCTGGCGGTGGAGCTGGACGCGGCCTCGTTCCGCGCCCTGGGCGTGGTCCGCGCGGAGGCCCACGACCAGCCCGCGTTCTCGCACGTGCGGATGGCCTGCTTCACCTCCGGCCACGTCGGCGGGTTCACCCCGGCCAACGAGATCGGCGAGCTGGTCTTCGTGGGCCGCGACGACCGGGACCTGCTGGCCCCGGCGTCGCGGGCCGCCCTGGACCTGGCGGCCTCCCACGGCCTCGTCCCCTGGGGGACCCCTTAGGCCGGGAGATGTAGCGGGCGGGCCCGCACTGCGCGGACGGCGGTACGGCAGGTGTCTCTCGCGGGCCGACGCCCGGCCGGGTGCCGTCCCAGCAGGATCGTGGACATGACGATCACGGCTCCGCCCACCGTTCCCGCCCCCGCCCGCCACGCCGGGCCGCCCAAGCTCTCCCCGCGCGAGCTGCGCGCCGCCCAGGCCGAGACCCTCGCCGCCCCGCGCCTGCGCTACGGCCTCATGGCGCGGCTGCTGTTCGGACAGATGGACCTGGTCTACGGACGCGAGCGCACGTTCGTGAAGTTCACGATGCTGGAGTTCATCGCCCGCGTCCCCTACCAGGCGTGGGAGCGCGTCGGCTACCACGCCCTGTCGCGGCGGCGCCGCAGCTCCGACCTCGCCAGGCGGGTCCACGACCGGATCGTCGAGACCCGCGAGGAGCAGGACAACGAGCAGTGGCACCTGCTGATCCTCCAGGACATCGTCCAGCGGGAGGGGCACCGCCAGTCGTTCCTGCTCCACCGGCTCGCGCCGTGGCTGGTGGCGTTCGTGTACTACCACGTGTCCTGGCTGCTGTTCGTGCTGAGGCCCGAGTGGAGCTACCGCCTGAACGCCGACTTCGAGGACCACGCCGAGCACGAGTACATGGAGTTCGTCGCCGAGCACCCCGAGTTCGAGGAGGTGGCCGCGCCGCCCACCTACGCCGCCGAGTACGGCCGCTACCGTTCGCTGGCCGACCTGCTGCGGCAGATCGGGCACGACGAGCGCGTGCACAAGGTCGACAGCCTCGTCCACATGGGCAACCCGCGCTTCCACGAGGCCTGAACCCTCCCCTCCCCGCCGTGGCCCGCCCGCCGCGGCGGGGCTCGACTTCGGTCGGGAACGGGCTCGCCCTTCGGCCGCTGCGGGCGCGTCCGGCGCCGCGGACGCCGGGAGGCGCGGGCGGCACGGCGAAGGGGACAGCGATGATCGTTCAGAGGGGCGTCAACCACGACACCGAGCGCGAGGTGTGGGACGTCGCGTACGTGCGGCGCGACATGGCCGCCATCCGCGACGACCTGCACTGCGACTCCGTCATCCCGCTCGGCTCCAGCCTGCGGGACGGGATCGTGCGGGACGAGCGGGAGCAGGCCCGCTACCTGGACGAGCTGCTGGACGTGTTCGAGGCGGAGAACGCGCACGGGGCGTTCGTCCACGGCTTCGTCGCACCCGGCTCCCCCACGGCGGCCGACCCCCGGTACGACCTGGACACCGCGTCGTTCTCGCTGCTGAAGGTCGCGTCGCCCGGATCGCCCGACGACTGCGCGCGGACGGGGCGGTGGGAGCCGAAGGCGGCGTTCCACACGGTGGCCGCGCGGTCCGCCCGACCAGGGGGATCCACTTTGAGCGAAGTACTGGAAAATCAACAACTCTGATTGACAGCGGCCGCTCCGTCACGCAGAATCATCGTACTGGCACTTTCAGTGAACGGGACCTTCGGTCCATGTTCCTTGATCGGTGAAGCGAGGGCCCATGCACAACGGCATCCACATCGACCGGGCGACGGGTCGGCTCTGCGCGGCCGCGTTCCTGCCGGGCCTGACGGTCTCCGCGTTCGACGGCCTCCGGCTGGCGCAACGCCTGCTCACGCTCGTCCAGTCGCTGCTGTGATCCCCGTCCCGGCACGCGCCCGAGCGGCGGCGCCCCGTCCCGGGGCGACGCCCCTCCCCCGGCTCCGCCCGGTCACGCCGGATCTCCCCGGCGGCCGATATGCCGGGCACGCTGAGCGGCCTGGCCGACCGCATGGAAGTCGGCGGCCAGGCCGCCCAGAGACGAACGCGCCCAGCCCCCATGCCCCCGCAAGGGCGGGGCTGACACGGCGGGCGTGCCGGAAGGGTCAGCCGTCGCCGTTGGGGGGGCGTTCCGGGTGCTGGCGGAGGCGGTCGGCGCGGGCGGCGGCCAGGATCATCTCGTCGACCACCCAGCGGGCCTGGGGGGACAGGTCCACCAGGGCGCGCAGCACCTCCGACCGCACCACCCCGGCCTCCACCTCGCGGCGCAGGGCCTTGAACGTCAGATCGTCGTCGATCGGCCCGGCCTCGCCCGGGAAGCCGAAGTAACCGATCGGCACCCCGAAGAACGTGGCCAGCGCCGTGAGGGTCTTGAGCTGCGGGTTGTCCTGGCGGCCGGTGCGCAGCTTCCACACCGTGGTGGAGGAGATGTCCTCACCGGTGGCGCGGGCGATCGCGGCGGCGGTCTCCACGTTGTTGCGCGGCGGCGGAGCCTCCGCCGGCCACATGTTCCGGATCAGCCACTCGACCTTCTCCGCCAGGGTCGCCGACGGCGCGACTCCCTGAACGTCCCCCGACCTCGTCCGCACCACGGCACCCCTCCGCCTCACGTGTCCAACGATTTTAATTGACCGGTCGCCCCCACGTCAGCAAAGGACACGGATGGTTCCGGACGGTATCGAGCCGATCACGGATTGGTACCTTCCCGCCGACGTGCCGCGCCGGAACCGTGACCGGCGGTGTGGCGGCTGCTTTCATCGGACCGTCACCGCAGGTCATCCGCTGTTCATCCCCGGGGAGGGGCCGTCCGTGCCAGCCCATGTCGTTCCGGCCGTCCGCGCCGGCCTGGCCGCCGCCGCACTGCTCGCCGCGCTGGCGGGACCGCTCTCCGGCACGGCGGACGCCCGGTGCATCGAGCTGCGGGGCGCGCCGGCACGGGTGTTCGACCGGAGCGAGCTGTGCCGGAGCCTGCGCTCCGGGCTGACCACCGGGCAGCCGGACATGGACCGCGCGCTCCGCCGGTCGGCGCGCGAGGCCCCGCGGCGGACGGCCACCGGGGCCCGGCAGGCGGCCCGCCCCGCCGGGGCACCGGCCCGGAAGAAGACCCGTGTCCGGGAGCGTCCGGCCAGGTCGCAGCCGTTGCGCCGGGAGCCGGTGCGGCTGGAGGCGCCGCCCGGC
>NZ_BCQR01000060.1 GCF_001552175.1 Actinomadura kijaniata NBRC 14229
AAGCGACTGCTGGACGACCTGCGCAAGGCGAAGGTGCCCGCCACCTTCTTCATGCTGGGGCAGAACGTCGCCGGCAACCGCGCGCTCGTCAAGCGCATGGCGACCGAGGGTCACGAACTGGCCAACCACACCTGGTCGCACCCGCAGCTCACCCAGCTGTCGGACGCGGCCGTGCGTTCCCAGATCAGCCGGACCAACAAGGCGATCAAGGCGGCCAGCGGCGTCACGCCCCGCCTCATGCGGCCGCCGTACGGCGCGACCAACGCCCGCGTCGGCAGGGCCGTGGGGATGCCGCAGATCATGTGGAGCGTCGACACGCTCGACTGGAAGTACCGGGACGTCGCCCGGAACGTGCGCGTGGGCGTCAACACCCCGCGCAAGGGTGACATCGTGCTGTTCCACGACATCCACTCGACCACGGTCGCCGCGATCCCGAGGGTGGTCGCGGGTCTCAAGAAGCGCGGCTTCACCCTGGTCACCGTCTCGCAGCTGTACGCCGGGAAGAAGCTCAAGCCCGGCGGCCTGTACTACAAGCGCTGACCCGGCTCCGCGCCGCCGCGTCGAAGGACGCGGCGGCGCGGGCGCCCTCCGGCACGGGATCCGCGCCGGAGGGCGAGGGCTCAACGGGGAGAACGCTCGCGGGTGAGCAGGCCCCGCTCCGCCACCGCGGCGACCAGGAGCTCTTTGTAGCCCGCCTCGTCGAAGAGGATGGTGACGCGCTCGCGTTCTCCCGCCACGACGACCCCGCCTCCCCACTTGCGGTGCTCGACGCGGACGCCGACGGGGAAGACGCGGTTGTCGAGGCGCTGCTCGGCCCGGCCGGTCTCGCACGTGTCGCAGTGGCCGCAGGGCCGGTCGCGCGCCTCGCCGAAATAGCGCAGCAGGAAGCGGCCACGGCAGTCGGTGAGTTCGCAGTAGCGCCGCATCATCTCGATCCGGGTGCGCGCCACGTCCCGGTGCCGCTGGGCGAGCCGGACGGCGGCGGCGACCGTCTCCCCGATGTCGGCCGCGTGCGGCGCGGGACGGATCCGCCGCCCCAGCCGCACCGCCCCCGCTTCCTGGAGCAGGTTGAGCAACGCGGTCAGGCGGCGAGGGGACACCCCGGCGCGTTCGGCGAGCCCGCCGCGGCCGGTCACCCCGTCCGCGACCGCCCGGCAGACGGCGGTCAGCGTCTCCTCGTCCGGCAGCCCGCCGGTGAAGAAGCGGGGCAGGCCCAGGTCGTCGGCGTGGTAGAAGCAGAGGGCGTCGGCGTCCCGCCCGTCGCGTCCGGCCCGCCCCACCTGCTGGTAATAGGAGTCGAGCGAGTCCGGCACCTGGGCGTGCAGCACGAACCGCACGTCGGGTTTGTCGATGCCCATGCCGAACGCCGTGGTGGCCACGATGATCCGCGTCCGGCCGGTCATGAACGCCTGCTGCGCGTCGTCGCGTTCCCTCTTGCGCATCCCGCCGTGGTAGGGACGCGCCGACGGGAGCCGCCGGCTGAACCACGCGGTGTCCTTGCGGGTGGCGACGTACACGATGCCGGACCCGTCCAGGTCGTGCGCGGCGTCCAGGACGGCCTGGCGCTGCTCGTCGGCGTCGCGGAACGAGCGGACGGCGAGCCGGATCTCGGGGCGGTCGAACCCGTGGACCAGTTTCGCCGGGTCGCGCAGCCGCAGCCGTTCGACGATCTCGTCCCGGACGGGCGGCGCGGCCGTCGCGGTCAGCGCCGCCATCACCGGCCGCGGCGACAGCGCGTCGGCCACGGCGCCGACGCGCAGGTAGTCGGGCCGGAAGTCATGGCCCCACGCCGACACGCAGTGCGCCTCGTCGACCACCACCAGCCGCGGCGGTGTCCGGGCGAGCGTCTCCCGCACGTCGGAGCGCACCAGCTGCTCGGGGGCCATGAAAACGAACGCGGTCCGGTCGCCGCCCAGCGCCGCGAACGCCCGGTCCCGGTCCGCCGCCGACGTCGCCGCGTTCAGGCTGTGGGCCTCGACGCCGTCGGCGCCGAGCCCCTGCACCTGGTCGCGTTGCAGGGAGACCAGCGGCGACACCACCACGGTGGGGCCGCCCAGCATCATCCCGGCGATCTGGTAGACCGCCGACTTCCCGCTGCCGGTCGGCATCACCACCAGCGCGTCCCGCCCGCCGGCCAGGGCCTGGACCGCCTCCCGCTGCCCGGGCCGCAGCTCGGCGAGCCCGAAGACCTCGCGGGCCACGGACGTGATCTCTCCGCCTCGCACGTCCGCCTCCTCGCCATCGACCTGATCCGGACGCCCGACCGTGCTTCCGCGTCGTCAGGCGACCGAAACGCCAGGGCGTCCTGCCCGCCCAGCCCCGTCACTAACCTGCCTTCGCGCACCGGACGGCGCTGAACGAACACCGGCATGGGACCGCGGAGGCCGGGCGTCGGCGGCGTGCGCCAGACTGGGCGTGCCCAGCCCGCCGGATCACGAGGTCGCCCGCCGCCTCACATTTCGGTGCGCTGTCCCGTCGTAGGGGGAGAGCAGACACGACCGAAGGAGCCGCGAGACCATGACCAGCCCGTCCGAGGCGGAAGGCGATCGGCTCGACCCGGGCCTGAGCGCGATCGTCAGCGAGCGGCGCCAGCTGATCGGCCTGGCCTACCGGATGCTGGGCTCGCTGGCCGAGGCCGAGGACGTCGTCCAGGAGACCTACGCCCGCTGGTACGCCATGTCCGCGCCGCAGCGGGAGGCCATCGAGTCGCCGGGTGGCTGGCTGACCAGGGTCGCCAGCCGCATCTGCCTGGACGTGCTCGGCTCGGCGCGGGCCCGGCGCGAGCGTTACGTGGGGGAGTGGATCCCCGAGCCGCTGCCCGGCCACGCCGACTGGGGCGGCGGGCCGCCGCACGGCGCCACCGCCGATCCGGCCGACCGCGTCACGCTCGACGAGTCGGTCAACATGGCTTTCCTGGTGGTGCTCGAGGCGATGACCCCGGCCGAGCGCGTGGCGTTCATCCTGCACGACGTCTTCCGCTACCCCTTCGCCGACGTGGCCGAGATCGTCGGCCGTACCCCGGCGGCCTGCCGCCAGCTGGCCTCCTCGGCCCGCCGCCGCATCCGCGCCGCGCAGCCCTCGGCGACCCCGCCGGCCCAGCAGGCCCGCGTCGTCCGGGAGTTCAAACAGGCCTGGGAGGCCAAGGACATCGGCGCCCTCCTCGGCCTGCTCGACCCCGACGCCACCGCCACCGGTGACGGCGGCGGCCTCGCCACCGCCCTGCCCCGCCCCGTCGAGGGCGCCGAGCAGATCGCGCGCTTCTTCACCGAGCGGGCCCGCGCCGACCGGGCGACGATCCGGGAGTGCACGGTCAACGGTCAGCCCGGTCTGAGGGCCGAGCTGGACGGCACCACCGTGAGCGTGATGGCGTTCGAGGTCGTGGACGGCCGGATCAGGCACATCTGGACGGTGCTCAACCCCGACAAGCTCCGGCCGTGGACGGGGGAGCCGGGAGCGGAGCCGCGGAGCGAGGGGCGAGGGTGGAACTGACCGGCACGGCGGCGGAGGTCGACTGGGAGTCGCACCGGCCCGCGGTCTTCGGGGCGGCCTACCGGATCCTGGGCACCGTGACCGAGGCCGAGGACGTGACGCAGGAGGTCTGGTTGCGCGCGGCCGCGGCCGACCTGTCCGAGGTGCGGGACCTGCGGGCCTGGCTGGTGACCCTGGCCGCCCGCACGTCCTACAACGTGCTGAGGTCGGCGCGCGTCCGGCGTGAGTCCTATGTCGGACCCTGGCTGCCCGAACCGCTGCTGACCGGACCGGACGCCGCCGCCCGGGTGCTCCTGGACGAGTCGGTGAGCACCGCGATGCTGGTGGTCATGGAGACGCTCACCCCCGCCGAACGCGTCGCGCTGGTGCTGCACGACGTGTTCGGCTTCCCGTTCGACCGGATCGCCGAGGTGCTCGGCAACACGCCCGCCGCCAGCCGCAAGCTCGCCTCCCGCGCGCGGGCGCGGGTCGCCGAGGTCCGGGAGCGGCCCCGGGCGTCCAGGGCCGAGACCGAACGGGTGCTCAGGGCGTTCAAGGCGGCCGCCGAGGCGGGGGACATGGCCGCGCTCGTCGGGCTGCTGCACCCCGAGGCCGTCTACGTCGGTGACGGCGGCGGCAGGGCGGTCGCCGCGCGCAGGCCGGTCCGGGGCGCGGAGGCGATCGCCCTGCTGGCGATCAGGCTGGTCGAGATCAGGCGCCCCGACGCGTTCCGGATCGTCGAGGTGAACGGGCAGCCCGCCCTGGCGACCTACCACGGCGGCGAGCTGGTCTGGCTCGACACCGTGGAGATCGCCGACGGGCGCGTCACGACGTTCCGCAGACTGGTCAATCCCGAGAAACTCGCCCCCATCGGTCACATCTGAACCCGCCGTCTTGTCTCCCTGCCGGACCCCCCGACCCCCGGGGGGGCGAGGACGGGAGAGGACGACACGATGGCGCACGTTGTGATCATCGGAGGCGGGTTCGCGGGCGTGTGGAGCGCGGCGGGAGCGGCACTGGCGCGCGGGGACGCGGACCTGCGCGTCACGCTCGTCGCGCCGAACGAGCACCTGGTGCTGCGGCCGCGCCTGTACGAGCCGGAGCCGGACCGGGCCACGGTGGAGCTGCGCAGGGTCCTCGGGCCGATCGGCGTGGAGCACCTGCGGGCCTCGGTGAGCACGATCGACACCGGCCGCCGCGTGGTGGTGGCCGACGGCCGGGAGATCGGCTACGACCGCCTGGTGCTGGCGGCGGGCAGCGCGCTCGTCCGGCCCCGGGACCTGCCCGGCGCCGAACGGCTCTTCGACATCGACACCCTGGACGGGGCGCGGCGGCTCACCGGCCATCTGCGCGACCGCGAGGACTACACCGCCGTGGTCGTCGGCGCCGGGTTCGTCGGGCTGGAGGCCGCGACCGCCCTGGCCGCCCGGGGCCGTGTGCTGCTGGTGGACCGGGCGGACACGGTGGCGGAACCGCTCGGCCCGGGCCCGCGCGCGGAGATCGAGGCGGCGCTGGACGAGCTGGGCGTCGCGCGCCGCCTCGGAACCACGGTGACCGAGGTCGGCGACGGGTACGCCGTCCTGTCCGACGGCGCCAGGGTCGAGGCGGACGCGGTGGTCTGGTCGGTGGGGATGAGGGCCAGCGAACTGACCCGGCAGATCTCCGCCGAACTCGACCACCTCGGCCGGGTGCCGGTCGACCGGCGGCTGCGCGCCCTTCCCGAGGTGTTCGCCGCCGGGGACACGGCCGCGGCGGCGTTCGACGCCGAGCACACGGTCATGCAGGCCTGCCAGCACGCCACCCCGCTCGGCAAGGTCGCCGGATACAACGCGGTGGCCGACCTGCTCGGCAGGCCGCTGCGCGACTTCACCCCCGGCCCGTACGTCACCTGCCTGGACCTGGGCGGCGCCGGTGCGATCTTCACCCGGGGCTGGGACCGCAGGGTGATGGCGTCGGGCGCCGACGGCGCGGCCATCAAGCAGCGGATCAACCAGGCGATCCACCCGCCGGTCGACGACGCCGCGGAGATCCTCGCCGCCGCCGACCACGTCCACCTCGAACTGCCCTTCTTCCCCCGCGACGAGGAGAGGACCGCTCCCGTCGCGTGACCCCCGGAACGCGGCGGCCCACCGAACGGGCCGCCGCGTTCCCCGACGGCCACCACCAGGTTGCCGACCGGCCACCAGCGCACGGCACCGCCTCGAACGGCTCGGTGCGGAACCCTGGCAGTCGCGCCAGATCCGCGTTCACCCGGGTGCGGTTGTTGTTGCGGATGGTGATGCCCTGGCGAACGGCTGCCACAGTGGAGCCCACGACCGTCGTGGCCGTCCGCAGGGTTCATGCTGTCGGCGCGGCGGTATCCCGTTGGGACCGGGAAGGCGGTGGGGTACGCGATGGCTGGGGACCTGGATGCGGCGGACGTGAGCCGGTTGGCGCGGGACCTGTCCGCGCAGGCGCGGCGCGGAGCCGGCATGGCCGAACTGGGCGAGGTGTTCTCGCGGGCGGTGGCGCCCGTCGTGGCCCATGACGCGGCGCGGGTGGTGGGTGCCAATCCCGCGACCCGGTCGGGGTCCTTCAGCTTCTGGCACGGGGTCGAGCCCGGCCTGGGGCAGGCCTGGCTGCAGAACTTCTTCGCCGGCGCCGATCCCTTTCCGGTGCAGGATCTGGCCCGGTGCCCGGTGCCGGTGGGCGTGCGGGGAGAGGGCGGCGGTGACGGCGACCGCGGGTCCCGGCGACGGCTGGCCGCCTACGGCGTGGGGAGCGAGCTGCGGCTGCTCCTACGGGACGCCCGCGGTGTCTGGGGCTCGCTGGGCCTGCTGCGCGCCCAGGGCGGACGGCCGTTCGACGAGCAGGACATGATCCGGGTGGCGCCCCTGGCGCCGGCACTGCTGGCGGCCCTGCGCGCCCACGTGACCTCCAGCCCGCTGGTGCCGGCCGTCGCGGCGCCGCCGCCGGGAGTGCTCATCGTCGACGACGGCCACGCCATCCGCGCGACCACCCCGCACGCCCACGCGTGGACGCGGCTGATGCGCGCCCCCTGGCCCCACCTGCACTGGATCATCGAGCCGTTCATGGCCGGGCTGGCCAGGAAGGCGCGTGCCCACGCCCGCGACCCGTGCGCGACCCGGCCGCTGGTGGTGGGGCCCGCCGCCAGCTTCGGCCGATGGATCGCCTTCCAGGCCGAACCGCTGGACGACGGCACCGCCGACGTCGCGATCACCGTTCTGGCGGCCACGGGCGACCAACTGCTGCCGACCTTCTGCGACTGGTACCAGCTCACCCCGCGCGAACGGCAGGTCCTCGCCCTGCTGCGCGACACGATGACGCCCAAACAGATCACCCGCCGCCTGGGCCTGTCGGCGCACACCGTCAACGACCACCTCAAGGCGATCCACCGCAAGACCGGGGCCAGCGGACGAGACGAACTCCTCGCCGCCCTCACCAACTGACCACAGCGGTCTCACCCCGGCCGGTCCCGGACCGGGAGGTGAAGGGCCAAGGCCACGGTGACGCCGAGCAGAGCTCCGGCGGCCACGTCGCTGGGGTAGTGGGCCGCGGTGTACACCCGCGCGTACGCGACCCCGACGGCCAGGACTCCCAACGGAGCCCCCACCCGCGGGGCGGCCAGGGCCGAGGCGGTGACGAACGCCGTCGCCGCGGCGGTATGCCCCGAGGGGAAGGACCCCGACTCGGGAACCCGGCCCGGGCGTCGCCGCCGTATCCGCTCCGGCGGGCGGGACCGGCCGATGAGGTTCTTGGCGGCCGCGTTGCACACCGGGCTGGTCAGCAGCATCGCCGCCAGGCCCCAACGCGCCGCCTCGCGGCTCTGCCGACCGCCGGCGGCGGCCATCACGGCGGCCACCGCCCACCACGCCACCAGATGGTCGGTGGCGCGCGACAACCTCGGCATCCACCGGTCCAGCATCGGATCGGGGTGGGCCACCACCCATTCCAGCACCCGGCAGTCCAGCCGCCGCGCCCGGCCACGGGCCGCCCGGCAGGCGCCGATCACCGCCTGCCAGGCCCGGGCCCCGTGCTGATCGTCCGCTCGCGGTCGCCTGTCCAGCATCTCCCCCCTCGACACCTCGACAGGGCCCGCGCGATCGGGCGCGATCACCCCGTGTCCTCCGCGGTCGCCGTTCAGGAGGCGGTCTGGTCCTCCAGCTTCGCGTCGGTGGCGTTCTTGCGCACCGACTCGATCCCGTTCAGCGCCGCCGCCTTGCTCTCGTAGCTCTCGCTGGTCGCGATCACCTGGCCGTTCGAGGCGACCAGGTTGAAGTGGAACTTGCCGGTTCCGCCCTTCTTGAGCACGAACTTGCCAGCCACCGACCCTCTCCCTTCATCAACGGGAC
Organism: Actinomadura kijaniata NBRC 14229; assembly: GCF_001552175.1. GTDB lineage: Bacteria > Actinomycetota > Actinomycetes > Streptosporangiales > Streptosporangiaceae > Spirillospora > Spirillospora kijaniata. Next base: position 7,821 of record NZ_BCQR01000060.1, read on the forward strand.
GTACTCGACATCACGGACACATCGTGACGTCACCGGCACTGTGTGCCCCTGCATGTCCCGTTCACACCTCCCGCTCCCCACCGGCCCGCTCCGGCCGATGACCCCACCGGAGTCACCGAGTGCCGGGGTCAGGGTTTTCGGAAGACCGCCTAGTCCGCCGGTCGGCGGGCGGGGAGGGAGACCACGGCTTCGCGTTGTTCCTGGAGGTGTTCGCAGAGCACCGTGAGGATGCGGGGGTCGATCCCCAGGGAGCCCGCGGCCGCTTCGAGGTGCTCGATGAACGCGTCGAACTCCGGGTCGGTGATGTGGAGCAGCAGATGCGTCTCCCTGAGGCCGCGCGCCTCGTAGGTGTGCGGGCCGCCCAGCAGCGCGGTGAGGAACTGGGCCTGGTGGTAGGCGAGCCAGCCCATGTCCCTGCCCCGGAAGTGGGAGACCAGCCTGTGGTCGGTCAGGACGCGCGCGTAGAGACGGGGCACGAGGGCGGCGACGGTCTCGGCGCCGCCGATCTGCTCGTAGAGGCTCATCGGGGCCTCTCAGGGGGGATCGCCGCCGGAAGGACCCTCGTAGGATAATGCCGCTGGGTGATCGTTCGATTACGGTACGCGCGAACTGGTCGGCGCGGACGTCGGTCAGCCGACGCCGCGCACGTTCCGGACGGTCAGTCCGGCGAGCAGCGTCAGGGCCGCGGCGACGACGAACAGGGTCTCGTATCCACCGAGCGAGGTGACGACCGGACCGGCGACGAAGGGGGCCAGGGCCTGCGGCCCGGTGTAGGAGATGTTGACGACCCCGAGGTCGCGGGCGCGGTGGGCGGCGGTGGGCAGCACCTGGGTCACCAGGGCCTGGTCCACCGACAGGAACGCGCCGTGCCCGACGGCGAGCAGCGCGGTGCCGACGAGCACGGCGGGCCAGCTCGGCCACAGCGCCCACATCATGATCCCCGCGGTCACCACGGCGCTGCCGCCGACGGCCATCCCCCTGCGCCGTCCCGTGCGGTCGGAGACGACGCCGCTGAGGAGCGCCGAGACGACGAGGACCGCGGTGAAGACCACGGAGACCTCCAGTACCCCGTCCGCTCCGGTCTTGCCGGGGAAGCGTTGCTCGTAGCGGACCTCGTCGACGAGGTAGTAGAGCACGTAGACCGTGGCCAGCGACCATCCGGTGAAGAAGAGCGCGCGGCTGGTCCAGGCCCACAGGAAGTCGGCGCGGTGAAGCCGGCCGGGACGTCCCGGCCCCGGCCCCGGCGACGGCTGGGATCTTCGCGGAGCCGCGGACGGGCGGAACGTCAGCAGCGCGAAGACGGCGGCGAACAGCAGCACCACCGCGCCGGTGAGCAGGAACGCGGGGCCGGTCCCGGAGACGACCCGCGTCACGGCGAAGACCGGCAGCAGCGCGCTCCCGGCGGTGATGCCCATCCATCCCGCGACGGTCGCGCGCTGCCGGACCGGGACCTGGTCGGCCAGCTCCGCGGTGAGGCTCGCCTGCATGGTGTTGAGCCCGGCCTGGGCGGCGCACCACCCCGCGAGCGTTCCGGCCGCGGTCCGCTGCCCGGCGAGGAACACCAGCGCCGCGGCCGCCAGCGCCGCGCCGCCCAGCGTCCAGGGGTGGCGGCCGAACCGTCCGATCGTGCGGTCCGACAGCGCCCCGGCCACCGGGCCGACGACCATCGCGACGACCGCACCCGCCCCGCTGACCAGCGCGAACACGGTCTCCTTGGCGTCCGGCGCGATCTCCTGCAACCGGACCGGGAGCAGCACCGCCAGCGGGGCGTAGTGGCCCATCCACAGGCCCAGGTTGGCGAGGGCGAACGCGGCGATCCAGCCGCTCCGGACCGGCCGTGCGGGCTCTTCCGGCCGCGGGCCCCGACCTCCGCTCAGCGTGTCTCCCCGCGCCCCGCGGCCGGATCGGCTCCGTTCGCCGGCGGCCCCGGACGGTGCGCACGCGCTCCGGGGCCCTCACCGAGCGCGTAACCGTAGGCGTCGTCCAGCTCCAGGTCGCGGCCCTGCCGGAAGGCCTCGTCGAACCCGTCGTCGCCGAGGAGCTCGCGGGCGGCCCGCTCGCACTCGCGGTGCCCGGCGGCCCAGAACGGCACCTGGTCGATCCGCATCCCCGTCGTCAGGCACAGCCGGTCGACGCCGCCGAGCAGACGCGCCGCGACCTCGCCCCGGCCGGAGGCGGCCGCGCACCAGGCCCGCAGCTCGATGCCCAGCGCCGCGCCCGCGACGTCCCCGAAGCGCCGTTTGATCCGCAGCGACTCCCGGTTGTGGGCGTCGGCGTCGGCGAGGTCGCCGCGCCGCCACGCGTCGAGGGCCAGGCCGTAGTGGGCGATCGAGCGGGCCCACAGCTCACCGCGCCGACGGCACTGCCGCACGCAGTCCCGGAGCGTCCGCACGGCGTCGGCGCGGCCGAGCCTCGCCAGCGAGACCCCCAGCTGCGCCATGGTCAGCAGCGGGCCCGGCCCGGCCGCCTCCAGCGCCGGCCGGTGCGCGGCGAGCGTGTCCGCCAGCAGGTCCACGGCGGTGGCGTCGTCGCCCCTGACGAACGCGGTGAGCCCGGCCATGTGACCGACGTAGGCCAGGGCGGTCTCGTCCCCCGACGCCCGTGCCGCGCGGCGCGCCAGGTCGAGCCGGGCGGCGGCCACCTCCGCCTCGTAGTGCTCGACGTCCACCCACGTGGACACCCACAGGGCCTTGGCGAGCTCCGGGCCCGACCCGATGCCCTGCTCCAGGGCGCGCCGCAGGTAGTAGCGCCCCTCCCGGTGATGACCGCAGGCGCTCCACAGCGGCCACAGCGCGGCCGACAGCTCCAGCGCCTTGGCCGACCCCATCTCCAGGCAGTGGTCCAGCGCCACCCGGAGGTTGGGGAACTCGGCGATGACCCGCCCGGTCCACCCGAGCTGGTCCGGGCCGGACCACTCCGCCTCGGCGCGCCTGGCCAGCCGCAGGCACGCGTCCCGGTGGCGCCGCCGGACGACGTTCTCCTCTCCCAGGTCGCGCAGCCGCTCCAGCCCGTACTCGCGGATGGTGTCCAGCATCCGGAACCCGGCGCCCTCGCGCTGCACGACGGACTGTTCCACCAGCCTCGGCATGAGCTCGGCGACCCGCGCGGGGGACAGCGGCGCGGCGCCGCAGACCTCCTTGGCCAGGTCCAGGGAGTAGTCGCCGACCAGCACCGACAGCCGCGCCCACAGGAGCCGTTCGAGGGGTTCGCACAGCTCGTGGCTCCAGCCGATCGCCGACCGCATCGTCTGGTGCCGGGGGAGCGGCGTGTAGTCGGCGGTCAGCAGCCCGAACCGGTCGTCCAGCGCGGCCTCGATCTCCTTGGGCGTCAGGTGCCGCAGCCGTGCCGCGGCCAGCTCGATCGCCAGCGGCAGGCCGTCCAGCAGGGTGCACAGGCGTGTCACGGTGTCCAGGTCGCCGGGGCCCAGGACGAACCCCGGCACCGCCTCGGCCGCCCGGTCGGCGAAGAGCGCGACCGCGTCCATGGCGGTCGCCGGCTCGTGGGCGGAGACCGGTGCCTTCGCGCCGCGGTCACCCGGCAACGGCAGCGGCATGACGGCGTAGACGCGTTCGCCCTGCACTCCCAGGGGAATCCTGCTGGTGGCCAGGATGCTCAGGTGGCGGCATTGGATGAGCAGCTCGCCCGCCAGTTCCGCGCAGCCGGCGAGCAGGTGCTCGCAGGTGTCGAGGATCAGCAACAGGCGCTTTCCCGCCAGATGGCCGGCGAGCAGCTCGACGGGAGGCCGCGCGGTCTGCTCGTTCACCTCCAGCGTGGAAGCGACGGTGTGCGCGAGCAGGACCGGGTCCTGCAACCCCGACAGGGGGACCTGCCAGACGCCGTCGGGGAACCGTTCGTGCAGGCCGGACGCCGCCTGCGTGGCCAACCGGGTCTTGCCCACCCCGCCGACACCGGTCAACGTCACCAGCCGGGACGACTTCAGAAGGTCCCGGACAGCGCGCACCTCCGCGCGTCGGCCTACGAAACTGGTCAGTTCCGTAGGGAGGTTGCCGGATCGGCGCACGGGGGGTTCCGCCATGGGATCTCCGTGATCGGTCAATGCCTAGACCGCACCAGCCTAGGCAAGCGCCGGTTACGTTGCGGGGGATTTCGGCAACGTTCGGTAAAGGCGCGGGAGGCGGGGACCGTCCTGCTTCCGTCGGACGGCGGCCCGTTCGAGAACCGCGCAAGCCGCGGCGACCACCCGGCGACGGCGCCTTCACCGCCTTCCCGACCGGGCGCCGCCCGCCGCCACGGCCAGTCCGGCGAGCATGAAGGCGGCGCCGAGGGCGCACGCGGCCGTCCACCCGCCGAACCGGTAGGCGGCCGTCCCGCCCGCGGAACCGGCGACGCCCCCGAGGGTGTAGACCGTCATGTACGCCGACGCGACCCGGGACCGGGCACCGTTCACCAGGCCGTACACCACGCTCAGGTTCACCAGGTGCGTGCCGTGGACGGCGACGTCCAGCGCCAGCATCCCCACGACCAGCCAGCCCAGGCGCCCGCCGCCGCCCGCCCCGGCCATCGCGAACGCGGCGGTGCCCAGCGCGAGCAGCCCCCACGTCAGGGGACGTTGCCGCCCCCGGTCGGCGGCCCGCCCGACGGGGCGCGCCGCGAGCGCGCCCGCCGCGCCGACCAGCGCGAACAGCCCGATCCGCGCCTCGCCGTAGCGGTAGGGGGCCGCCGCCAGCAGGAACGCCACGGTCGCCCAGAAGACGGTGAACCCCGCGAACGCACAGGCGCCGACGACCGAACGCCGCCGTAGCTCCGGCTCCCGCGCCGCCAGCCGTACCGTCGCCCGGAGCTGCCCGCCGTATCCCATCGCGGTCTCGGGCGGGGCCGGGAGCATGACGCGCGCCAGGACGCCCGCCAGCGCCAGCGTGACCACCGCCGCCGCCCCGAACAGCGCCCGCCATCCCACCGCCTCCGCGACCAGGCCCGCGACCGTCCGGGACAGCAGGATCCCCGCCAGCCCGCCGCTCAGCACCGTCCCGACGACCCGGCCGCGCGTGCCCTCACCGGCGAGCCCGGCGGCGTACGCGACGAGGACGTTCACCACGCCCGCGCTGGTCAGCCCGATCGCCGCGCCCGCGACGAGCAGCACCTCGACCGGCGGAGCGGCGGCGGTCAGGCCGAGCGCCGCCGCGTCCGCGCACAGCAGCAGGACCACCAGGGGACGGCGCCGCACGATGTCGCCCAGCGGCACGACCAGCACGAGCGCCAGCGCGTACCCGAGCTGTCCCGCGGTGGTCAGGGCCCCGACCGCGGCGTCCGCCCCGTAGGACCGGGAGATCTGCGGGAGCAACGGCTGGCAGTAGTAGAGGTTGGCGATCGTCAGGCCGTACACGGCCGCGAGGAGCCAGATCGTCCGGCGGCTCTGGGGAAGCGTTGTCACCGCAGCGACGCTAGGCGCCGATTGGGTCAGGGCTAAGATCCAACAGCATGGCGGATCAGTGGCCCAATTCCGGACTCGACCTGCACCTGGAGATCGACCCGACGGTTCCCGGACGCCGGGCGGGCCTGGAGAAGGCGCTGCGCGACGCCGTCCAGGACGGGCGGCTCGCGCCGGGCGCCCGGCTGCCCGCCACCCGCCGGCTCGCCGACGAGCTGGGCCTGTCGCGTGGAACGGTCCGCGCCGCCTACGACCAGCTCATCGCGGAGGGCTACCTCACCGCCCGCCAGGGCGCGGGCACGACGGTGGCCCGCCTCCCGCGCCCGCACGGCGACGGCGCCGAACTTCCGGCGCCGTCGGATCGCCCCCGCCACGACCTGCGCCCGGGCAGCCCCGACGTGTCCGCGTTCCCGAGGGCGGCGTGGCTGCTGTCGGCCCGCCGCGCGCTCACCGCCGCGCCCGCCGACGCGTTCGGCTACGGCGATCCGCGCGGACGGCCCGAGCTGCGCGCCGCGCTCGCCGACTACCTCGGGCGGACCCGCGGCGTGCTCGCCCGGCCCGGCCAGATCGTGATCACCAACGGGTACTCCCAGGCCCTGGGGCTGCTCGCCCGCGTGACCGGCGGCGTGGTCGCGATGGAGGACCCGGGCGTCGGGCTCCACCGCGACATCGTCCGGCACGCCGGCGCGCACGTCGTCCCGCTGCCGGTGGACGACCGCGGCGCGCGCACCGACCTGCTCACCGGGAGCGTGACCGCCGTCGAGGTGACCCCGGCCCACCAGTACCCGACCGGGCGCACCCTGCACCCCTGCCGCCGCCGGGCCCTCGTCACCTGGGCCCGCGACACCGGCGGCCTGATCATCGAGAACGACTACGACGGCGAGTTCCGCTACGACCGGCAGCCCGTCGGCGCCGTCCAGGGCACCGCGCCCGACCACGTCGCCTACCTCGGCACCGCCTCCAAGACCCTCGGCCCGGCCCTGCGGCTGGCGTGGATGGTGCTGCCGCCGCGCCTGCTCGAACCGGTCGTCGAGGCCAAGCGGCTGAGCGACCACCACACCGAGGGGCTCGGCCAGCTCACCCTCGCCGACTTCATCGCCGGTCACGCCTACGACCGGCACATCCGCGCGTCCCGGCTCCGCTACCGGCGGCGCCGGGACCGGCTGGTCGCGGCCCTGGCGCCGTCCGGCCTGTCCGCGCAGGGCATCGCCGCGGGCCTGCAGGCCCTCGTGCCGCTCCGCCCGGACGGCCCGGCCGAACGGGACGTCCTCGCCGCGGCCGCCGAACACGGCCTGGCGCTGGGGCGCCTCGGCGACCGCTGGCACACTGCCGAGGAGAACAGCCCGCAGGGGCTCATCATCGGCTACGCGCGGCCGCCGGAGCACGCCTACCCGGCGGCGCTCGACGCCCTCGCGACGGTGCTGCGCGCCGTCCTTCCCGGTTGACCGGCGGAGCCCGGCCCGCCGTGGCCGACAGGGGAGGAACGTAACGGATCAGCGACTCGCGACGTATCTGGACGACCTCTACCGGGAGAGCCAGGAGCGCGACCGCCCGCTCTGACTGCGCAACATGACACCGGCCGCGACGGGCCGGGCTCCATCCGGGAGGTCGCGCGGGTCGGTGGGGCGCACCAGTCGGTCATGGTGGTCATGGCGGTGAGGTGGCCGCAGCCGATGAAGACCGCTTCGGCCTCCGTCCAGGGGCGGCGAGGTGGTCGTGGAACGCCGGATGCCACGCCGGGGAGTCCGCCGAGATCGGTGCAGGCGTACTGCCCGGCCGTCACTCCGGTGGCGTGCGGTCGACCAGGTGGCCGTTCTTCCAGATGGCGGTGATGGCGCGCAGGTCGGTGATGTCGGTGGTGGGGTCGCCGTCCACCAGGAGAAGGTCGGCGCGCAGGCCGGGGGCGATGCGGCCGCGGTCGGTCAGGCCGAACTCGCGGGCCGGTACCGAGGTCGCCGCGGCGAGGGCCGCGCGAGGGCTGAGACCGGCGCGGACCAGATGGGCGAGTTCGACCAGCATGCTGACGCCGTTGGCGTTCGCGCGGATCGGCGCGTCGGTGCCGGCCAGGATCGGCACCCCCGCCGCGTGCAGCCGGCGGACGTTCGCCGAGCCGACCTTCAGGAAGTCGGGCCGGCCCGGCCGGTCCTCCGGCCGCTGTTCGAGCAGGTACCGCTGCGTTCCGCTGAGCCAGGGCGTGACCCGGGCGTCGGCCAGCAGCTCTCTGGCGCCGATGCCCCAGTCGACGACCGAAAGGGTCGGCACGACGAAAGCTCCGCCACGGCGGATCTCCGCGATGTCGTGGGGGCCTCCCTCGGTGTCCCAGAAGACGTGCACGAGGCCGTCGGCGGCGGCCCGGACGGCGGTCAGCGCGAGCGGGAGCTTCTCGGCGTGCACCACCGCGCGACGACGGTGCCGGTGTGCGGCGGCGATCACCCTCTGGAACTGGTCGGCCGTCAGGGTGGGCAGCGTCGACCTGGGCGGCGGGCCCCCGTTCTCCAGGATCACCTTCACGTAGTCGGAGCCCTCGGCGACCCGGTCGGCGACGAACCGTTCGATGTCGGTGTCGGCGGTCACGCGCGGAAAGTCCCAGCCCGGCCGGACGGGGTGGCCGCCCGGCACGGTGACGCCGACGCCCGCCGACCACAGGTCCGCCTGGTCGGTCCTGGCCACCGAACGGCGCTGCCGCCGGGCGTCGGCCAGCACCGACGGGTCGGAGAACATGTCGAGCTCGGTGGTGACCCCGAACCGCAGCGCGTCCGCCCGGCTGCCCTCGAACGAGTGGACGTGACAGTCGATCAGCCCGGGCAGCAGCGTCCGTCCCTCACCGTCGTACACCTGGTGGCGAGATGACGGGGACAGGTCGCCCACGGCGACGATCCGCCCGTCGGCGACGAGCACCGAGCCGCGCCCCGTCACCCGGCGGCCGTCGAAGATCCGGACGTCCCGGATGACGAAGGTCCCGCCCGTCCCGGCCACTGCGGCCGACGGAACGGCGACGGCGGCGACGGCCAGGCCGGGGACCAGAGAAAGGACGCGGCGACGTGATGCTCGATGGCTCATGCGCCCTGACGGTACGAAGAAGGGAAACGCGACGTAATCGACTTTCGTCGCCATCGGCGCGACCCAAGTCTGCCGTTGAGACCTGCCCCCGGACGAAGAGGAGCGCCGCGACCTGCCAGAACGCTGCTTCAACCAGCGACGTTACTACCATGCGTAGTAAGTAAAGGCTGGCGAGAGCTGCTTTCGGCCCGCACACGGAGTGCTGAGAGATGTAGAGATGTGACGGCGAAGGGCCGTGCCGGACTTGGCCACTGGTTACTATGGCCGGTAGTAGGCGTGCTGTCCGGTCGGAGAGGCCAGGTGAGCCATGGCGCTGTCCCGGTTCGGTGAGCTTGAGGCCGCCGTCATGGAGCGCATGTGGACCTACGGCCGTCCGGTCAACGTGCGGGCCGTCCTGGAGGACCTCGAGAAGGACCGGACGATCGCCTACACCACCGTCATGACGGTGATGGACAACCTTCACAAGAAGGGATGGCTGCGCCGCAGGAAGGTGGGGCGGGCCTTCGAGTACGAGCCGGTGGCCAGCAGGGAGGGCTACACCGCCAAGCTCATGCGCGAGGCGCTGGCCACCAGCGAGAACCAGGCCGCCGCCCTGGTGCACTTCCTCTCCGACCTCTCACCGTCCGAGGCCCGGGCGCTCCGCGCCGCCCTGAAGATCGTGCCGCAGGACACCGACGAGTGACCGCGACGTCTTGGCGCTCGATCCGCGTGCTGTCGATACTTGCGGCGACCCCGCGCACTTGAGGTCCGACGACATCGTCGCCAGCGACACGACCAGGTGACGCTGACAGCCACAGGGGCAGATGGACGGTCCCGCCGGGAAGAACTGCAACGGCGGGCTGAAAACCGGCTTCGTTGAACGGCACTGCCGACTGCCGCGCGTCCCTGACCGCCCCCACGTGCTGCTCCGTCTCCCCGGGCGCCACCAGCGGATATGGGAGAACGGCCGGATGTTTTGCCCGCATGGGGGCAGAGCATCCAGTGCAGACACAGACGTGAACCAAAGACGCTTTGGAGGCGTCTTAGCCACAATGGCGGGTGGAAGGCGGGTAATGTCCCAGTCGCCAGCGGGAGAACGGGGGCGGAACAATGGCAGTGCGCGAACCGGGACACCAGTTGGGACACCGGTCGGGGTTCCAGGTACGTGCCGCGCGACACGGTGACTGGGCGGTGCTCCAGGTGGCCGGGGACCTGGATCTGGCCACCGTGCAGATCCTGGAGCAGGAGCTGGTCCGCGCCGCGGCGACCGGCACGCAGGTGGCGTTGGAGCTGTCGCGGCTGGCCTTCATGGACTCCTCGGGCCTGAACGTCGTGATCCGGTGGTGGAAGCGCCTGCACGCGGGCGGCGGCCAGCTGATGCTGGTGAACCCGAGCAAGCGTGTGACCTTGCTGTTGACCACCACCGGCTTGGATCGCTTCATCCCTGTACGTTCCACTTTGCCCGTCATTTCCGCCGACGCCGAGGGCGGCGCGTCGTCGGACATGAGCGGCACGGGAAGCAGCGTCCTGCGGGAGGACGGGGGACGGGACGTCCGGTGAGGCGCGGCCCGTTCCTGGTCTGATCCGTTCGACCCCGCCGCCCACAGCGTCGCTGGTGCGTCCGCTGAGAAGGCGGCATGCGCGCGGGCAGGAAACAAACGGGAGCGTCCGCCGCTGTTCAGGACGGAGGCTCCCTGACGTCATCGGGCGCCCGGGCACTCGGCGACGCTGCCCTGAGCCTATCTCCCAACGCCTGGCTCAAGCAGGATGCGGCTGCTTCACTGGGAGTGAAGGAGAACGACCGCAAGACGGCCCCCGCGCCGCGTGCGAGCTCACGCAAGGCGAGTGATCCCCATGGATCAGGACAGGCCCTCCGGCCGGTGCCCACCGCCCGATCCGGCCGTTGCGCCGGCGCTTGAGCCGGCGCCCGATCTGGCGATGGCGCTGGCTCGCCTGGCACGTGATCTACAGGGGCGTTCCTCGGTGCAGGCGACCCTGGACCGGATCGTGGCGGCCTCGACCGAGTTGGTGGACGGCTGCACCGACGCCAGCATCACCGCGGTGCACCGCGGCCACGCCCAGCCGCTGGCGGTCTCCGGCCCGCTGGCCCGTGACGTCGACCTTCTCCAGGCCGACCTGCGGGAAGGACCGTGCTTCGAGGCGGCCCGCGACGGCACACCGGCCCTGCAGATCCCCGACCTGGCCCGCGCCGGCGACCACTGGCCGCGGTTCGTCCCGCGCGCCCGCGCGCTGGGTGTGGGGTCGATGATGGCGGTGTTGCTGTTCGCCGACGGCCACGCCCCCCGCAACGACCCGCGCCAGGTGCCCGGCCTGCCGAACCTGGGATCGCTGAACCTGTACGCGCGCCGGCCCGGCGGGCTGACCGCCGGTTCGGCGCGCACCGCCGAGCTGCTGGCCTGCCATGCCTCGGTCGCGCTGGCGGCCGCACGCGCCGACCAGACCCTGCGGGCGGCGGTCGTCTCCCGCCAGCTGATCGGCGAGGCGGTGGGCATCCTGATGGAACGCCACAAGCTCACGAGCCGCCAGGCGTTCGCGCTGCTGGCCCGCACTTCCCAGGACAGCAACATCAAACTCCGCGAACTCGCCGAACACCTCACCATCACCGGCGAACTGCCCCGCCGCCGCCCCTGACATCTCTCCCGGACGTCCCGCGGTTGTCCACGTGCACGGCTCACGCGTTCGCGCCAAAAGGAGGGGGACAACCGCGAGACGAATCCAGGCCGAGGCCGACCCGCCCAATGCTCTTCGAGGTGGCTCTCGTTCCGTCGCTATCCGTGCCTCACGTCATCCCGGCTGAGGTCGGCGTGCAGCGAATCCCAGAACGCCAGGTCCTCGTCCTGTTGCAGGGGAGAGACCCGGCTCCAGAACTCGCGGTCCTCGACCTCTGCCGCCACCGCCGCCGACACGGCGGGCATGACGACCGTTCCGGCGTCGGCCGCGTCCAGGTCGGCGGGCCTGACGTCCGCGGGCAGCGTGACCGGCACCCGGTGGTGCCTGCCCCGCTTGCGGACGCGTACCGGCGCACTGGTCGGCACCCGGGCCGCGGCGGCTTTGCCCACGGCGAGCACGACCGTCCCGCAGAGCACGACCGCGAGCAGGCCCCCGAGCAGCGTCTCCTGCTGGAGGAGCGGAATCCCGTCGTCCTGGTGACCGGTCCGGCCAACGGTGACCATGTCACCGGACCGGTCGGCTTCGGGCAGGGCGCGGGGAGCCGGAGCCGCGTGCTTGGGGGTGTGGCTCTTCTCGGTGCGCGCGGCCGTCAGCCACGGGAACGACTTGCCCTCGACCCTCACCTTGCCGGGGTAGCCGTAACCGACCACGCTGTCGAAGTCCCGCACCTTGCGTTTGAGGTGGACGCCGTCGGTGTTCGCCTCGATCGTGTGCAGGGTGGAACCCCTGACGCTCTCCACCAGCCCGACGTGCTGGATCGCGCCGGTGTCCTTGGACCCCGACCAGGCGAAGAACACCACGGCCCCGGGTTCGGGCTTGGTGCCCCAGGCGTCGTTCCGCTGGAACCACCTGGCGTGGCTGATCGTGGCGGCGAACTCGCCCGCCCAGTCCTCCACCTTCGCCTGGTTGGCCGCCCAGGCGAGGAACATGTCGCACCACGGAGCGGTCGTGTAGTAGTCGTCGCCGCCCTCGAACGTCTTGCCGTACCACTCGCCGTACTTGGTGTAGCCGCTGGCTTTCTCGCGGTACCCGAGCTCTTTCCTGGCTATTTCAAGCAGCTTTTCGCCTACGGGATCCATCAGCTCTCCTTGGACCGCCTACCGGGTTAGCTGACGGGTTCGGGCCAGGAGCAGCCCTACCGCGCGGAGCGGATTCACCCCGGGAACGTGGGTCCCCGGCTCCCATGGAGGCGCGACGCGCCCTCGGGACTCGGCGGACGATCCGCGCCCCCCGAACGGGGAGCTGGTCACGGACCGATTACGAGGCAATGTAGTAGATGATTCAGGCAATGGCCAAGCGCTGTTCATGGAACGACATAAATGATCTACCTTCGGGAATGTCGTTCGAGATCTGGCAGGCGTCTGATGGCCATCTGACCAGGTCACGAGGTGGATCAAGACTTCGGTGCAGGCGGCGGCGACGATGAGGCGCCGTTGGCTTCCTCTCACCGTTGCCGGACTCTCTACTAATAGAGCTAGTAGTTCTTGTCACTCCCTGATGCCGTGGCGGTGACCTCGGACAGGCGTTTCCCCTTCGACCGTGGAAGCCGGAGGCTCCCCGCGCCCGCGCCCTATGAATCCGATCCGGTCTCCGCAGAGTCCCTTCCCGGATCTACCGGCGCTTTCCTCGGCTCGGGTCGAACTCCCAGTGCCAGGGCTCGTACGGGTCGCCGTAGGCCCGGTCGGGATGGAACCAGCCATACTTGCCCGCGTTGGCGCGCAGCCATGCGAACTGAGGCGACCCCTCGCTCTGGACACCGCCGCAGAAGTCCGCGGCGATGCCGAGGCCGTGCCTGCTGAAGCCGGGCCGGGCGGTCATGCCCGAGGGCATGCTGTCGTGGAGCTGCCGTTGCTTGGCGAGGCTGCGGTAGGTGTCGTTCAGACAGGCGTCAGTGCCGAAGTGGCGCTTGTAGGCCGCATTGAGTTCGTAGAAGGCGAGGGCCGCGTCCGCCCGCAGAAGCAGGTCGCGCTGCGGTAGCGGACACAGGTAGCGGGTCGGGATCTGGCCGTTCGGATATTTGCTGGCCCGTTCCCCCTGCGCCGCGTTGCAACTGGGCGGTGCCTTGGTCGGGGCGGTCGCTTTCGGACGCGCCGTCGGGCCGTTGGCGGATCGCTCCGCGCCGGTGGAACTCGCCGGGGATCCGGCTCGCTCGGCGGCCAGCATCAGCGGCCCGGCCGTGGTCGTCGTGGAGTTCTCGTCGTCGCTGAACCCCGAGGTCGCACCCAGGGTCCCCGCCAGGACGCCCGCAAGGATGGTGCTGGTGATCGCCCCTGCGAGCCTGCCCTTTCTCGGATGCCGCACTGTCACGGCGTCTTCTCCTGTCTTCCATGTCGCCTACCGGGTTAGCTGACGGATTCGGACGTGGAAGTCGCCCTACGGCGCTCTGGGGGAGAACAGAACTGAGCGCCGATTCACCCCTGCGAGTGGCGGCCCATGGGGTGCCCTCGCACTGGTTCCCCGGCTCCGCGCCGCGCGCGGACTCGGCGTCGTCCGAACTCACCGGGAAGCAGGCCACTGCCGTGACCGGTTCCGGGAGCATGCGGACGCATTCGGATGGGCGCCGACCCCCGAGGGGTGTCGACGTGGTCCGGAGAGTACCAAAGCGTCAAAGAAAGGCAAATGACCTGTCAAGTCGCGGCGGAGGATCCGTTCTCGCCCCGCGTTCCCGGCAGTTAATTATTGCGACGCATGTGCCAAAAGTGACATGCGAGACGGCCTTCTGCTCAGATCACTCCGCCTTGAGACCGACGTTCTGTACTGTCTGGCCGATGGCACCTTCGCTCGCAAGCTGCCCAGGCTCGCGCGGGTGCACCAAAGCGCCGCCGACGTGTCAAAAGGGGGCGCCACCGCCAGGGGCTCGGGCGGTCCCGGGGCGGGCTGACCACCAAGATTCACCTGGCCTGTGACGGGCGGGGGCGGCCGTTGCCGCTGGTGGTGACCGGCGGCAACGTCAACGACCGCACGATGCTGGCTGCGGTGTTGGACCAGATTCGGGTGCCGTACCCAGGGGCGGGGCGAGCTCTCACGCGCCCCGGTCCTGTGGTGGCCGACAAGGGTTACAGCAGCCAGGACGATCCGGGCGTATCTGCGGCGGCGCGGTATCGGCGCGACGATCCCCGAACGCGCTAAGCGCCGCAACGTGATGGAGCGCTGCTTCAACCGGCTCAAGCACTGGCGCGGCATCGCCACCCGCCATGACGAGACCGCCGGGTCCTGCCAGGCCGCCATCACCTTGGCCGTGCTGGTGTGGCTGTGAACTTTGACGACACAAGCTAGAGGGCTACGTGGCCCCCTGGATGAACCGGGTGCTCGCCGTGGTCCCGGGTGGGTGAGTCGTGGGCTCCGACGCCGCCGCCAGGGCATCGGGCCCGGCGTCCCATGGCAGGTCGCCGGGCCGGTACCCGGTGTCAGCTCGGGACTGCGCTGCCCTCACAACCCTTGCCGATCTGGCCCGTCTCGAAGTACCGCACCACGTCGGCGGCGCACTTGGGCACCCGGGTGGTCGACACGTGCACGTCGTCGGAGACGGTGTAGACGGTGCCGCCGATGGCGCGCCGTGTCTGCAGCGTCCAGTCGTAGACGGACATGAACTCGTGCAGGTGCCCCGCCAGCACCAGCGACCCGTTGCTCCGCTTCAACGTGGCCTGCTGTACCGGCAGCGGCCAGCCGGAGCATCTGACAGGCAGTCCCCAGGACCGGCCGGTCGCCGGGTGGCGCTTCACGAGGCGCTGGTAGTCACGCCAGGCGGTGTCGAAACCGGCTCGGCTGCCGTCCTGGTTGCACGTGACGGCCAAGTTCATGGTCCTGTTCAGTGTCTCGGGCGCACCGGGCACGGGCGTCCCCATCATCGGTGCGCCGAGCAGCTGTCTGACGGCGGGCGGGGCGGTGGTGCCCGTCGCCGTCCGCAGTTCGGCCAGCGCCTTGCCCGCGCGCACCCACTCGGTCGAGTTGCGCTTGGCCAGGTCGGCGACGGCCGAGCCGTCAATGGGCCGCTGCATGTCGGTGTAGGTCTTGGGGCTCTTGTCGTAGGTGCGGACCAGCTTCGCCACCTGCGCGCGCACCTTCCGTGCGGTGGCACCGAGCCCGTAGGTCCCGTCGCGGCGGGCCAGCCAGGCGGCCATGCGCCCGAAGTTGCGCTCGGCCGCCCGCGCGCTGTCCTTGGCGTGCTGGTCGATACGGGTCCACGGCGGCGCCACGCTGTCCAGGAAGGCCCGTCCGGTGTGCCCGGGGAACAGGCTGCGGTACACCATTCCCAGGTAGGTGCCCCAGGAGAAGCCGAGCAGGTTGAGTTCGCTCTCACCCAGCGCGGTCCGTACCAGGTCCAGGTCCCTGGCCACGTTCTCGGTGGTGAGCTGTCCGAGGAAGGCGGGGTCAGAGCGTCCGCACTCGCGGTTGGCGGCGACCTGGGCGTCGTATATCTTCCTGGCCGCCTCCTTGGTCAACGTGCCGGGTCCCTGCTGGCCTGCCGGCGAGAAGGTGCAGGCGACCTTGGTGCTGTCGCCGACCCCGCGCGGGTCGAAGCCGATGATGTCGTATCGCTGGTTGAGCCCCGCCATCTGCTCGTTCCTGAGCGCGGTCCGCAGGACCGGGTCCAGGTATCCGCTGTTGCCCGGCCCGCCCGGCAGGACGGCGACGGCGCCCAGCCGGTGGGCCCGGTCCGTGGCGGCCAGCCGGGTCACCGCAATGTCGATCTTCCGCCCGCCGGGATCGCGATGGTTCAGCGGGACGCTGACCGTGCCGCACTCCAGGCGCTTCATCAAGGAGCGGAACGCCGCCACCTTGTCCACCGCCACGCCCAGGCTCCCGATCACCTCATCGGAATAGGCGGGACAGGGTTTCCACCGCACGAAAGACCCACCGGAGCTCGGGCCGGGATCCGCGGTCGCGGCTGCGGTGGAGCCCGCCGCGAAAGGATGCGCCACCACCCCCGCCAGCGCCAGTGCTGTCAGTGAAGTTCGGTACATCATGCGGATCAGTAGTAGAGCAGCGGCTGTTTCCTTGCCGTTTCCATGAGGATGGTCACCCGCTCTACGCGGACTGACCAGCAAACTCCATCTGGCCTCCGACGAGCGCGGGCGTCCGCCAGCGCTGTTGGTGACCGGCGGAAACACAGGTGACTGCACGGTGTTCACCGCGGTGATGGACCAGATCCGGGGCCTACGCCTGGACGGCCTGCCACATGGCCGGGAAGGTGCCATCGGCGGCCGATTCGTCGCTGCTCGGTCGCGACAGCGCCGCGCGGGCCGCCTGCCCGACCGCTCCTCACCTGCGCCGTGGTCCTACAGGTCTAGAGCCCTTACCGCCGGGTGAGGCCTTGCCCCGCCGGTCTGCGGGACGCCACCTCATCCGGCCATGCTCTGTTCCCGTTCGCATGACTGACGTGTGAGGCGTATTCGACATGCACACCATCGACTTCTGTACCGGCCTGCCGACCGCCGGAGCGCTGGCCGTGTCCGCCAGCGGCGACGACGCGCCACCACGCGTTCCGTCCTCGAACGGTCTCCGAGCCGAGGCCGCCTGCCGAGGCGACGCCCTGCCGTCCAGCAGATCAGGGAGCTTTCCGCTGGCCGCGCTCGCGCTGTCCGGAATTCGCAAGGACGTCGTGAGGATGCTGCCGAACGGCACGCCCGACGTCGACTACCAGGCATGAACGGAGGAACCGCGATGTTCCGGTCACGACGTTCCAGGGTGTTCCCCCGGACACGCCTCGCCTCGGGCGCGGCGATCACGATCCTGGCGTCGCTGGGACTCGCCGCCTGCGCAGGCGACAAGAAGCATCCCGCGCCGACGCAGTCCGCCGTCAGCCAGGGTTTCGGCCATGTTCACGGAATCGGCGTGGACCCGGCGGACGGCGCGGTCTACGTCGGCGCGCACCACGGGGTCTTCCGGGTCGCAGGCCCCGGGCAGGCCGTCCGGGTCGCCGGGCGCGTCCAGGACACGATGGGCTTCGCCGTCATCGGCCCGAGGACGTTCCTGGCCAGCGGCCACCCGGCCATCACCGAGATCTCCAAGGGAGTGGCCCCGCACCTGGGCCTGATCCGGTCCGAAGACGCCGGGAACACCTGGACCGCCGTGTCGGAGCAGGGGAGAGGCGACTTCCACTCCATCCAGCCCGCCGGGAGGAACCTGTACGTCCACGACAACCAGACCGGGCATGTGCGGCGCAGCGGGGACCAGGGGCGCACCTGGGTGCTGGGCGCCCGGCTGGAGGCCGTCGACCTGGCCGCCGGGCGGGACCGGCCGGACCGGGTGTACGCGACGACCCCGCAGGGCGTCCAGGTCAGCGATGACGGCGGAACTACCTTCAAGACCGTGGTCCGGACGCCCGTCCTCACTCACCTGGACGTGACCGGCGGCGGGCTGGTCGGCGTCGATCCGGAGGGGCGGACGTATGCCAGCCGTCCCGACGGGAGCGGCTGGCAGGCGCGCGGGCGTGTTCCGGGCGCGCAGGTGTCCGCGTTCACCGCCGTGGACGACCGGAGACTGCTCGCCGCCGTCGACGAAGGGACCCTGTACGAGTCGCGGAACGGCGGATACGACTTCACCCTCCTGTACCGGCCGCCAACCCGGTAACCGGGCCGAGAGAACCCGGCCGGATACGCAGGGCTGGCCAGACGGTCGCCGTCGCCGTTCTCCTACCTGCGCTGGATCATCCCTCCCTACGGTCGCCGGGGAGAGGACCTGAGCCGACCCGCCACGGTGCTCCCCGTCAGGCGAGCGCGGCTGCTCGCAGGCCGAGAAGGCATGGGGCCGGAACTAACGGCTCAGGACGGTCGGTTCGGCTGTGTCAGCGCTCAGGGGTGGATGAACCCTACGGGGGTGGCGTATCTTGATCTCGCGTAAGCGTACGCCGTACTCCTAAGGGGTGTCATGGGCATCAGTTCCGAGCGCGACCTCGTCGACTTCCTCGTCGCCTACACGCGGGACATGGCCCTCTCGGAAGAGGAGCCCGGTGTGATCCTCGACCGGTACTTCGTGCCGGACTTCGAGTACCGCAACGACGGGCTCGTCATCGACCGGCAGCGGATGATCGAGCATGTCCGTCCCGTTCGCAGGAACGTCGACAAGACGGCGATGGCGGCCGGGGACTGGTCCGGCATCGAGATCCATGAGGCGCTGGTCCGCGAGGACCGGATAGCCGCCCGCTGGACGCTGCGGACCAGGCTGCGGAAGGGCGGGACCTTCGTGGCGGAGGTGCACATGTTCGGCCGCCTGGCGCCGGACGGCCGGATCCGGCGGATCGACCAGCTCACCAGGCAACTGGACGACGACCGGTAGCTTGGTCGCCCCGCCAGGCGGTCGGCTCGGCGGCGGGGAGCCGGGAACGACGTCGTGGCGTTGATGAGTGGGGTGAGGATGACGGCATTGCGTGCGAGTGTCATGGTGACGACGGCGTGCGTCGCGGTGACGGCCTGCGGGCCCTCAGCAACTCCGTCACGGTGAAGGAGGCGCAGCCGGAGGCCCGCAAGCTCGGCATCACCTGGCAGCCGCGCCGGGCGGTCAACCCCGCACAGTGGCCCGACGCCTGTGACCTGCTCGGCGAGAAGGAGATCAAGGCGTTCCTGCCGCAGGCCACGAACTTTCGGCGTACGGCGGAGTGGGTCACCGTCGGCGAGGCAGGCGCGCTCGGTCCGGGTGGCGCGGGCCGGGCGGGCAACGGCAAGTGCACCCACGAGGTCAAGCTTCCCAGTCCCAGCGGACGCCCCTTCGGCAACGGCCTATCGATCGGCATCGACGCCGTTGGCGATCCCGCGCTGGTGACGAGGTTCTTCAACGGGACCGGAAGGGGACCTCGCGCTCGGCCGTCGTTGAGGATCTGGACGCCGCGGGCGCCGACGCGTGCTTCGGGAGCTGCACCGCCAAGAACGACGTGCCCGCCGTCACCTGCCGCCGGGGGCCGCTGATGTTCACGATCCCGTCCATGTCCTGGTACGTCAACATCGACGGCGCGGACCGGCCGACGGGGTCAGCCTCCGCAGGTGACGCGAGGTTCGGGCAGGTAGGTGGTGTGGAACTTCTGGCGGCGGACGACCTTCCCGTCCTGCTTGAAGATCCGCCATACGTCGATCTTGAAGCCCTCGGCGCCGGGCATCGGGATGCACCTAGGCCCGGACTCGGTCCTGGACTCGAAGCCCCGGACCGCATAGCGCGCGGAGCTCTGGGACCGGATCTCGTACCGCCGGGTGCTCCAGAACGTCACGGTGACGGACGTGCCGGTGTAGGAGGTGTCGATGAGGACCCCGTAGGGGGAGTCGTTGCGCCAGCGGAAGTCCGGCTGGGGATGGGAGACGGTGGACTCGCGTCCGGCGGGATAGCGGGAGATGTAGAACGAGTGCGGGGTGTGCTGGACGTCCTCCAGGCCGCCGAAGAAGACGGCGTTGAACATCGTGGTGGTGAACTGCGAGACCCCGCCGCCGACGTCGTTGACGAAACGGCCGTTGAGGATCATGGGCGCCTCGACGAACCCGCGGGCCCGGTCGCGCCTGCCGACGGTCTCGTTCAGGGAGAAGGTCTCGCCGGGCCTGACGATGCGGCCGTCCAGGATCCTGGAGATGGTCTGGATGTTCCTGACCCGGGGCG
Organism: Actinomadura kijaniata NBRC 14229; assembly: GCF_001552175.1. GTDB lineage: Bacteria > Actinomycetota > Actinomycetes > Streptosporangiales > Streptosporangiaceae > Spirillospora > Spirillospora kijaniata. The sequence goes on from NZ_BCQR01000060.1 coordinate 27,520, forward strand.
CGCAGCAGGGGAACCGCGTCGTGAACGTGCTGATCCTCTCCCTGATGCCCAGCCTCCGCGCCGCCTCGGTGGTGACCCGGGGCCTGGCCGGCACCAGGCGCGCCGCGACCTCCCGCGGCCCGTGGCCGGTCGTCGCGGCGGGCAGGGCCGCGTCCAGCGCCCGCAGGTCGATCCTCTTGCCGTCGCGGGAGGGGGACAGCCGCGGCACGCCGTTCCTGATGGTGTAGGTGGCGTCCCTGGCAGGTTGCTGGAGCGTGCGCAGGCGAGGACCCAGCGCGGCCACCAGCTTCCCGGTGTCGAAGTCCGGCTGGAGCCCGCCTCGCGCGTCGGCCCGGAACGTGAGGTGCGGGGCGAACGCGGCCGGGGTCACGCTGACGCGCTCGCCTTCGGCGAAGATGACGATGGGGGCGGACACCGCGGTGCGCGCGGGGCCCGCTGCGGCCTGCCGGACGGCCGCCTCGGTGGTCCGCGGCTTCAGCGGCCCGTGGGGAAGCTCCACCTCGGTCCGGTGGGGGAAGGCGGACCGGACGCGTTGGGCCGCCAGCGACGGGTCCACGCCGGTGCCGTCGCGGGGCGGCACGGCGACAGGGGTCGTGCCTTTGAAGACGACTCGCCCTTCCTGGGCGGGCCTGCCGAAGGTCCTGCCGAGACGCGTGACGGCCGCTTCCAGGCGCGCCCGGTCCACGCGGACGCGGGGCTCCACGTCGCGGCCTCCGGTCACGCTCACCACCAGGGCCGGGACGGTGTGGCGGCCGCGCGTCGCGGCGTCGACGGTGGCGCCGGAGTCCAGTGACAGCCCGGCCTGCCGCGGGTCCAGCGTGGCGGACCGCGAACCGGCGCGGAGCGTCATCGGCCGACGCGAACGCTCGCCCAGCTCGCGGTCGAGCTTCGCCGCCGCGCTCTGCGGGGACATCCCGCCGATGTCCACCCCTGAGACGGTGGTGCCCCGCGGCACCTGGGTCCCCACGTACAGGAACGCCGCGAGGTAGAGGAGCGCGGACAGGCCGAGAAGCCCGGTCGCCGCGACGGCCAGCCGCGCCCCGGCGGAGCGGGGCAGGGACGGTTTCACCGGCATCGCGCCCTTTCTCAGGATCTACTACGAATGCTAGTAGATGCGCGATAAGTGCTGGTCGGAGGAGTCTGCGGACGGCCGTCCCCGGTCTCGACGGCTCTTGGTCGTTCCGGCGAGGCCGGGGGTTGAACGGGGGCGTCAGGCGAGCGAAGCGCTCGCCTCCCGGGCGGCGACGGCCTTGCGGAGCCGGATCGCCTCCTTGGGGTGGTTCACGGCGACACCGCCGACCATCACGCCGTCACGGAGGAAGGCGACGGAGAACCTGTCCTCGGCCGGATCGCCCGCCGCGACGAGCGCCTCATCGGCCATGCTCGGGAAGCCCGCCCACTGGACGCGCGTGCCGTGTACCCGCGTGCCGAGACCCGGAACCTCGGCGTGCGGCTCCGCGTCGCCGGGCCCGCGCAGCAGGTTGCGGGCGGCCCGGGCGCCCTGGTCGTTGGCGTTGGCCCAGTGCTCGACGCGGACGAGCGCGCCGCCGAACACGGGGTGCGGCCAGCGCGCGACGTCCCCCGCCGCGACGATGTCGGAGGCGCCCTGGGCGAACAGCGTCGCGTCGGTCAGCACGCCGTCGTCGACCTTGAGCCCGCTGCCTTCCAGCCAGCCGACCTCGGGGGTGACGCCCGTCGCGACCACGACGAGCCCGGCCGGGACCGAACGCCCGTCGGCCAGCCGCACGGCGCCGTCCGCCACGGCCGCCACCCGGGTCCCGGTGATCAGCTCGACGCCGTTCCGCCGATGGTGGTCGGCCAGCCACCGGCCCGTCGTCTCGCCGAGCAGCCCGCCCATGGGAAGCGGGCCGGCTTCGACGAGGGTGACGTCCAGCCCCAGCGACCTGGCCGTCGAGGCGACCTCGCCTCCGATGAAACCGGCGCCGATGACCACCACCCGGGCCGGTCCCTGGTTCAGCGCGGCGCGCAGGGCCAGGCCGTCGTCCAGCGTGCGCAGGACGTGGACGCCCTTGTGGGTGCCCTGCCCGCCGGGGAGGTGGCGCGGGCGCGCTCCGGTGGCGATCACCAGGCCGTCGTAGGGCAGGTCGGCTCCGTCGTCGAGGGTGACGGTGCGGGCGACGCGGTCCAGCCCCACGGCGCGGCGGCCGCCCACCCAGCGGGCGTCGAACCCGTCGCCCGGCAGCGTCACGTCGTCGTCGCCGGTCAACAGGCTCTTGGACAGCGGTGGACGGTTGTAGGGCAGGTGCGGCTCGGCGCCGACCAGGGTGAGGTCGCCGGCGAAGCCCTCCTCGCGCAGGGCCTGGGCGGCGCGCAGTCCCGCGAGCGAAGCACCGACGATCACGATGCGGTCCAACGATGGCATTGCTGTCTCCTTCCGGGGTCCGTGGCGGTATACAGTACCCCCGTAGGGTATAAGTTGCACTGTGATCGGCGTCTCATCGCGGATGCAGGCTCCCCTCGGGCCCTCTGGGGTCATGCGAGGGAGTGGCGCATCGCACTGGTATACCCCTAGGGGGTTTATGTACCGTGGCTTCATGGAGAGGGAGAAGCAGTCCCCGTCACGGGGCTACAGCGCGACGAAAGAGCAGCTGGGCGGACGGCTGCGCAGGATCGAGGGCCAGGTGCGCGGCGTCGGGGCCATGGTGGAGGACGACCGCTACTGCATCGATGTGCTCACCCAGATCTCGGCCATCCAGGCCGCGCTGAACAAGGTGGCGCTCGGGCTGCTGGACGACCACGTGCGGCACTGCATGCACAGGGGAGCGCTCGACGGCGAGTCGGAGGCGATGGCGGAGGAGATGATGGCGGCCGTCGGCCGCCTGATGAGGTGAGAACGGGGCCGGGACGGCAGTGGCCTGCGCGGCGGGCGTCCGGGCGTGGTCGGCGCGCCCGGACGCCGCGGGAACTCAGTGGTGGTACTGGTGCACCACCGCGTGGCCCCTGCCCCGCCCGATCATCCACTTGTTGATCGGGGTCGTCAGCAGGAACGCGACGAGCAACGCGAACGCCAGCGCTCCCCAGAACAGCGCGCTCGTCAGGCCCGCGGCCATCGCGCCGGGCACCACGAGCATGATGCCGTTGTCGATGATCTCCATCACGAGGATCGACACCGTGTCGGCCGCCAGCGCGACCTTCAGCGCCGACCGGAGGGACAGCCCCGCGCGCAGGACCCCGCGCATGGTCAGCGCGTAACCGAACACGAAGGCCAGGACCACCGCCAGCGCGATGGTCGCGAGGTCGTGCAGGCCCAGCGCCGTTCCGATGACCATTCCCAGCACCTCGCCGATCGCGCAGCCGGTGAGGCAGTGCGCGGTCGCCTGCGCGGCCGTCCTCCAGGACACCGGGCCGCGCTCGTGCGCGTGGTGCCCAGGGGAGTGGTGCTCGTGCGTCGCCATCGCCAACCTTGCTCGTCGCCGCCGGAGATGCCCGGCCTCCGAGAGAGCCCCGAAGGTCGAGATCGTTGAAGGTGGACGAGATCCTACGCTAGGTAGGGGTTGCCGATCGGAGGGCGTCATGCCTGGGCGCCTTCACGATTTGTCCAGGTCGAAGATGCCCGTCGACGGCGGGCGTGAGCGCGCCCGCGAGCGGTCTGGCCTGCCGGTCAGGGACGCGGGGTTTTCTCGCCGTGCACGGCTGTGTATTCGGCTGCCAGCCAAGGGCCGAGGTCGTTGATGAGCGTTCCGAGCACCACCGGATCAGACGAGGGCGCGCGACCAACGGCCGCGGCGGCACGCATTTGCTCGAAGCGCTCGGGGTAGTAGCGGCCGAACAGCTCGGCGGACTGGTCGAGGTCGCTGGTCCAGCCGCCCCATCGGGGCATGATCAGGGTGAATCCCGTGCGGACGATGCGACGGCCGACCGAACGGCTGAGGATCCGGCGATCGGCGTCCGTGGCGGCTTCGGCTGCTCTGGCACGCCAGCGTGGAAGTACACGGGCGAGGTCGCCGTTGGTCTCCCGCGCGAGCAGGGCCGTGGGGCGGTACCGGGGCAGTTGTTCCGCCAGGTCGGGGCCCAGCAACGGGGTGCAGAGGCAGGCGATGAAGAACCCGCCGTCGTGACGTTCGACGTCGCTGAGCAGGACCCGCGTACTGGTCAGCAGGATCCCGACGCCGTCGATCTGCGGGAACGCGCGGTCGAGCACATCCTCGATCACCTGGGCGTCGGCGCGGTCGGCTTCGGTGGGCTCGTCGTGGAGAGCGAGCTGGAGGTCGAGGTCGGAGACCCCGGGGGTGGCGGTGCCACGGGGGATGCTGCCGTAGAGGTAAGCGCTGTGCAGGCGCGTTCCGCCGAACATTGCGGCGATACGAGCGCGGGCCGCATCGACGACGGGGACGAACACTGCGGGCACGCGGTCCAGCACGCCTTCGCGTGCGATCGTTCCGTCGCGGTCCAGCCCTCGTTCGTTCACGGGGCCACTGTGTCCTGTGTTGCTGCGTGCTGCCGAGCGGATTTCCGAGGCGCCCGGTCCTGAGGATGATGGCCGCTCGCCCAGGTCCGGCGCGATCCACCCGACTGCGGTCACGAACGCCGCAACGCGAAGGCCACCCCTCCCCATTGCTCGCGGCCATGTCCTTCGTGCTGGTCAGCGATAATCCCCCCGCCCGCCGTTCCGCCGGGTCAGGCAAGTGGGGCTCGGCTCTGGAGGGCGGCGTCGGCTTCGTGCTCCAGGGAGCGGTGATGTACGCATCCCGCATCCCCATCAACGACTGCGGCATCCTGGCTGAGAGCGGCCTTCCGGTCGGCGGTCGCGCGCTCCTCGCTGCCCCCGTGACGCCGGACCGCTCGAACGGCAGGGTTCGTTTCCCCTTGCTCCTGCTGGGGTGGGCGCATATGTTTGACTGAGTCAACGATATGCGGGGTGGGGCGCCGTGACGATCGAAGCGATCGAGATCCGCAAGGTCGCGTTGCCCCTGAAAGAGCCGTTCCGCGCGTCCGTCGGGGTGTTCTCCGCCCGCGATGTCCTGCTGGTCAGGGTGGTGACGTCGGACGCCGAAGGCTGGGGCGAGTGCGTGGCCCTGCCCGAGCCGCGATACAGCGCCGAGTACGTGGACGGCGCGGCCGACGTTCTGCGGCGGTTCCTGGTACCGGCGCTTCCGCCGAGCGTGGACGCGCACGGGGTCGCCCCGGCGCTCGCGCCGTTCAGAGGGCATCCGATGGCCAAGGCGGCGTTGGAAACGGCGGTTCTGGACGCGGAACTGCGCGCCTCCGGCGACTCGCTGGGACGGTACCTGGGGGCGGTACGGGAGCGCGTCGCCTGCGGTGTCTCCGTTGGGATCATGGGATCGGTCCGGGAACTGCTGGACGCCGTCGCCGGGTACCTCGCCGAAGGCTACGCGCGGATCAAGCTCAAGATCGAGCCCGGATGGGACGTCGAGCCCGTTCGCGCCGTACGCGAACGCTTCGGTGACGACCTGATGCTCCAGGTGGACGCCAACGGCGCCTACACGCCGGCCGACGCCCGGCATCTGGCCGGGCTCGACGCCTTCGGGCTCGTGCTGATCGAACAACCGCTGGCCCCCGGCGACCTCCTCGGGCACGCCCGGCTGTCCCGGCGGTTGACGACCCCGATCTGCCTGGACGAGTCGATCGGGTCGGCCGCCCACGCCGCGGCCGCCATCTCCCTCGGCGCCGCCGCCATCGTCAACGTCAAGCCCGGCAGGGTCGGCGGCTACCTCGAAGCCCGCCGTATCCACGACCTCTGCCAGGCCCACGGGGTGGCCGTCTGGTGCGGCGACATGCTCGAAAGCGGCATCGGCCGGGCGGCCAACCTCGCGCTGGCCGCTCTTCCCGGCTTCACGCTCCCCGCCGACACCTGCGCCGCCGAACGCTACTTCGCCACCGACATCACCGAGCCGCTCGACTACACCGACGGACACCTGACCGTGCCCACCGGCCCCGGCATCGGCGTCGTCCCGGTCAAGGAGATCCTCGACGAGCTGACCCTCTGGTCCGAGTGGCTCGGCGTCGGCGACCGGAAAGAGGGTTAGCCCGGGTTCTCGCCCCCTGGACGCGGCACCGGCCCGCAGACGACGGTCGGCGAACCGGAGGGAGCGCAGCCCAAGGCTGCGGTGGTCGCCGGGGCGAGGACGCGGTGGGTTCGGGCACTATGTGGAGTCGCCCGTCGCGCTCGGCCACCGTGGCTCGAAGCTCGCGTTCGGGCCAGGACCCCCGACATGAAAGGCACCACGTCATGGGCGACCGCGACGCCGCCGCACTCGACGATCCGGTCGGTGAGTCGCTCCGGGGCCATCACCGCCACCTGGCCCGCAGGCTCGGCCAGGTGGCCGTTTACCCGCCGCAGGTCGCGACCTTCGCCGCGGTGCCGGCCGACCCGGACCCCGCGGAGTGGGCCGACCTCGCCCGGCTGCTCGGCCGTGGTGAACTCGCCGACATGTTCAGCTGCCCGGCGATCCCGCCGGCGGACTGGGAGCCGGTCTTCACCCTCGACGGCGTCCAGATGATCGGTCCCGCCGACGCCGAGCCCGCCCCGGGAGTGGTCGAGCTGGGCGTCGACGATGTTCCGGAGATGCTCGAGCTCGCCGCGCGAACGCAACCAGGACCGTTCTGGCCCCGCACCCACGAACTGGGCACCTACCTGGGCATCCGCGAGAACGGCACGTTGGTGGCCATGGCGGGCGAGCGGCTCCGCCCGCCGGGATGGACCGAGATCAGCGCGGTCTGCACCGCCCCCGAGGTCCGCGGACGAGGCCATGCCACCCGTCTGGTGCGTGCTCTGGCCGCACGTATCACCGCTCGCGACGAACGCCCGTTCCTCCACGTCGCCGCAGCCAACGTTGGTGCGATCGCGGTCTATGAACGGCTGGGCTTCCAGGTCCGAAAGCGGGTGACGTTCCGCGGCTTCCGAACGCCGTGATGGCGTCGGTGCCGGGTGTAACCCTCCAATCCGGTGCGTACCCGGACGCCCTCGACAAGGTCCGCGCCTCCCAAGCCGCGCCACAGGACGACCAGAACAACACCACCGACCTGGAACGCGAACTCGCCGGAGCCCAGGCTCACATCGCCGAACTCCAGACGATCATCACCGACCATCTGACCGTCCAAACGACGAAGCTCGCCCTCCGCCCCGCCTGACATGGACGTGCAGCCCGCCGGAGTTCTCATCCGGCGGGCTACGCATGTCCGGTGCTCTTGGATTCGGCTGCCGCATCAGCCGTGTCTGGTACCCCGTCCTCGCACCTCCGGCCGCATGATCCGCAGTCCGGCTCCCGCAGGTCATGCGGCCTCTCCGTGTTTCGGGATCCTCCCTGGTCATCGCGCGTCGGGCCACACCATGGACGTGCTGAAGGACGGAGGTGGGGCAGAAGCCTCTCCTGCCGAGGAGCAGAACCTCGCGTTTACCCTGTGTAGCTGTCGAACGGCGCGTCGCTGGTGAGGAACCGCTGCAACCAGCGGCCGCTGTTCTTGACGGTTCGAGTCTGCGTCGCGTAGTCCACGTAGACGATTCCGAAGCGGCGACTGAAGCCCCAGGCCCATTCGAAGTTGTCCAGCAGGCTCCAGACGAAGTAGCCCTTCAGCGGCAGGCCCTCGGCCACGATCTGTCGGACGACCTCGATGTGCTGCTCCAGATAGCGTTGCCGCTCGTCGTCCTCGACCGTCCCGTCCGCGGTCGGCGCATCGGGGAAGGCCGCCCCGTTCTCCGTGATGTACAGCGGCAGATCGGGTGCCAGGCCGTTGATGGTGACGAGGATGTCGCGTAGCCCGGTCGCCTGGACCGGCCAGCCCATATGCGTGCGGGGGAGGCCGGTGTCGACGGCGGTCACGTTCTCGCTGCCCGGCTGAGCGCTGGGCTTGCTCGGATCCGAGAACGGTCCCTCCGGCGCGGCCACGGTCGTTGGGAAGTAGTAGTTCACTCCCATGAAGTCCAGCGGCGCCGAGATCAACGGCAGGTCGTCCTCGTGCTGCGCGAACCACGCCGCCATGCCGGTGTCCTCAAGGACGTCGGCGGGGTACTTGCCGAACAGCAGAGGCTCAAGGAACAGGCGGTTCTGTAGCCCGTCCACCCTTCGCGCGGCTTCACGGTCCGCGGGGGAGCCCGACGCGGCGCGGACCGGCGCGAGGTTGAGCGCGATCCCGTACGACCCTTCCGGCGATCGGATCGCCTCCAGCGCCATCCCGTGACCGAGCAGGAGGTGATGCACCGCCTTCAACGCGTTCGCACCCTCGCGCCGGCCGGGCGCGAGGGCGCCGTCGCCGTAACCGTTGAGCGCCGAGCACCAGGGCTCGTTGAGCGTCATCCAGTGCTTGATCACGTCCGACAGGGCATCGTGTGTCACCGCCGCGTAGTCACGGAACCGCTCGGCTGTGTCGCGCACCATCCACCCGCCGGCGTCCTCAAGTGATTGGGGGAGGTCCCAGTGGTAGAGGGTCGCGTATGGCGTCACGCCGTGTTCCAGGCAGGTCTCGGCGAGTCGGCGGTAGAAGGCGGGTCCGGCGGGGTTCGCCGGGCCCGTGCCCTCGGGAATGATCCGCGGCCACGCGATGGAGAACCGGTAGGCCTTCAACCCGAGGTCGGCCAGCAGCCTGATGTCGTCGGCGAACAGCCGGTAGTGGTCGTCGGCGACGTCTCCGGTGCTCCCGTCGGCGATCCGGCCCGGTGTGTGCGCGTAGGTGTCCCAGATGCTCGGGCCGCGGCCGTCCGCCGTCACTGCCCCCTCGACCTGGTACGCCGCCGTCGCGGCGCCCCAGACGAAACCCGGCGGGAAGTCGTTCCTGCTTGTCACACTCGCTCCTTCACGTGCGGTTGCTGTCATCGGTGACTCTCGGTCCAGTGATGTCGGCGGCGGAGTGGTTCATACGACACCGGCAGCCGCGCGAGGAGCACCTCAATACCGCCAAGGTCGGGATACGGGGCGGGCTCGGCCGCGTCGCCGCCGGCCAGGGCGGCATGCCCGACCGCCATCCGGCCGGAGCCGCATCAGCACGTCCATGGTGTCCCGGGCGTTCCCGGAGTCCGGCAGTTCGAGGTCACGTGAACGGGCGAGCCGAAGCCCTGCCCGCCCGGGCCGTCGCTCGCTCTCGGTGACGTTCCGACGCGTCCGCCCGCCGCAGCGACGTTCGCCTGCGGTATCGACCTTGGCGGCAAGCAGGAGGTCGTCGGGCTGGCTGCCGTACCCGCGATCGTTCGGCCGCCAGGTGTGTCGGGTAAGAACCCCGGGCACCCGGGCTGACGCACCGATGCCGGCGCATGTCGCGGAAACGGTCGGGTCGGCTGGGGACCGCCAGTCGTTACTCGAATGTCCGTCATCTCTCTCCGTGCGCGGGCGCACCCATGCGGTCGGCCAGGTGACAGCCTGCGGATCACCCGCCGTCCGGTGGCCGGCCGTCGTGGTGGCCGCTCCCCGCCCCTCGAACTGGCGGACGGCATCAGACACTACAGCGAAACCTGTACAAGTGCTACATTTTCAGTTCGGTCTGACCGCTCTCATGCCTCGCCGGATCGGGGCCAGCGCTCGAGCGCCGGGTCGTGTCCGGCGTGGTGGATGTCGGAGAAGAGCTGCTGCCGGGGTTCGTAATGGGGCCCAGGGCGGCCAGGGAGTTGAACGCCGGCCTGAGGTGACCGTCGAGATCGAGGAGCAAGACGGGCAGCCGCCCGGCGGGGCTGACGTCACCGAAGAGCACGGCGGCGCTTCCGGCCTCCTCCCCGCTGAACCGGCTCGTCGCGATCGCAGGAACGGAGTCGGCCATCCACCTCAGCGAGCGGGGCCGGCCGTGGATCAGTACGACGACGGTCGGCGTGCCCGTGGCCGGTACCGCCCGACCGGTCTTCGCTGAACGCCGGGCAGTTCGCACGTGACGTTGTTCGGGCCCCCACCGACGGCGCCGAAACCGTTGATGCCCGCCTGGTCTCCGACGACCACGGACCTCGCCGCTTCGGCGACCGCGGGAATGTCCGAGCGGTCCTCGTACTGCGTGGGACATCCGGGCTCGTATGGCACCGTCGCACCGTGGGCTTGGGCGCGGATCCCGTCGAGCCGGCGAATTCGGTGACCTCGTCCGCGCGGGTCGTCGGGCCTCCGGCGAACGCGAACCGCTTCGTCATGTTGTCGAGCACCGGATGGCTGTAGTTGCCCGGCTGTCCCAGCAGGTGGTCGGTGTTCGGGCCGCTCACCGCGATCGTCGCGGTGCCCGGGCGAGCGGAAGGCGGGAACGCCGTCGACCGGCTCGTTGCGGAGTGGGACGACCGCCCGCTCGGCGATCCTGAGAGCGAGGCCGCGGGTCTCCGCGGAGTCGAGAGTCTCCGGCACCGCGTCCAGGCCGGTGTAGGGCCGATCGAACAGCCCCAGCTAGAACTTCGCGTGCAGGGCCGTGCTCACCGCCAGGTCCGGTGCACCCCGGCGCGCACGGCCTGGGCGCGCGGCTGCGTCGCTGTGCGCGGTGCCGTACTCGGTGTGGCGCAGCGTGATGCCGTCAAGGGCGGCGGGGCGCTGCTGCTCCTCTGTCACGGGCATTCCGACCGCAAGGAATCCGAATCAGCGCACGCCGCGGATGTTCGCCGTGGTCAACGCCGCACCGAGCCCGAGGATCGCGCCCGACAACAACAGGACGCCGTAGCTCCCTCCATCGCCGAGCCCCAGGATCACCGGGGCGAGCAGCGGGGCGAGGCCGCCCACGACGGTGGAGGAGAGGTAGTAGATGCTCATGTACTTGCCCGCCTTGTCCTTCTCGGGCAGGACCTCCGAGGCGAGGGCGAGGTCCACCGAGGTGAACACGCCGGTGCCCGCCGACAGCAGCACCCCGCCGACGGCGAAGAGCAGGATCGAGGACGCGCTCGCGGCGACCGCGAGACCGGCCACGATGAGCCCGGTCGCGAGGTAGATGAACGGCTTGCGGCGCTTGAACCGGTCGGAGAGCGTCCCACCGGCGATCGAGCAGCCGACCAGCGCCAGCAGGCTGAGCCCGCCGACGGCCGCGAGCTGACGTCCCGCCTGCTCGGGGGCGTAGCCCAAGCGGTCCTGCACGAGGTACAGCTGGTAGGTGCTGAAGAACGTGGACCCGAACGACAGGCAGAATTTCCCGACCCAGACCAGCGCGAAGTCGGGGTGCCTGAGCGGGTTGAACCACATGTTCCTGAACACGTCGAGGACCGATCCGACCCGCACGTCCTCGGGTGCCGGCCGATCGGGGACCACCAGCAGGTACAGCAGCGTCATGACGCCGAGGACGGCCACCGGGGTCAGGAACAGCAGGTAGATGCTTCCGGTCAGGAAGCTGCCGAGCAGCGTCGACCCGACGCCCGCGAACGCGGCGGCCACTCCGCTGAGTGCCCCCACCGTTCCGCGCTGCTCCACCGGTACCTGTTCGGCGAGGAACGGGTTGACGGCGGTGCCGATCGTGGCGGTGGCCACTCCCGTGACGAGATAGCCGAACAGCATGACCATGACCGTCGGGGCGACGGCGATGATCAGCGCGCCGAGGGCCGACAGCACGAGGCCCGCCACGAGGAAGGGCCTGCGGCGCCCCCATCCCAGCCGGGTGCCGTCGCTCAGCACGCCCGCGGGCAGGCTCACGAGGAGGCTGAACAGCCCGCCGAGGCCGATGACGAAACCCAGGCTCGCGTCCTTGTTCGCCGGATCGATGAGCTGCACTTTGTAGGCGAGGCTGAACAGAGCCGGCAGCAGCAACGTCAGCTGGAAGCCGAACATCGTCAGCGCGTAGACCGTGATGGTCCAGGCGCCGATTCGAGGCGGGTCCTCCGGCGGCGCGGCGCTCCCGATGAGCTCCTCGCGGCCGGCGAGGAGGGCCTCGGCGGCGGCTTCCGGCGGCTCGGCGGCAGGGTTCGGGGTCGTCACGATGCCTCCATGGGCAAACCGGGCAGGTCTCCGGATGAGGTCATGTGGGGTCTCCTGGGGTGGGGCCGATAGGGGTGGTCGATCGCCGCCGGCACCGCGGCCGCCGCTTCTGCTGGGTAGGCCGGCCCTCATCACCGACCTGTGTGTGACCGGCGCCACTTTCACGCGCAAGCTTGTCGGTACGGTAGACACCGGAACTTTCGCGCGCAAGTACTTGCGCGCGAAAGTTGAACCTGCCTACGGTGAGGCGCCATCTCTCCGCGAGACGGGCATTCCGCACGGTCCGTCGCGTCGACCGCCGGCACCGCTTCGCCACGCACATCGCCCGTGTCCGGCCGCAGGTCGGTCGGCTGTTCGCGGGCCCGACCCTTGGAAGGATCCCTCGCCATGCCCTCGCTGGACCTTGGCTCGCTGTCGCTGGAGCAGAAGGCGTCCCTGCTGTCGGGGCGGGACATGTGGTCGACGGAGCCGCCGCCGGACGCAGGACTCCCGGAGGTGCTGCTCTACGACGGCCCGCACGGTCTCCGTTACCTGGAAGACCGGACGGATACCGCCGACATCTACGGCAGTGTGCCGGCGACGTGCTTCCCGCCGGCGGTGGCGGTGGGGGCGAGCTGGGATCCCGAGGTGGCCGCCGCGCTGGGCGCCGCGCTCGGGCGTGAGGCTCGGGCGCTGGGCGTCACCGTGGTGCTGGGACCGGGCGTGAACATCAAGCGGTCGCCGCTGTGCGGGCGGAACTTCGAGTACTACTCGGAGGACCCGCTGCTGTCCGGTGTGCTCGGCGCGGCCCACGTGCGCGGACTGCAGGGCGAGGGGCCGGGCGCGTCGGTCAAGCACTTCGCGGCCAACAACCAGGAGACCGACCGGACGCGGATCAGCGCGGACGTCGACGAGCGGACGTTGCGGGAGATCTACCTGCCGGCGTTCGAGCGGATCGTGACCGAAGCGCGGCCGGCGACCGTGATGGCCTCCTACAACAAGATCAACGGTGTCCACGCGACGGAGAACCGGTGGCTGCTGACCGAGGTGCTGCGCCAGGAGTGGGGATTCGCCGGTGCGGTGATCTCGGACTGGGGCGCGGTGCACGACCGCGTCGCGGCGCTGGCGGCAGGCCTGGACCTGGGGATGCCCGGCGACGGCGGGGTGACCGACGCCCAGATCGTGGCCGTGGTGCGGGCCGGTGAGCTGGATGAGGCACTGGTCGACCGGGCCGTCGCGCGGATCGTCGCACTCGCCGACCGGGTCACGCCGGCCACCGGTGACCTGGACGTGGACGGTGGCCACGCGCTGGCGCGGACGCTGGCGGCCGACTGCGTGGTGCTGCTCAAGAACGACGGCGATGTGCTTCCGCTGGAGGACGTCACCACCGTGGCCGTGATCGGGGCGTTCGCGACCACGCCGAGATTCCAGGGCGGCGGCAGCTCACGCGTCAACCCCACCCGGGTGGACACGCCCCTGGACGAGATCGCCAAGCACGCCGCGGATCGCGGCCAGTCGGTGACCCACGCGCAGGGATTCACGGCCGACGGCTCGGGGGACGCCGGAGCGCTGCGGGAGGAGGCGGTCAGGGTCGCCTCCAACGCGCGGGTGGCGGTGGTCTTCGCGGGGCTGAGCGACAACCAGGAGTCCGAAGGCTACGACCGCGAGAGCATCGAGTTGCCCGCGGAGCAGGTGGAGCTGATCCATGCGGTCGCGCGGGCCGCGCTCCGCACGGTCGTGGTGCTCTCCCACGGCGGCGTGATGTCGCTGGAGGGCTGGCACGACGAGGTGGACGCGATCGTCGACGGCACGCTCCTGGGCCAGGCCGGCGGCGGCGCGCTCGCGGACGTCCTGTACGGGGTGGTCAACCCGTCGGGGCATCTCGCGGAGACGATCCCGCTGCGCCTGCAGGACAACCCGAGCTACCTCAACTTCCCCGGCGAGGCGGGGCACGTCCGGTACGGCGAGGGCGTCATGGTCGGCTACCGCTACTACACCAGCGCCGACCGGCCGGTGGGTTACCCGTTCGGGCACGGCCTGTCCTACACCACCTTCAGCACTGACGAGCTCACCGTGACCCCGACCGGGGACGACACCGCCAGGGTGTCGGTCACCGTGACCAACACCGGCACCCGCGCCGGCAAGCACGTGGTGCAGGTGTACGTCGCCACCACCGCGGGGAAGGTCCGCCGCCCCGCCCGTGAGCTGCGGGCCTTCACCAAGATCGCGCTGGAGCCGGGAGAGTCCCGCACGGTCGTCCTCGACCTGGACCGGCGATCCTTCGCCTACTACGACATCACCGCCTCCCGGTGGGTCGTCGGCCCCGGGGAGTACCGCGTCCAGATCGGCGCCGACGCGCATCACGTCCTCGCCGAGGCGGCGATCAGCCTGACCGGTGACAAGGGCCTCACCCCGCTGTCGATGGACTCCACCTTCGGGGACTGGCTCGACCACCCGATCGCCGGGCCCGCCCTGATGCGGAGGCTGAGCGAACGCATGCGGGACATGACGGAGGAGGACGCGAAGATCGCCGCGCAGCACCCCGACTGGCTGAAAATGGCCGCCGGCGTGCCGATGAGCCAAATGATCACCTTCACCGGCGACGCCCTGCCGGCCGACTGGCTCGAAGAGCTGATCGAGATCAGCCGGTCAGGCTGAGTGTCCCGCCGACGTCAAGGCCGTCCGCCGCCCCGTCAGTGAAGAGGAATCCGTGAATCGCCTGCCTATGCACGCGCTGCGCCGCACCCCGGACATCGATCTCGACGGCGAGTGGGACTTCCAGCTCCGGCGCTCACCGCACGAAGCGGACGGCGCCGCCTGGAAGACCGTCACCGTCCCGAGCCTGTGGACGATGCGCGAGCGCGAGGACCGGCCGCACTACACCAACGTCGTGATGCCGTTCCAGGAGGTGCCGCCGGCGGTCCCCGCCCACAACCCCGTCGGCGTCTACCGGCGCACGTTCGACTGGTCCCCGCGGCCGGGGCGCAGGGCCATCCTGCATGTGGGCGCCGCCGAGGGGCTGTTGACGGTCTCGCTCAACGGCGCACAGGTCGGGGTCAGCACCGACTCGCACCTGGCCGCGGAGTTCGATGTCACCGGCGAACTCGTCGCCGGATCCAACACGCTTGAGCTCGCGGTCACCAAATGGTCGGCCGCCAGCTATCTGGAGGACCAGGACCAGTGGTGGCAGTCGGGGCTGTCCCGCTCGGTCTTCCTGTACACCGTGCCGGATGTACGGCTCACCGATGTGGCCACGGTCGCCGACTACGAGCCGGCCTCCGGCCGCGGACGGCTGGAGGTGACCGTCTCCACCGCGGGACTGGACCATCTCGACGAGGTCGACTGGTCAGTGCGGATCGACGTTCTCGGCCGCACCGAGACGCGACCGGTCACCCCCCGCGTTCCCGCGCCCTCCTTCCCGCGGCCGAATCGTGACCGGTCGACGCGGCCGGAACCACTCGGGCTTCCCGACGGCGTGATGGATCTGCTCAGCATGAACGCGGCGCAGGCGCCCATCCCCGAGGAGCTCGTCCCCGCCGCCGACCTCATGAAACGGATGACGGGGCCGCAGGCGCCAGCGGGCACCGCGGCGTTCGTCCTGGACGGCCTCGACGTCGACCCGTGGACGGCGGAGACCCCGCACCTGGAGGATCTGCGCGTGCGGCTGCTGTCCCCGGAGGGCGAGGCCGTCGACGAGACCCGGCTGCGGGTCGGGTTCCGCCGGGTCCGGATCGAGGGACGCGACCTTCTGGTCAACGGCCGGCGCGTCCTCATCCAGGGCGTCAACCGGCACGACGTCGACCCGCGTACCGGACGGGTCGTCTCCCGGGAGCTCATGCTGGCCGAGCTCTCGCTGCTCAAGCGGTTCAACGTCAACGCGATCCGCACCTCGCACTACCCCAACGACCCGGCCTTCCTCGACCTGTGCGACGAGATCGGCTTCTACGTCGTCGACGAGGCCGACATCGAAGGGCACGCGTTCACCTCGACCCTCGCCCACGATCCGCGCTACCTGCCGGAGTTCCTGGAACGGATCTCCCGGATGGTGCTGCGCGACCGCAACCACCCGTCGGTGATCGTCTGGTCGCTCGGCAACGAGACCGGCTACGGGGCCAACCACGACGCGGCCGCGGCCTGGGTGCGCCGCTTCGACGGGACCCGGCCGCTGCACTACGAGGGCGCCATCGCGCACGACTGGCACGCCGGGCACGCCGCCACCGACCTGGTGTGCCCGATGTATCCCTCCTTCGAGGCGCTCCAGGCGTTCTCCGCCGACCCGCGCGCCGACCGTCCGGTCATCGTGTGCGAGTACGCCCACTCCCAGGGCAATGGCACCGGCGGCCTGGCCGACTACTGGGAGCTGTTCGAGAACCTGCCGGGCCTGCAGGGCGGCTTCATCTGGGAGTTCAAGGACCACGCCCTCGACCTCGACGGCGACGGCCGCCACCGCTACGGCGGCGACTTCGGCGACGAGCCCAACGACGGCGTCGACTTCCTCAACGGCCTGGTCTTCCCCGACCTCACCCCGAAGCCGGCGCTGTACGAGGCGCGCGGCCTGTTCTGCCCGGTTCGCATCACCTCCGGAGCCGAGGACGCCGGGACCGGCACGCTGCGGCTGCTCAACCGGCAGACCTTCGCCGACCTCGGCGGCTACGACCTGGAGCTACGGGTGGAAACCGAAGCCGGGCCCGCAGGCGCGGTCACGCTCCCGGCGCCGCCGGCCGCCCCGGGCCGGGAGGCCACGATCAGCCTGCCCGAGGCGATCCGGGCGCGGCTGGGCACGGCCCTGGCGCTCACCGTGACCGTGCGCACCCGCCATGACGCGCTGTGGGCCCCGGCCGGGACGGAGGTCGGCGTCCACCAGGTCCGCTTCCCCCGTCCGGTGCCGCGACTGCCCCGCGGCATCGGCGGCATGGACGGGGAGCCGCGCCACCCGCTGCTGCGCCGTCCCCCGGCGCTCTGCCTGTGGCGAGCCCTCACCGACAACGACGCGGCGTTCGCGCTGGACAACCGCTTCGTCCGCTCGGGTTTCTTCCAGCTCACCCCGCTGGACGTCAAGACCGACGGAGCCGTCGTCATCACCCGTTACGCCGCGGCCTTCGGCGACGAGGTCGTGCACACCCGGACCGTCACGCCGCTGGCCGGCGGGGACTACCTGCTCGACGAGAAGGTGACCCTGCCCGACGGCATCGGCGACGGTCTGCGCGTGGGCATGGAGTTCGAGCTCACCGACGGCTTCGACCAGGCCCGCTGGGTCGGGCTGGGGCCGTGGGAGAACTACCCCGACCGGCGTGCCTCGGCCCTGCTCGGCGCGTGGGAGAGTCCCATCGACGAACTCGCCGTGCCGTACCTGAGGCCGCAGGAGAACGGCACCCGAGGCGAGGTCACCGAACTCCTGCTGTCCGGCCCGGCCGGGACCGTCCGCACCCGTCACGCCACACCGCTGCACATGAACGTGAGCCGGTACACGGTGAGCGAGCTGGAGGCGGCCGCGCACTGGTGGGAGCTGCGGCCGAGCCGCAGGACCATTGTCCACCTCGACATCGCCCACCGGGGCGTCGGCACCGGCTTCCTCGGCCCCGACACCCGGCCCGCCCATCGGCCTTCCCGCAGTGAACACGCCTGGCGATGGCGGCTGACGCTCACCGAAGCAGGCCGCTGACACGCGAAAGGGGACCTCCAGCACGGCGGCGTCACCGCCGCCGTCGGTCA
The DNA here is from genome assembly GCF_001552175.1 of Actinomadura kijaniata NBRC 14229. Lineage (GTDB taxonomy): Bacteria > Actinomycetota > Actinomycetes > Streptosporangiales > Streptosporangiaceae > Spirillospora > Spirillospora kijaniata. The sequence continues at coordinate 45,042 of NZ_BCQR01000060.1, forward strand.
CTCTGTGAGATAGTGAGATTGCTTGCGCGCGCAAGCCATGCGAGCGGTCCCGGGGTGGAGATTCAGTGGCTGAGCGAACAAAGCGTGTCACCGCGGCGGACGTCGCCCGAGCGCTGGGACTGTCCCGCGCCACCGTGGGATATGTGCTCAACAACACCCCGGGCCAGACCATCCCCGCCGCCACCCGCGAGCGGGTCCTGGCCGAGGCCGAGCGCCTGGGCTACCGGCCGCACCGGGCGGCCCAGGCCCTCGCCAGCGGCCGCAGCATGATCATCCTGTTGGTGCTGCCGGACTGGCCTCTGGAGTACGGCCTGCGCCGGAACCTGGAGACGGCCTCCCAGGTGCTCGACGACGCCGGCTACTCCCTGGTGACCCACACCAGGCACGAGGGCGGGCACGCCCGGCCGCTCTGGGAGTCGCTCAACCCCGACGTCGTCATCGCCTGGACGCCCATCACCGACGCCGAGCGCGCCTCCATGCGCGCCAGCGGCATCACCAGGATCCTGCCCGCGCCCCGGCGGCAGCGCTCCTTCCTGGCCTCCCCCACGCTCACCGCGGGCACCCGCCTGCAGATCGAGCACCTGCACGAGCGAGGCCACCGCAGAGTCGGTTTCGCGGCGAGCGGCGACCGGCGCGTCGCACTGATGTCGCAGGGGCGCGCGGCGGCGGCGCGGCAGGCCGCAGACCGGCTCGGCCTCGACGTCCTGGACATCCGGCCAGTGGAGCACGGCGACGACAGCATCGCCGAAGCCGTACGGGCATGGCACCACGAGGGCGTCACCGGCGTCGCCGCCTTCAACGACGACATCGCCGCGATGATCGTCGCCGCCGCGCTGCGCGCCGGCCTGTCCGTACCCGCGGACCTGGCCGTCATCGGGCATGACGACACCCCGCTGGCGGGCATGCTCTACCCGTCCCTGTCCAGCGTGGGCATCGACAGCGTCGGGCTGGGGCGCCACCTGGCCGACCTCGCCCTCCGCACCGCGCGGGACGAGCCGCTGCCGGAGGTCGCCCCCGACCTCCACGCCCGCGTCGTCCCCCGGGAATCCACCGGGCGATGAGGCGACGCGGCTGCGATTCCCACCGGTCATCGCCAGAACACCAGGAGCTGGAATGCCACTGCCAGAAGAGTACGGACCGAGCCCCTACGCCCCGGTCGCCGAGCAGGTGGAGCTGTATGAGCGCAGCGACGGCGTGGAAGGCGGCACCCTGCGGGGCAAGCCCGTCATCATCCTCACGACCAGGGGCGCGAAGTCTGGGAAGATCAGGAAAACTCCGCTGATGCGGGTCACCGACGGCACCCGCTACGCCGTCGTCGCCTCCCAGGGCGGTGCCCCCACCCATCCCTCCTGGTACCACAACATCATGGCCGACCCGCACGTCTCCTTGCAGGACGGCGCAGTCGTGCGCGACTACGTCGCGCGCCGCGTCGAGGGCGAGGAACGCGAGAAATGGTGGGCCATGGCCGTAGAGGTCTGGCCCGACTACGACGAGTACCGCCGGAAGACCGATCGCGACATCCCGGTGGTCGTTCTCGAACCGTCCTCCTGACCGCCGCATCGCCCTTGAGTGACGGCTGACCCCGGTCAGGGCTGGAGACCTCCGGTGTCTTCCGCGCCCTGGCCCGCGTCAGGCGTGAGCGCACCGGACCGGCCGGCGGCCGGTGGATGGGGGTGGTACGAGATTTCCTGCACCGCAATGCTTCCCTCGACGGGCTCGACGCCGAACGTGCGACCGGTGAACCCACCGGCCACCTCCGTCGACAGATAGCGTCCGTCGACCGTTCCGAGCACCTGCGACGTCCCGTCGGGAGCCACGACCGACAGCTCGATGATGTCGGGCTCGTGCCGCGGGATGGGCGGAGTCACCTCGGGTTCGCGAGCCGAGATGCGCAGCGTCACCTCCTGGCCAGAAGGCACGGTGACCCGGGCGAGAGTCGTGCCGGCCGGTCCGATCACCACGCTCGCCTCGACATGCTCGGCGCTCGCGGTCAACCCGTACCAGTGATCCCGATCGATGCGCACGAGGAACCGGCCGGTGCCGGCGGATGTGTCGAGGCGAGCCTCGGCGGTCCATTCGAGGTCGCGTGCGCGCGCGACCAGCATCGGCCGCGGCGCCTGGTCCGAGGGTGCGGTGAGGACCAGCCGGCCGGCCGCCTCGTGCCGGGCGAACGTTCCAGGGTGGCGATTGGGGGAGATCCAGCGGTCGTCGAGGTCGGCGGTCTCGAATCGATCGACGAAGGAGTGGTCCCGCGGAGTCGCCTCGAAGCGCTCCTCGTCAACGACGGGCCAGCCGTCGATCCATTCCACGCCCGCGATGAAGGTCTCCCGTCCGTTGGTGTGGAACATCGGGGTCTGACCACGCGGGCGGACGCCGAGATACACCATCGCCCATGAGCCATCGGTCAGTTCGACGAGGTCGGCATGGCCGGTGTTCTGGACGGGGTGGCCGGTGCTGCGATGAGTGAGGACGGGGTTCGCCGGTGCGGCCTCGAACGGCTCGTCCAGCGAAGGCGACCGTGCGATGGTGACCACATGGCCGCGCTCCGTGCCGCCCTCGGCGAGCATGAGGTACCACCACCCGTCCCGCCGGTAGAGGTGCGGGCCTTCCGGATAGGCCAGCCCGGTGCCCGGCCAGAGCAGTCGCGGGGGAGACAGGAGCGCGCCCGTCTCGAGATCGATGGGCGCACTGGCGATGCCGTGCCGGTCCGGGAGCGCGGACGCCCACGTCAGATGGCACGTCCCGGTCTCGTCCCAGGCGAGGTCCGGGTCGATGCCGACGGCGCCCTCAACGTGGACGGCGGGCGACCACGGCCCGGCCGGATCGTCGGCGGACACGATCAACTGGCCCCGATGGAACTCGACCACATTCGTCGTGACGAGCCAGAACTTCCCGCCGTGGTACCGAAGCGTGGGGGCGTACACACCGGTGCTCGGCGGCGCCATGCCGAGGTTGAGCTGGTCGGGCCGTTGCAGCGCGTTCGTGACCGGCGTCCACGTGGTCAGGTCCGTGCTCTGGTGGATGGGAACTCCGGGCAGGTACTCGAAGCTGGAGTTCGCCAGATAGTAGGTGTCTCCCGCTCGGCAGATGGACGGGTCGGGATAGAACCCCGCAATGATGGGCGTTGTCGTCAACCTGTACCTCTCCTAAGTCGCCATGGGGCGGTGCGTCATGGGCGCGGCTTGGGCTCGGCGGCCTTGTAGCGCTCCTGGGCGTGGTGCGGTCAGGAGGCGCGGAGGTCCGCGGGTTCCCCGCGGATCTGGAGGCTCATCCCGAGCAGATCTCATGACCACATCGGGGCGATCCGTGCGCGTACGCCGTCGGCGCAGCGGACAGTGGCTTCGCAGGAGCGGTCGACACCGTCGCGGCCCCGGGCACGCGCGTGACCGATGGTTCGCACCTCGCCGCCCCGATCAGATGGCGTTCGCCTTCGCGACCTGCCCGAGCCATGCGAGGCTGGGTTTCGGGTGGCGTTCGAATGTGGTCCGGTCGACCGCGACGAGCCCGAAGGTCGGCTCCCAGCGCCCCCACTCGAAATTGTCCAGCAGGCTCCAGTGCAGATAGGCCCGCACGTCAATGCCGTCCTCGACGGCGTCGAGCAGGCCGTTCAGCGCTGCGGTCGTGTACGCGACGCGTCGGTCGTCGTCGGCGGTGGCGATGCCGTTCTCGGTGACGAGGATCGGGACGTCGCCGACGACGTCATGGGTGTGGCGCAGGGCGATGCCGAGCGCGTCGGGCCGGTAAGCCCAACCCATCAGGGTGTTGTCGGGGTGCTCGGGGTGCGGGACGACGCCGTCCTCAGTGACCATCTGGCTGGTGTAGGACTGCACGCCGACGAAGTCGTCGTCGCGTGCGGGCTCAAGGTACATGTCCTCCCACAGGTGCTGCACCTCGGCGTGCCTGGCCTCGGCGCCCGGCGCGGGGAGGAGCGCCTGGTTGGCCACGGTCCATCCGACTTTCGCGCCGGTCGCCTCGCGAACCAGCGGCGCGGCGGCGCGGTGGGCGGCGATGAGGGCCTCGCCGATCTCGGCGTCAGGCTGGGCGCCGACGAACTGGTACTCCTTGCCTTCGGCGATCCGCCGCTGCTGCCCGTGGTTCACCGCGACGATGTTCGGTTCGTTGATGGTGCACACCCACTCGACCCCGTCGAGGATCGTGCACGCCTGCTCGACATAACGGGTGAAGACCTCGACGGCGTCCTTGGCGAGCCATGCCCCGTTCTCCCCGAACCAGATGGGGTGAGTGAAGTGATGCAAGGTGACGACAGGGGCGAGGCCCATCCGCCTCGCAGTGTCGATCATGCGGCGATAGTGCGCCAGTTCCGCTCGGGAGAACCTTCCGGGGCTCGGCTCGATCCGCGACCATTCGATGCTGAAGCGGTAGGCGTTGAGGCCGGCGTCCGCCAGGAGGGTCATGTCCTCCTCGTACCGGTGGTAGCTGTCGACGGCGTCGCCGCTGAACTGGACGCCGTACTCGGCGGCGGTGTGCTCTAGCTGCCACCAGTCGTTGTTGAGGTTGTTTCCTTCGATCTGGTGCGCGGCGGTCGCCGCACCCCAGAGGAAGCTCTGAGGGAAGGTCCTGGGCATGGTGCTGCTCTCCTTCGGGCGTTCCTCGGGATCGGCGTGGGCGGATGCGCGAACAACAGGCTCAAGGTCATGGCGGAGGCCGCGGCGGCTCTCGCATCCGTCGATCCGCTGTCCCGCCGTCAGCCGTGCGACCGGCGTGAGGCGGGGCCCTCACGGCGCTTCCGCGGGTGAGGGGCGTGGTCGAGGACGTCACTTACGCGCGCAAGTTCTGGTGTGCCGAATGGTACGAGCGTCTCACTTGCCCGTGCAAGCCCTTGTCACGTCCGAATCGGGGCGACCGTCCACGGATCGGCGTCGGCGCGGAGCGGCCCCCGTTCGCCACCCGGGCGGACTCCGCCCGGCCTGTTGCATCCTCTGCCGCCCGGACCATCGGATCTCGACGAGGCGAAGGACGGGGGAGAGGTTTTGTGTAACAGGGACGCGATGAAGGGCGGGATCGCGGTTCCGTAGGGCCTCGACCTTGGGCGCTACGTCGGGGGCCTGAAGATCGGTGCCAACGGCACCGGGCGGCTCTGCGTCGCCTCGCCGCCGGCACCGGGCGTCGAGCCGGCACCCAACGATTCGACCGCGGCGATCGTGCTGTCGATGACCATGTCGTAGAGGCGCTCATAAGCTCTGGGCATCGAGTCGAGGACCGGAACCACGCGAGCGCGGTCCTCCTCGTTTTCCTCGCGGAGCGCCTCGCGCAAGACCGCATAGGGCTCGCCCGGCGGGGCCTCCCGGGAGGCCAGGGTGGCATGGCCGACGGTCGTCGTGCTGATGAACGTGATCGCCAGTGCCAGGTCGTCGTCGCTGAGCGCCAGCGGCCGCAGCATCTCTGTCAACATGATGAGCGACGGCAGCCAGTTCGCCTTGCTGGGAGCGGCGATATAGGGCAGCAACTGCGGATACGGCCGCAGGTGCCGCATGCTCGTCAGCATCCAGTCGCGCAGCTGTTCCTGCCAGGTCGCGCCGGCCGGCCGGTCGAACCGCATACCCGCCACCACCCGGTCCGCGACTGCCTGGAGGAGGTCGTCGCGGTCCGGGAAATACCTGTACAGCGCCATGGGGGCCGACCCGACGGCGGCCGCCACCCGCTTGATCGTCAGTGGCCTCCCCGGGTCCCCGTAGACCAGCGCCACGGCGGCGTCGATGATCTCGTCGCGGGACAACCGGGCCGGGCGGCCGCGGCCGCGCGGGGGCGCGCCTGGTGATGACCGAGTCACTGACGTCCCTCTCACCGCTCGATGACCTGCCGCGAGCCTCTCAAGGATAGTCGAACAGGGGTCGCCCACCGGCCGATGCCCGCCGGTCGGGGACGACGGATCTTGAATCCGGGCGGTGTTTAGCGTAATAGTTACGTTAAATCAGGCGGACGGCCCGCACGGTCTGCGCTGCAGCACGGTCCCCGGACGGCTTCCCGCCCTTCTCCTCACCTCAAGGACCTGTCATGAAGTCTGTCGATGACCTGCTGAACGAGCTCACCCTGGAGGAGAAGGCCGCGCAGCTGAGCGGACCGAGTGCGTCCGAACTCGGCCCCAGGCTGGACGCCGCTTCCCAAAAGGGCCAGGACCTCCGGACCGCGCTCGCCGGATGCCTCATCGATCTGGCTCCGGACGGGATGGGTCACCTGGGCCTGGGCTGGACGCTGTGCCCCGATCTCGACGCGATGGCGGATTTCATCTCGACGCTGCAGAAGGCGCTCGCCGAAACCAGCCGCATCCCGATCCCCGCGCTCGTCCACCTCGAAGCCCTCAACGGCGCCGTCATCCCCGGAGCTCCGGCCTACCCCACCGCTGTCGCGCAGGCCGCGACCTGGAATCCGGCGCTGATCCGGAAGATGGCCGAGCTCACCCGGGAGCACCTGCTCTCGGCGGGCGTGCGCCACGCGTTGTCCCCGGTGCTGGATCTGGCCCGCGACCCGCGATGGGGCCGGGTCCATGAGACCTTCGGCGAAGACCCCGATCTGTCCGCCGCGATGGGGGTCGCGTTCGTCCGCGGCCTGCAGGGCGAGGACCTGCGCGGTGGTGTGGCGGCCTGCGCGAAGCACTTCCTGGGCTATTCGGTCTCGCAGGCCGGCATGAACCTTGCCGCGGTGCACCTCGGGCGACGGACGCTGCGTGAGGAATACTCCCGTCCCTTCGAGGCGGTCATCCGCGAGGCCGGGATCGCGACGGTCATGAACTCCTACTCCGAGATCGACGGTGTTCCCGTCGTCGCCGACCCCGACATCCTCACCGCGCTGCTGCGCGACGAACTCGGCTTCGACGGCGCGGTGGTCAGCGACTACGGCTCGATCGACCATCTGCTCTCGCGCACCCGCCTCGTGGACGGCTTCCCCGAGGGCGCGCGTCTCGCCATCGAGGCCGGGCTCGACATCGAGTTCCCCGACGCCCGCGGCTACGCGCACCTGCCGGAACTGGTTCGCGGCGGCGAGCTGGACGTCGCCCTTCTCGACCGCGCCACCCGACGCTGCCTGGAGCTCAAGGAACGCCTCGGGCTCCTGGACGATCTGCTCGGCGTCACCGTCCATCCCGGGTGGAGCGCCCCGGTTCCGGACCGCGACGCCGACCGTGCGACCTCGCGCGCCATGGCCGGACAGGCCGCGGTTCTGCTCACCAACGACGGCGCACTCCCGCTGGCACCGACGACGCGCCGCATCGCGGTGATCGGCGGGCCCGCCACCGAGGTGCGCATCCACTACGGCGGATACTCCGGCGTCGCCGCCGCCGAACTCAACACCTCCGTCGCCGAACTCCAGACGCTGATCGCCGACCTGACGGCGGCCGGCGACATCGCCGCGGATGCCCCGACCGCCGTCGGCGGTGAAGGCGATGATCCGGCGAGCGCCGGACTGGACGACGCCATGGGCATGCGGCTCATCCCCACCCCGGGATTCCCCACCCGGTTCGAGGAGATGGCCCGCGAGGCCGAGCCCGAATCCCGCTCCGTCGCCCAGGCCCTCCAGGAGGCCCTGCCGGACGCCGACGTGGTCGTCACCGCGGCGGGCGGCCCGGAAGGCACCTCCACCGAGGACGCCGACCGGGCCGCTGAGGCCGCCGTCCAGGCCGACGTCGCCGTCGTCGTGGTCGGAGAACGCACAGGCTGGGTCGGCGGCATCACCGCCGGAGAGGGGTACGACCGCCAGGAGCTGTGCCTGCCCGGCGACCAGGAACGCCTCATCGAGGCGGCCGCGGCCACCGGGACTCCCGTCGTCGCCGTCGTCGTCAGCGGCCGCCCGCTCCTGCTCGGCCGGATCGCCGAGCGTTCCGCCGCCGTGCTGTGGGCGCCGCTGCTCGGCCCCGCCGCCGGGGAGGCGATCGCCGACATCATCACCGGCAGGACGTCACCGAGCGGCCGTCTCCCCGTGTCCTTCCCCGCGTCGATGGGCCAGATCCCCGTCTTCCACGGCGCGCGCGCCGGCAGCGGATACGACCGCCTCGGCGGCGCGGACGCCGCGGGCTACATCGACGGATCCGCCCGCCCGCTGTTCTGCTTCGGCCACGGCCTGACCTACACCGATTTCGAATACGGCGACATCGAACTGGCCACGGCGGAACTCCGAGCCGGAGACGCCGTCGAACTGACCGTCACCATCACCAACACCGGCGACCGCGACGGTGAGGAGGTCGTCCAGCTCTACGCGCGAGACGTCCTCGCCTCCACGACCCGGCCCGCGCGGCAACTCCTCGCCTTCACCCGCGTCGCCGTCGCGGCCGGCGCCTCGCGCCGGGTACGCATGACCGCCCCCGTCAACGCCCTGGCCCTCGTCGACCGCACCGGACGGCTCGTGCTGGAACCCGGGGAGGTGCAGCTCATGATCGGAGCGAGTTCGTCCGACATCCGGTGCCGCACGTCCGCGCGCATCGTGGGCGCGCTCACCGAGGTCCCGCCCCACGAGCGCTTCCTCGTGCCCTGACCCTCGAAACCTGACGAGTGAGGCCGCGCGTGCCCCGGCCGCCGCATGCCACCCACGCGCCAGCCAGGCGCCCGGGTGCTGTCGAGGCGGACGCGGGCGACGGCCGGTTCCGGTGCGAGCGGACGTCCACGCCCCGTCCGCGGTGATCAAAATGATCGGGTCCTGGGAGCGCCGTGATGTCCGTCCGCTCACCATCAAGGAGTGTCACCATGTCACATGCCTGGCAGGCAGGCTTCATCGCGGCGTCGGCACCCGGCGAGCCGGGGGGCGCGGCGCCGTACTTCCGGCGCGAGTTCGTCAGCGACGGGCAGCCGCGGCGGGCCACGCTCTACGCGACGGCGCTCGGCATCGTCGAGCCGTACGTCAACGGGACCCGGGCGGGGGACGAGGTCCTGGCGCCGGGCTGGACGTCCTACCGCCACCGGCTCAGTGTCAGCCGCCACGACGTCACGGAGCTGATCGCACCCGGGGCGAACGCGCTGGGCGCGGTCGTCGGCGAGGGGTGGGCGGTCGGCCGTCTCGGCTGGGAGGGCAAACGCGAGCATTACGCCGACCGGCCCGCGTTGTTCCTCCAGCTCGAGCTGGAGTACGGCGACCGCACCGAGATCATCGGGACGGACCGGAGCTTCACCACCAGCACCGGCGCGGTGCTCGTCAACGGCCTGTACGACGGCGAGACCTACGACGCGCGCCTGGAACCGGACGGGTGGAACCGGCCCGGATTCGACGACGCTTCCTGGTCGCCGGCGGAGCCGTTCGACTGGGATCCGACGACGCTCGTCCTCGGCTCCGCGCCCCCCATCCGGCGCGTCGAGGAACTGCCGCCGGTCGACATCTCGACCAGCCCGAGCGGTAAGACGATCGTGGACTTCGGCCAGAACATCTCCGGCTGGGTGCGGCTGACGGTCACCGGGGACGCCGGCCGCACCGTCACGCTCCGCCATGCGGAAGTCCTCGTCGAGGGGGAACTGGGCACCGAGACCCTGCGCACCGCGGCGGCGACCGATCGCTACATCCTGCGCGGCGAAGCCACGGAGGTGTGGGAGCCGAGGTTCACCTACCACGGTTTCCGGTACGTGCAGGTGGACGGCCACCCCGGCGTCCTGGACCGGGAGGACGTCACCGCCGTGGTCGTGCACAGCGACATGCCGCGCACCGGCTGGTTCGAGTCGTCGCATCCGCTGGTCGACAAGCTGCACGGCAACGTGGTGTGGTCGATGCGGGGCAACTTCGTGGGCGTGCCGACCGACTGCCCCCAGCGGGACGAGCGGCTGGGCTGGACCGGCGACCTCAACGGGTTCGCGCCCACCGCGGCCTTCCTGCACGACGTCCGGGGCGTGCTCGGCTCCTGGCTGGCCGACCTGGCGGCCGAGCAGCGGGCGAAGGGCTACGTCCCGTGGGTGGTGCCCGACGTGCTGTCCACGCCGTCACCGCCGACCGCGCTCTGGAGCGACGCGGCGGTGAGCGTGCCCTGGACGCTGTACCGCGAGTACGGAGATGCCGAGATCCTGCGCCGGAGCTATGCGTCGATGACCATGTTCGTCCGCGACGTCGAGGAGCGGCTGGACGAGAACGGGCTCTGGAGCAGCGGGTTCCAGTTCGGGGACTGGCTGGACCCCGATGCCCCCATGGACAACGCCGCAGGCGGTAAGACCGACCGTCACCTCGTGGCCTCCGCGTACCTGTGCAAGGTCACCCGGGAGATGGCCGAAATCTCTGCCGTGCTCGGCGAGGACGAGGACGCCGCACATTTCACCGCTCTGGCGGAGCGGGTGCGTGAGGCGTTCCGCCGCGAGTACGTCACCCCGGCGGGACGGGTCGCCGGTGAGACGGCGACGGCCTACGCCCTGGCGATCACCTTCGACATCCTCGACGCCGACCGGAAGGTCCGGGCCGGTGCCCTGCTGGCGGAGCTGGTGGCCAAGGCCGGGTACCGGATCTCGACCGGCTTCGCCGGGACCCCGCTCGTCCTGCACGCGCTCAGCGACACCGGCCACCTGGAGGAGGCGTATCTGCTCCTGTTGGAAACCGGCTGCCCGTCGTTCCTGTACCCGGTCACCATGGGCGCGACGACGATCTGGGAGCGCTGGGACGCCATCCGCCCCGACGGAACGATCAATCCCTCCGGCATGACCTCGCTCAACCACTACGCCTTCGGCGCCGTCGCCGACTGGCTGCACCGCGTGGTCGGCGGACTCGGCGCCGTCGACCCCGGATACCGGAGGATGAGCATCGCCCCCCGGCCCGGTGGCGGTCTCACCCACGCGACCGTTCGTCACGACACGGTGCACGGCCGCGTCGAGGTGGCCTGGCGCATCACCGGCCGGTGTATGAACGTCGAGGTGACGATCCCTGACGGCACCGAGGCGAAAGTCGTGCTCCCGCTGCACCCCGGCTCCCTCGTCGTGGACGTGACGGGCGGAAGCCACTCCTGGCGGTACGACCTGCCGGACGGCCATGGTTCCCGTCCCGAGTACACCCTGGACACCCCGCTCCGGACGCTCGCCGAGGATCCGGCCGTGTGGCACGCCCTGAGCGAGGTGTTCACCAGGCACTTCCCGGGCATCCCGATCGACGGCACCGCCCCCGAGGCCGCGGGCGTGTCCCTCAACACCGTCCTGGGATACCTCCCCGGCGCGTCGGACGAGCTGAAGGCCGACTTCAGCGCCGCCCTCGCCCGCGGAGAGGGAACCCGTTGAACAGGACTGCCGGGCATCTCCGCGCCCATGAGCGCCGGCCCCTGCCGCCGTCACGGTAGGGGCCTGTCTCACAACGGGTGCGTGGCCGGGCATGACGGCCCGGTTGCCAGGCGGCACGGCGTTCTCTTTCCAGGGCCTGCGATGGCGACAGCCGCGCCGAGCGACGCTGCGGGAGGTTCGCCGGCTCCCGATCACTGGGATGGCTCCCAAGACCAGAGCCGTGACGGACGGCTCGCAGCCGGGGACGCCGGGGGCGTACTGATGGGCCTGCGCGACCGTGAAGTCGACCGGCACGCTCCGGCCATTCCAAAGTGTGGCAGGTGTACAAATTTCGTGTTACGTTCTCCGCACCCAGCCGGGATCCATGTCGGATCATGCACCTTCACGGGAGGCACGGTGAGGAAACATCCGCTGGCGCCGAACGGCGCGCGGGCTCCCTCGACTCCTTCGACTCCACCGGTCCACCGCCGCCGACGTACTCGATCAGGAACCCCCCGCCGTCATGGGCTCCGAGGGATCGGCGCGTTCGCGACCGCCACCGCGCTCGCGCTCGCCGCGACCGCGTTCGCGCCGGCCGCGTCGGCGGACGCCACGGTGCTCAGCCTGCGAGAGCGGGCGGCCAGGTCGGGGATCCTCATCGGCTCCGGGGCGATCAATCCCGCCTACCTCGATGAACCCCGGTTCGCGAAGGTGCTCGCGCAGCAGTTCAACAGCCTGTCGCCGGAGAACGAGCTCAAGTGGTCCTTCACCCAGCCGCAGCAGGGCGTCTTCGATTTCACGAAGCTCGACCGGCTCGTCGCCTTCGCGAAGCGGCACCGCATGGCGGTGAAGGGCCACGGCCTCATCTCCGGCTGCTGCAACCCGGCCTGGCTGGAGCAGATCCAGGATCCGGACCGGCTGCGCGCCGCGATGACCACCCACTTCAAAACAATCATGACCCGCTACGCGGGAAAGATGGACCGGTGGGACGTCGCCACCGAGGTCCTCTCCACCTTCGGCGGCACGGGGCTCGATCAGAACTACTTCTACAGGGTTCTCGGCCCGGACTACCTCGCCGAGACGTTCCGCATCGCGCACGCCGCGAACCCCAACGCGAAGTTGTTCCTCAACGAGTCGCTGGTGGAGTACTACCCGGCGAAGCGCCAGGAGCTTTACGACCTGGTGGCCGACCTGGTGCGAAGGGGCGTACCCATCAGCGGGGTCGGGCTCGAGATGCACGAGACCCACTCCGCGCCCGAGGCCGGCGTGCTCACCGACATCGTGAAGTCCTACAAGGCGCTCGGACTCGAGGTCGCCATCACGGAGATGGACGTCCACCTGACCCCCCTTCCCGACCACGCCGAGTACAAGCAGCAGGGCGAGATCTATGGTCGCCTCGTCGACGAGGCACTGAGGGCCGGAGTGCGGGACATCAGCTTCTGGGGATTCACCGACAAGCATGCCTATACCTGGGTCCCTGGTGCGAAGCCGCTGATGTTCGACGATCGGTACGTTCCGAAACCAGCGTTCTTCGCCACGTGGTCCGCTCTGGCACGTCACTGATTCGTCTCACCCCATGAGCCGGGGCAGGGCCGGTGTGTTCTCTCGGCGCGAGCTGGCGCGGCCTCAGATGATCTAGGTTGCCCGGGGCAACTGATCATTCTGAGGCCGCGTGCCGGGATCAGGTGAGTATGAGGGCGGGCACCTCGACCGTCGCCTCGTCGCGGATGTCGGCGCTGGACAGGCCGAGCAGGAAGGTGACGTCGCCGGCTTCCAGCCCGCGTCGGCCGTCCGGCCATGTGTAGGCCAGGCGGCCGAGCGGGACGAGGAACTCGAGGGAGGTCGTCGCGTCGGCGGTCAGGTGGGCCCGGGCGAAGTCGACGAGCTGCCGGACGGGGCGCACGATCGTCGCCGCCTCATCGCGCGCGTACAGCTGGACGACGGCGGTACCGGCGCGCGGGCCGGTGTTCGTCACCGTGGCGAGGACGCGGACATGGTCGCCCTCGACGCGCACCGTCTCGATCGAGGTGGCGAACGAGGTGTAGGTCAGCCCGTGACCGAACGGGTAGAGCGGGCTGCTGTCGCGCAGGTCGACGTAGCCGTGCCGGGGCATGGTCGGATGGTCGTAGCCGCTGCCCACGGGATGTCCGTGGTACATCGGCAGCTGCCCGAGGTGACGGGGGAACGTCGAAGGCGTGCGACCGCCCGGCTCGCTCACGCCGTAGAGGATGTCGGCGATCACCGTTCCGGCGACCGGGCCGAGCAGCGGCGCGAGCAGCATCGCCGCGGAGGCGTCGTGGACGGCCTCCAGGAGCAGCGGACGGCCGGAGACGACGACGGTGACGACGCGCTTGCCGGCGGCGTGCAGCGCCTGGACCAGCTCGGGCTGGTCGCCCGGCAGTACGGGGTTGGCGGTCGTCCGCCCCTCGCCCGCGGTGTGATTGCCCACCCAGCCGGTGCGTTCCCCGACAACGGCGATCACCACGTCCACATCGCTGACGGCGGCCTCGACGGCGGCGGCGTCGATGGCGGGGCTGTCGGCGGTGAGGCTGCCCAGGGCGTGGTGGCGCACGCCGGGGTCGATGGCGCGGATGGCGTCGAGCACCGTGACGGCCTCGGGATGCAGCCGGCGGGCCCCCTCCTCGAAGACCGGCTCGATCCCGGGCAGCTTCGTCTGGAACAGGTCCGGGAACACCTCGGGTGAGCCCTGTGCCTGACTGGCGGCGATCCGGTAGATGGCCAGCGGGAACTCGGCGTCGGCGACGGACGAGTAGGAGCCGAAGTGGATGCGGATCTCGGTCGCGGCGGGCCCGACGACCGCGATCCTGGCGCCGCCGGGCCGCAGCGGCAGGATCCCGTCGTTGGCGAGCAGGGTGCTGGCGGCCGCGGCGACGACACGTGCGCGATCCCGTGCCTCAGCGGGCTCCGGTGCCTTCGGCGCCGTCCTCGGTCGCGCCGGACCGACGCCCGGGACGAGGCCGAGCCGGGCCTTGACCTCCAGCACGCGCGTTACGGCCCGGTCGAGGACCTCCTCCGCGAGGGTCCCGTCCTCGATCACGGTCCGCAGGCCGCTGCTCGTCGGAGCGCTGGGCAGTTCGACGTCGACCCCGGCGCCCAACGCCTGGGCGGCGGCATGAGCCGGGGTCGGCGCGGTGCGGTAGGTGTTGTACAGCATCGCCATCGAGTCGTAGTCGCTCACGACGAGGCCGGTGAAGCCGAGCTGACCGCGGAGCAGGTCGTTCAGGAGCCAGCCGTTGGCGACCGCGGGAATGCCGTCGATCTCGTTGTAGGAGTTCATCACCACCGACAGGCCGACCTCGGCGATCGCCCGCCGGAACGGCTCGGCGTGCACGTCGGTGAGCTCCCGTCGACCGAGGTGGGTGGCGGCCTGGTTGAGAGCGCCGAGTGAGGTGCCGTAGCCCAGGAAATGCTTGCCGGTCGCCAGGATGCCGGACTCGCCGTCATCGCCCTGGACGCCGCGCATGAAGCCGATGCCCATCCGCGCGACCAGTTCCGGATCCTCGCCGTACGTCTCGTGGACACGGCCCCACCGCGGATCGCGGGCGAGGTCGAGCACGGGGGAGAAGAGGAGATGGATGCCGGCCGAGCGGGCCTGCCGGCCCGCCGTGTCGCCGACCATTCCGCTGATGGCCGGGTCCCAGCTCGCCGCCTGCCCCCAGGCGGTGGGGAACTGGTGGCCCTGCGGGTGGACCAGGCCGTTGACGCCCTCGGCGTGGACCAGGACGCCGATG